>JABDBW010000019.1 GCA_013288485.1 Bacteroidota bacterium
GCGGCGGCGGTGTTTGCTTGTCAGGGTCTGGATCGGGGCCGGGCACACCCACCAGCAGCATTACTTTTTGTTCGGCGGCATTAGCCGAGGTATCGAGCGGGTTGAGCGAGGCGGTAAATACCGGTTCACTTTGGGTTTTAATGGTCACCGGTTGCGCGAACACCATTTCGGGCTTGCCGTTCACCAGGCGACTGGTGGTAACCAAAAAGGTATAATTGCCGGGGGCCACCGTATCGGGGATAACGGTATTGCCAAAACAAGCACCCTTGCCCATCGTAAAGCGGTCTTCCATAACCACAGCCCGGTCGGCGTCGCGCATGAGCGCCAGCGAAAGCGTATGGTACAGGCCGGCATCGGCATAGTTTACCAGGTAGGCCGTAAACCAAATACCCTCGTTATTGGTATAAACATTTTTATCAAAATGCACGAACAGCATCGGCGACTGCATTTTATT
This sequence comes from Bacteroidota bacterium, assembly GCA_013288485.1. GTDB lineage: Bacteria > Bacteroidota > Bacteroidia > Sphingobacteriales > Sphingobacteriaceae > Mucilaginibacter. The sequence goes on from JABDBW010000019.1 coordinate 455, forward strand.
TGCGTACAGGCCAATTTGGTTGTTAAGGCTGTCAATCGGAAATTTCCTCTGCGCTGTGGCGCCAAAGCCTAATAAAACTAATAGTATGCAGAGCAATTTTTTCATGTTATTATTTGGCTTTTACCACGTTAAAAGTTTTCTCCCCATAAGTAACATCAGTACCGGTTACACCCTGTACAACTATTTTATACCTGCCGGTGATATCACTGGTATAAAATGAAAACTCCGCATCTTTTGTTGATGATACTTTCAACTGGTGCTTCCAGAAAATGGTTGAAACATAATCAGGCTGTGATGGGTTTACCTGCGAATAATCTGCCGGGTAAAACTCCACTGCTTGGTAAATGCCTTTAAATTTGAGTACATTATCACTTTTTAGGGTAGTACACCCCATGTAAATATCATTCTTACCGTTAATGAGGTACATTGCACCAACTACCGGTGGGTGGTTATCACCCTCATTACGGTGGTTTTTACAATTCAATATATTATACCTGCATACGTAATCACCACAGGCATTTGCAGTTACGCCCGAGTTTCCAAAGAAAGAATCGTCGCTTTTGTCATTAATTTTTACTTCCTTTAACTGTATAGCGTGTTCATTATCAGCAATAAGCATATAACGAGTGCTTTCCTGCCCTGAAGTGCTGTAATCGGCAGCCAACAATTGGTTTGAAAGCCCCTTATTGAGACTTATATAAGGATCGGATACATGAATAAGATATTGATTTGCTTGGGTATTGATTATTAATAAGGTTACTTTTTTGTCCGATTCAGTACGTACATCATTGTCTGTTAAAGTAAAAATACCTGTATTATCGGTAATAACCGGGTTAAGCGGACGGACGAGGTTTACTATAGAAACCGGGACCTTTAAAGGCCCGTATTGTATAATCCCGTATGGTATAATCCTGCCAGAAGGGCTTTGAGTAACATCGCCTTTAAAAATCAACTCCTCAAACTTTCGCATAGTATCAGCTGGTTCCGACTTCAACATATCAACCCAGGTATATTTTCTCCAACCTTTAATGAGCAATACATTTTCAAGGAATTGTTTATCAGCTTCACTATTGCTTAAATAGCTTTCCCGTACGGGCATATCCTCCAAATCATGCTTTAAATAAAAATAGCTTTCAATATCATTTTTCTTTTTAAACTCTACCCGGTTCTCCTGCACACAGGCCACAGATACAAACCCGCTGTCGGCTCTATCATCCAAACGTACCTTAACTGTTACTTTTTTTCGGGTAGCATATTCGTCCATATCGGTGGTTATGGCAAGCGTTGTTCGTTGGTCATAATGCGCGAAGAATACCCGTTCGGCAAATGGCCGCCCGGTACTATCGGTCAGGGTTAATTGGGTTAACCCCCTGGGCACCGCCTTAAGTATAAATTTTATTCGTTTAGTGGTGGTGGTCATGTTAACAGGGGTTGTAAAAAACAACTGCTTATAATTATGGCCGATGAGGTATAATTTTTCATGCTGCTCATCGCGCAGGTTAACAACCAACGTATCATTTACCAGCGCGGTTGGAAGGGATAAAGCAGGCCCCTGCATAAGCGCTTGGGACAATTGATACAGGGTGTCTTTTTTATTTACGCCATACAGCTTCACATAATAACTGCTGCCTGCCTGCGGCGTTAAGGTAAATTTACCCAGGCCATAACTGGTGGTTGTAATCGTGTCAATTACTTTTTCATTCTGGAAAAGTATAGCGCTTACACCAATTGGGTTACCCGCGGCGTTTTTTACTTCCCAGCCTATGGTGCTTTGGGTATTATTTACCAGGTAACCACCTTCCGGGTAAAACCTCACAACAGCAGGCCGCGACGCTACGGGCAGCGCTATACTTATTTCTTTAACTTCTTTTTTATATTTCAATTGTACATGCAGCCGGTTGTTGCCCTGGCTAAGCAGTTTAGAGGGTATATTAAAAACATACTGCCCGTTCGCTGTTTTTACAGAATCTTTCAGAACCGGGTGTGACGGATTGCCTATATAATACCAGGCCGGTACCGAAGCAGGTATTTCTTTTGGGTTTGGATTAACAAAATTTACCAGCAGTATTACTTTTTGCTTTTCGGCGGTTACGGAAGTATCCAGGGGGTTAAGCGAGGCGGTATAATTCTGTTTATCTTCGGTTTTAATGGTGACGGGTTGGGTGAAAATTACATCCGGCTTTCCGTTTACCAGCAGGTTAGTGGTTGCTATAAAACTATAATTGCCCGGCCCGACTGAATCGGGCACAAAGGTATTACCAAATGACAGGCCGTTGCTGATCACAAACTTGTCCTCCATAACTACGGCACGGTTGTCGTCCTTTACTAAGGCAAGCGAAAGGGTTTTATACCGCTTATAATCGGCATTGAACAGGTAGGCGGTGAACCATACGTTTTCGTTATTTGAATAAATGGTTTTATCGAAATGGATGAACAGTGTTGGGGATTGATTTTTTATTGCATATAAATTGATCTTATTTTCCAGGCTGTCGGTAACTTTTAACTGCTGTGCGTTTGTAGTAACTGTAATAAGCAGCAATAACAATGCGGGCAAAACCAGTTTATAATTCGTTCTGTTCATTCTCAAATTAATCATTTAAAGCACTATATATTCAGCAGCAAGCATAATTGATTTTCATAAATGGTTTATAAATATTTTACAATTGATTCTACTTTTTTGCCAATATGTACTCTGCCCAAAAATCAGTCGGGGCAAAAATATTCAGTCCGGTTGGGTTGCCGGGTGTCCTTGCGGGTTTATATGTTCCGAATGTAAAAGTCACAGGTTGCCCGTTCGGAGCAATGACACTTATGTCTCCACCGGCCGCAAAGGGAGTATATACACCCGGCAGCTTAATATTATAGGCAAATTTTACATCATCGGCAGCACTAAATCCCAATTGTTTCAAACTTATCGCCAACTCATAGGTATAAGCCATTTTATTATCAAACGCTCCCGCGGCTTTGATCCCGTCTGCATTGTATATTGAAATAAGCGTATCTATTCCTTTTATACCGGTAACCATAATCATTTTTAATTTATTACCAATGAGGTTATTATTAATATTCATAAATGAATCTGCCTGCATTTCCGAAACGTGTGAACCGAGAATGATCTTTGGCATAGCTCCAAAGTTTACTGCCAGCTTCACCATCTTTCCACTGTCTTTAAGCATTGGATAAGTAATGCGCATAGCATCTTTAAAATCCTTTTTTTCTGACCTGTTAATGCTGAAAATAGCCCCGCCGCCCAAAATTTTATTAATTACTCCGGGATCTGTCGCCTGCACGGTCAGATAAAGATATTTGTCATCATTTGCCAACGTATAATAAATATTGGTGGCTTTATTATACGCCTGAAACTGGTTTTTCCACTCTGTTGCTTTGCCATCAATTTTAAATTTATCCGGGGCGCGCAGGCTGATCTGTTGAATGTTAGGTAATTTTGGTGATTTATCTTTGATATTAACTTGGGCAAGGCTGTCGTGCTGCATTGTTGAAGGCGCTTGCGCAATTGCGGCAAGTGTAATAAGCTGCAATAATAATGCAGTCAAAACTGGTTTATTATTTATACCGTTCATTTTTTCGCCCTGTTAAAAAAGGAAGTGACCATACGGTTTTTATATTACTTATACACTAAATACTCCTGATTAAAGAAAAAGGGGGGGTAATAGGTAAATTTTTTTCAGGGTGATGTTTCACCAAAGTGTTTCACTCCAAATTTCATGATAAATACAAAAAGCCCATAAATAATTGTAAATAAATTATTTATGGGTTTTTACATCATCTTTTTGTACTGTTTCAAGGTGTTTCACCTTGTTTTTGCAAAATGCTAATCTACAGCAACTTACAGGCAAAAAGTGTTTCAGGTGTTTCATACTGTTTCACTATTTTGTGAAACACTACATCACTTTTAAATATATAATCCTGCAATGAGTTTACACCGCCGGCAAACAACACCTAACCTCTAATCACTAACCTCTAATTACGTTTTCTGTTTCTTCTTCTTTGCCGCAGGGAACAGCACATTATTCAGGATCAACCTATAGCCCGGCGAGTTGGGATGCAGGCTCAGGTCTGTTCCTGTACCACGGCCACCGCCGCCGAAACCGCCGCCGCCGCCAAAATTGCCGCCACCATTAAAGCCGCCGCCGTAGTTTCCCCGGCCACCGCCGCCGCCTTGCTGCCGTTCGGGGTCGTGGCCACCGTAATAGGTCCATTGCCCTTTTCCGTATTCGCCGTGAATGTAACGGGCCTCGTTGCCGGTTTTCATTTCGCCCATAATGGTTACGCTGGGTTTAATTTTGCTTTTATTGAAAGCGGTGCATAACCCGTTAAATCCCCGTATTACCCTTTCATGGTCCTGTGTGAGCATACTGGGTACAACATCCCACTTGGCCGAAAAATCAAACAGGGTAAAAAAATCATCTTCGGGTGCAACGTATCGCGTTGGGCCGGTATCAATATCGCTAAAGCCCCGTTGGTTCGAATTGGTAACCACTTTAAAATTCTGAAAGGCGAAGGTTTGGCTAAAATCAAGTTTTGATTGCGCCTTCGGGTCGGGCGGGTCACCGTCGTAGGTTTCGTCAACTATATCGGTATTGGCCGCAGAAAGGGCAATATCAAAACTATCAGCACCCGAACACATGGCAAATAAAAACCCGCCCCCGGCGCAAAAATCGCGGATGCGCTGCGCTACGGCCAGTTTCATTTTTGATACTTTTTCAAAGCCAAATTTATGCGCCGTGGCTTCCTGTATGGCCCTGTCTTCCATCACAATTTCCGAACTCATACGGCCGCGGCCAGTTTTGCTGTACTGCCCTGTAAAATCTTCGTGGTGCAGGTGCAGCCAGTCGTATTTAGGCAGGTCGCCTTTTAAAACTTCCTCGTCGTAAATAATGTCGAAGGGTATTTCGGCATACTTTAACACAATTATAACCGCGTCGTCCGAAGGTTTAATCCCAACCTTAGGCGAATAAACCGCCATCCTGGGCGCCTTAAACAGCTTTACCAGGTCCATATTAACCGAGGGGTCGTTTATCTGGGCGACTATCTCGCTTACCTTAGCATCAGCCAGCACCTCGTAGGTAACTCCCCGTACTTTACATTCGTCTTCGGTTTTTTTATCATATTTGGCCATAAAGCTGCCACCGCGGTAATTAAGCAGCCAATCAACCTCCTCACCGTTTTGCAATACCCAAAAAGCTATACCGTATGATTTTAAATGATCTTTCTGCACATCGTCCATAGGTATCAATATGGAAGCAGCCCTGCTGAAGAAGGTTAAAAGGAGAAAGGTAAATGGTAAAAGGTATTTTATGTTTTTCATATTAAAATAACCTATATAAATGAGTTGGCAGTTTTCAGTGGGCAGTGGGCAGTGGGTAGTAGCTACTGCAAACTGGCAACCGCAAACTGATAACTACGTCTTCTGTTTCTTCTTCTTCGCTGCCGGGAACAACACATTATTTAATATCAGCCTGTAACCCGGCGAGTTAGGGTGCAAATTCAAATCAGTAGGTGGATCATTAACATTGTGCTGGTAATCTTCGGGGTCATGGCCGCTGTAAAATGTCCATTGCCCTTTGCCGTATTCGCCGTGTATGTAACGTGCCTCGTTAGCGGTTTTCATTTCACCCATTATGGTTACATCAGGTTTAAGCTTGCTCTTATCAAAGGCTGTAGTTAAACCCATAAAACCTTTAACCACTTTATCATGATTTTGTGTTAACATACTGGGCACCACATCCCATTTTGCCGAAAAATCAAACAGCGTAAAAAAGTCGTTCACCTGGTCAACCTTGCGTGTAGTGGTTACATCAATATCACTGAACCGGTGCGAAAACGGGTTATCATCCAACGTAAAATTCTGAAAAGCGAAGGTCTGGCTAAAATCAAGTTTGGACTGCGCTGCGGGGTCGGCAGCATCGCCGTCAAACATACTTTCGCATATATCGGTGTTAGCAGCAGCCAACGCTACATCAAAAGTTTCGGTACCCGAACACATGGCGAACAAAAAGCCCCCGCCCGCGCAAAAATCGCGGATATGTTGGGCTACGGCCAGTTTCATTTTTGATACTTTTTTAAAACCCAGCTTTGCGGCTGTTTCTTCCTGTACCCTTTTATCCTCTATGTACCATGAGGCGTTACTGTACCCGGCGAAAAACTTGCTGTACTGGCCGGTAAAATCTTCGTGGTGCAGGTGCAGCCAATCGTATTTAGGCAGGTCGCCTCGCAGCACTTCTTCATCATAAACCAGGTCGAAGGGTATCTCGGCATATTTTAGCACCAGGGTAACCGCGTCATCCCAGGGCAGTTTGTTTTTGGGCGAATACACTGCTATTTTAGGCGCTTTTTCCAGCTTCACCAGGTCCATATTAACGGATGGGTCGCTTACCTGGGTAATGATCTCGCTTACTTTAGCGTCGGGTAAAACCTCGTAGCTAACGCCGCGGATATTACATTCGTCCTCCAATTTTTTATCATATTTGGTCATGAAACTGCCGCCGCGGTAATTAAGCAGCCAGTCAACCTCGCCGCCATCCTTCAATACCAAAAAAGCGATGCCATAAGCCTTTAAATGATTTTTTTGCGCCTCATCCATAGGCATGAGTATAGAAGCAGCCCTGTTGAGGAGAGGCAAAAGGAGAAAGGCAAAAGGCAAAAGGTATTTAAGATGCTTCATTCCCAAATTTAACGAATAAATACTAAAGGTATTATGAAACAATTTAATTACATTGTTTATATTAAAAATGCCCCCTTATTTTATCAACTATCTCCTCATCATAAAGTTCCCTTAACGCATCATGCGATTCCCGCGGTAAATTTGGCAAAGCCGATGCTTCCACATTGCTATGCACCTGCGCTACCTTTGACGCGCCGGGTATTACAGTGGTTACTTCGGGATGGTCCAGTATCCAGCGGATGGCCCATTGCGCCATGCGTTCATCAGGCAATAATTTTTTTATTTGTGCGACTAATTTTACGCCTTCCTTAAAATCAATGCCCGAAAATGTTTCTCCGGCATTAAACTTTTCGCCGTGAGCGTTATAGCTGCGGTGATCGTTTGCGGCAAAATGGGTATGCTCATTAAAACGGCCGGTTAATAACCCGCTGGCCAAAGGCACCCGCGCGATGATAGCTACCCCCTTTTCTTTGGCTTTGGCAAATACTTCATCGGCTACATGCTGCCTGAACAGGTTAAATATAATTTGCAGCGATGCCAGCCCCTCCTGCTCCAAACAGATCAGCGCCTCTGCGGATGTTTCCACACTGGCCCCGAAGTGTTTGATCAGCCCCTCCTGCTGCAATTTTCTCAAATGGTCAAACACTTTACCTGCCTGCATTTCTTCCGTAGGGATGCAATGCAGTTGCTCCAAAAACAATTGGGGGATATCCAGGTGTTTTAAAGAATCTTCCGCCTGGCGCTTCATGGCATCGTAAGTAAAATTTTGCGGCCAGCCGTTGGGCGCATCCCCCCGCCTGCCCAGCTTGGTGGCTACATATATTTCTTTATTGATAGTTTTTAAAAACCTGCCTATCACTTGCTCGCTTATGCCCATGCCATATACATCGGCGGTATCAATAAAATTGCCGCCGGCATCGGTATAGGTTTTTAAAATTTCGAAAGCGGCTTCTTCGTTCACATTTCCCCAATCGGCGCTGCCTAATTGCCAGGTGCCTAAACCTACTTCGGATATGGGTGTGTTTTTAAGGTTTCTGTATTGCATGGTTGGTTGTGATTTTTTTATGCAGCGTTTTAAACTGCGCCGCTTTTTTATAGTTTAGGTAGGCCGACACCCCACTTTAAAATGCTAAAAAAGACTCTAAACGCTGAACCGGTAATTAGCAAGCAGTTCAAACATTTTTAGTTCTTTGTTCCCAAATTTTAGGGTTCCTGCTCGTATGAATAATAGCAAAAATCTCCAAAACTTGGTTTTCTTCATCAATTATAAAATGAATTAAAAAAGGAAATTTATTTACGAGAGTACAACGCACATTGCTATAACGGATACTGTGGCCATCAGCACTATTTTTTAGCGTGTTGATTTGCTGTCTGACATTTTTCTGAAAACGGGAACCCAATTTTGGTAAGCGTTCATTATACCAATCAGTCGCTTCCTGTATATCCAATAAAGCGGCGTCACTGATTTTTACCTTATAGGATTTCATTTATGGCACAAGCCTTTTTGATGCCTCTTCCCAATCCAGCATTGTTTCAGGGTTTTGCCTGGCCCTTTTTATTCTATCCATTACCAACTCCTGGTGTTCGATTGGAATAGAGCCATTCTCATCCCAAATTATTTCATTCAACTTTAATTTTTCTTTAGGACTGAGTTGCTTTACTGCCTCCATTAATTGTTGAAAGTTAATAGGTATATTTTTTTTTGTCGTATCCATATTATATTTCGTTAATCAGGAACTATATTCAAAAATACAAAAATAATCAGTAATTACTTCGGCCCGTAAGTAACAATAGGAATGATCATTTCTTCTAATGAAATACCGCCATGCTGAAAAGTTTCATTATAAAAATTAACAAAATGATTGTAGTTGTTGGGGTAAACAAAGTAGGTGTCTTCTTTGGCGAATACAAAGCTTGAGCTTACATGTAGCCTGGGCAGCATGGCATCGTGCGGGTTGCGTACATGAAATACATCCTTAGGGTTAAAATTAAGGTTGCGGCCCTGTTTATAGCGCAAGTTGGTATTGGTATTCCGGTCGCCAATTATTTTACTTGGCTTTTTAACGCGAATGGTGCCGTGGTCGGTAGTGATAATTACGCGCGCTTGTTTTTGCGCTAAAAACTTAAGCAGGTCAAATAGCGGCGAATGTTCAAACCACGAAAGCGTTAACGAGCGGTAGGCAGCATCATCGCTGGCCAGTTCGCGTATCATTTGCATATCTGTGCGGGCATGCGAAAGCATATCCACAAAGTTATATACTACAACGTTCAACTCATTTTTCATCAGGTTGCTTACCGAATCATTCAACGCGCGGCCTTCATCCAAATTTAAAATTTTATGGTACGAGTGTTTACAATCCTTGCGGTAAACACGGCTGATCTGGTCGGACAGGAAATCAGATTCATATAAGTTTTTACCGCCGTCATCCTCATCATTTTGCCACATTTCGGGATAGCGTTTCTCCATTTCCAACGGCATCAGGCCCGAAAAAATAGAATTTCGCGCATATTGAGTGGCAGTAGGTAAAATACTATAGTAGGTATCCTCCTCTTCCATCCTGAAATATTCGGATATTATCGGGTTAATGATCTTGAACTGATCATATCTTAAATTGTCTATCAATATAAAAAACACCGGGCCCTTGCCGTCAAGCTTCGGGAAAACCTTCTTTTTAAATAACTGGGTAGAACTGGCCGGCGCCGTATCGGGATTTTTTACCCAGTCAAGATAATTTTTTTCAACAAACTTGCAAAATTGCGTATTGGCCTCTGCTTTTTGCATGGTCAATATTTCGTGCATCCCGGCATCCTCCAACTGCTGCAGTTCAAGCTCCCAATAGATCAGTTTTTTGTAAACATCAACCCATTCCTGGTGGCTAAGGTTATCATTAAGCGTAATGCCCAGGTTCCTGAAATCCTGCTGATAGGCCATCGTTGTTTTTTCGGTAACCAACCGCTTATTCTCCGTCAGTTTTTTTATGGTGAGCAGTATTTGTTTGGGGTGTACAGGTTTTATCAGGTAATCGTCAATTTTCGATCCTATGGCATCCTCCATCAAATATTCCTCCTCGCTTTTGGTTATCATTACGATAGGAACGTCGTTATTTACATTTTTTATTTGCGACAAGGTTTCCAGCCCGGTGAGGCCGGGCATATTTTCGTCTAAAAAAACAAGATCAAAATAGTTATTTTTGAAAGCTTCAACGGCATCGTTTCCATTGGTTACCGTGGTAACTTTATAACCCTTTTCGTTTAAAAAAAGTATATGTGGTTTTAACAGGTCAATCTCATCATCAGCCCATAATATTGTAGTGTCCTGCATGGTATATGTATAATATCAAAAAAATAATGTCGTTCAGTAAATCAATACTTCAATAAACTTACCGATATAACCTCAAAGCAAGTGTTTTGTTATGAATTATAGCGAACATTAACAAATATTAACAAATATAAACTATATTGTTTACCATAATTTAACACTTTTGCAGCGTTTAACCTACACATTGAATAAAAAGAAAATTATTAACGACCCGGTCTACGGGTTTATAAGCATACCTACCGAACTGGTGTTCGACCTGATCGAGCATCCTTATTTTCAGCGGCTGCGGTATATTAAACAATTGGGCATGACCCACCTGGTTTATCCAGGCGCGCTGCATACCCGTTTTCACCACGCGCTGGGCGCTATGCACCTGATGAAGATGACCATAGAGACGCTGCGCAGCAAGGGCCACGCCATTAGCGCCGAAGAGGAAGAAGCGGTAACCATAGCTATATTATTGCATGATATCGGGCACGGCCCGTTCTCGCACGCCCTGGAGAATACCATTGTTAAAGAAATATCGCACGAAGATATCTCGGCGCTGTTAATGAATAACCTGAACGAACAGTTTAACGGGCGCCTGGCTATGGCTATCAATATTTTTAATAATACTTACCCGCGGCGGTTTTTGCATGAACTGGTATCGAGCCAGTTGGATATGGACAGGTTGGATTACCTGAACCGCGACAGTTTTTTTACCGGCGTATCCGAAGGTATCATCAGTTCAGATCGTATTATAAAAATGCTCAATGTTAAGGACGACCATATTGTTATTGAAGAAAAGGGCATCTACTCGGTTGAGAAATTTATAATTGCCCGCCGGTTAATGTACTGGCAGGTTTACCTGCATAAAACCGTAATAGCCGCCGAACAATTATTGGTTAAAATACTGGAGCGCAGCCGCGAACTGGCATTAAACGGCAAGAAGCTGTTCGCGACACCTGCCCTTGATCATTTTCTTACCCAAACATTAAGCCGCGAAGAATTTATGAAGGGAACCAACCACCTGGAAATATTTACTGGCCTGGATGATACTGATATTTTATCGGCGGTAAAGGTATGGGCCCTGAGCGATGATTTTGTGCTGGCGAAGTTATGCAGCGATTTTGTGCATCGTAAACTTTTTCATGTCGATATTACCAATGAGCCGGCTGACGAACGCATAGTGGCTGGTTTGGTGCAGAAGGCTGTTAAAAAATATGGCATAACAACCAGCGAGGCTTCGTATTTTGTTTTTACAGATTCGATAAGAAATAACGCGTATAGGCCTGGTGATGGCAACATCCGTATTTTGATGAAAGATGGTACTATAAAAGATATTGCAGCCGCCAGCGACAATTCGAATTTGGAAGCATTGGTTAAAACTGTAAAAAAATATATACTTTGCTATAGCAAGGATTTAGTTTGACGTTCTACGTTTAACTCATAATTTAAAAAACACGTATAACGTTAAACGTACAACATATAACATTAAACTTTAAATTTGCCCGATGCAATTTACAGCCCAGGAGATAGCTTTTTTACTCAACGGAACAGTTGAAGGAGATCCGTTAGTACCGGTTAATCAACTGGCTAAAATAGAGGAGGCCGGTGCGGGTGCGCTATCGTTTTTGGCTAACCCAAAATACGAACAGTACCTGTACAGCACCAATGCTTCTATAGTTATTGTTAATAATGACCTTGTGCTTGCAGAGCCGGTAAAAGCTACATTAATACGGGTTGAAAATGCTTACAGTGCGTTTTCTGTATTGCTTGAAAAATACAATACTATCAAATTAAATAAAAGCGGAATTGAGCAGCCTTGTTTTATACATCCATCAGCACAAATTGGCCAAAATGTTTATGTAGGCGCGTTTGCCTACATTGGCCCCGGCGTAAAACTAGGCGATAACAGCAAAGTATATCCCAACACATATATTGCCGATAATGTAATCATCGGTAAAAACTCTACCTTGTTTTCGGGTGTAAAAGTATATTTTGATTGTGTTATTGGCGATAATGTAATTATACACTCGGGCGCTATAATTGGTAGCGATGGCTTCGGTTTTGCACCATCGGCTGATGGTACTTATCAGAAGATAAGCCAGATAGGGAATGTGATACTGGAAGATAATGTTGAGGTTGGCTCAAATACCACGATCGACAGAGCAACGATGGGCTCAACCATTATACGCAAAGGTGTAAAGCTGGATAACCAGGTGCAGGTAGCGCATAATGTGGAGATCGGCGAAAATACGGTAGTAGCTGCGCAAACAGGTATATCAGGCAGCGCTAAAATTGGCGAAAGCGTAATATTAGGCGGCCAGGTTGGTGTAGTGGGCCATATCAGTATTGCTAAAGGCTCGCAGGTACAGGGGCAATCAGGCATAGGCCGTACCATTACAGAAGAAAATAAAAAATGGGCCGGCAGTCCGGCTGTTCCATACAGCAATAATATGCGGTCGCAAGTGGTAATACAGCGGCTGCCTGAACTGGAAAAAAGAATTGAAGAATTAGAAAAAATAATTGCTGAATTGCGCAAGGACAGCGTTCATTAGTCAATGAACTAAATTATATGAATATAAAACAAAGAACTATTAAATCGCCTGTTTCCGTTTCAGGCTCCGGATTACATACAGGCGAAAAGGTGACCATGACCTTTAACCCCGCGCCTGAAAATCACGGCTATAAATTTAGAAGGATAGATGTAGAAGGCATGCCTGTAATTGATGCCGATGTAGATAACGTTACCGATACATCGCGCGGAACTACTATTTCACAAAATGGTGCCAGCGTGAGTACTATTGAACATGTTTTGGCGGCTTTGGTTGGCCTGGAGATCGATAATGTGCTGATAGATATGGATGGCCCCGAAACGCCTATTATGGATGGCAGTTCCATACAGTTTGTTGATGCTATTACAAAGGCAGGCTTGGTTGAACAGGAGGAGGATAGGGAATATTATCATATACCTTATAACATTCATTATGAAGAGCCCGACCGCAAGGTAGAAATGGTAGCTATGCCGCTTGACGATTACCGTTTTACCTGTATGGTTGATTATAATTCGCAGGTATTGGGCAGCCAGCATGCCAGTATTTCTACTATTTCCGAATTTGAAAAAGAGATAGCCTCATGCCGTACCTTCTGTTTTTTACATGAGCTGGAAATGTTATTACAGCACGATCTGATAAAGGGCGGCGACCTGAATAACGCGATCGTGGTGGTTGATAAGAAAGTTGATGAGGAGGAGTTGGCGCATTTAGCCAAACTTTTTAACCGGAAAGATATAAAAGTGGCGCCGCAGGGTATATTAAATAATGTTGAACTGCGCCATCAAAATGAACCGGCAAGACATAAGCTGCTGGATATGATCGGCGACCTGGCCTTGGTAGGTGTTCCGTTACGCGGACACATTATGGCTGCAAGGCCGGGCCACGCGGCAAACATAGCTTTTGCTAAAAAAATAAAAAACCTGATAAAAAAAGAACGCAGCCGCAAGCACTTTAAGGTTTACGACCCTAATATGCAACCGGTTTATGATACCGTGCAGATAATGAATATTCTTCCGCACCGCCAGCCCATGTTAATGATCGATAAGATATTGGAGTTAACAAAAAGCCATGTGGTAGGGTTAAAAAATGTAACTATAAACGAAGATATATTCAGGGGGCATTTCCCCGGTACGCCGCTGTTCCCAGGTGTATTGCAAATTGAAGCCATGGCCCAAACGGGCGGTATACTAGTTTTGAATACCGTGCCCGATCCTGAAAATTATATAACCCTGTTTTTAAAAATAGAGAACGCCCGGTTTAAAGACAAAGTAGTGCCCGGAGACACACTGATATTCCATTGCAATTTGCTGGCCCCCATACGCAGGGGCATAGCGCAAATGAAGGGTATAGGAATGGTGGGCAACCGTGTGGTAGTTGAAGCGGAGCTGATGGCTCAAATTGTAAAAAAGCAAAAACCTGAAGAAGTATGATCCAGCCGTTAGCATATATACATCCGCAAGCCAAAATAGCCGACAATGTAGTAATTGAGCCCTTTGTTACCATACATAAGGATGTTGAGATAGGCGAAGGCACCTGGATAGGCTCCAACTCCGTAATTATGGATGGGGCGCGTATTGGGAAAAATTGCCGGATCTTTCCGGGCGCGGTAGTTTCGGCGCCGCCGCAGGACCTGAAATATAAAGGCGAGCCCAGTACGGTAACCGTAGGCGATAACACAGTTATCCGCGAATGCGTAACCCTTAACCGCGGTACCGCTTTAGATAAAAATACCACTACCATAGGCAGCAATTGTTTATTGATGGCCTATGTACACGTAGCGCATGATTGTGTTATTGGCGATAATGTAATAATTGCCAACGCCGTGCAGCTTGCCGGGCACATTAACGTTTATGATTATGCCTTTATTGGCGGAACATCGGCCGTGCACCAGTTTGTTGAGATCGGCGCACACTGCATGATATCGGGCGGTTCGCTGGTGCGTAAGGATGTGCCCCCATTTACAAAAGCGGGTCGTGAGCCTTTATCTTATATAGGTATAAATTCTGTTGGCTTACGCCGCAGAGGTTATTCGGCAACTACCATCAATGAGATACAGGAAATATACCGCATTATATTCCTGAAAAAGTATAATATGACCAAGGCGCTTGATATTATTGAGGCCGAGTTTAACCCTACTGTTGAAAGGGACGAGATCATCAATTTTGTTCAAAACTCGCAGCGGGGCATTATGAAAGGGTTTGGCAGTAGTTAGGAGTTGATGGATGATAGTTCATAGTTCATAGCTTTTTTACCATGAACTATCATCCATCAACTATGAACTATGAACCAACAACTATGAACCAAATGAAGATCACGCTCGAAAACATTGGCCGCCGTTTTAACCGCGACTGGATCTTCAGGGGTATCGACTATACTTTTAACGGCGGGGAAACCTACGCTATATTAGGGCCGAATGGCTCGGGTAAATCAACCTTATTACAGGTGTTAAACGGCAGCCTGTCGCCATCAGCAGGTACTATCAGCTATTTTCATGAAGATAAACCAGTTGAGGTTGAACAGGTTTTTCAGCACCTTAGCCTTGCCGCCCCTTATCTCGAACTGATAGAAGAATTCACGTTGGATGAAATGATAACTTTTCATTTCAAGTTCAAAGGATATAAGAAAGGTATAAATAAGGAGCAAATTATTGACCTGCTTAATTTACCGGGCAGCAAAAATAAAGACATCCGCTATTTTTCATCGGGCATGAAGCAGCGGCTAAAACTGGCGCTTGCTTTTTGCGCCGATACCCCCATACTCATGCTGGATGAACCCACATCAAATTTAGATGCACAGGGCGTTGACTGGTATTTAAACCTTGTACAGCAATTTGCTGCAAACCGGCTCACCATCATTTGCTCCAACCAGGAACAGGAATATGGGTTTTGTAAGCATAGGTTGAATATTTCGGATTATAAGGTAAAAGGCTAAAGGTAAAAGGCAAAGGGTTTTTACCTTTAGCCTCCCGATAGTTATCGGGATACCTTTCACCTCAAAACTTGTTTCTTTCCGCATAACTAACTAAGTTTGCGCCTCGATATAAAACTGATATGGCTAAAGCATCCGAAATAAAAAATGGCAACATCCTCCGCTTTAACGGGGAGTTATTACAGGTAGAAGAATTTTTACACCGTACCCCCGGTAATCTGCGCGCCTTTTACCAGGCCCGTATGCGTAATGTAAAAAGCGGCAAACTGGTTGAGTACCGCTTCCGTACAGACGAGGATGTAACCATAGCCCGCGTTGAAACTAATGATTACCAGTATTTGTATGACGACGGTAATGAGCTGGTAATTATGGATAATTCCACCTACGATCAGCATAACGTGCCCAAGGCTTTATTTGGTAACGCAGTGCGGTTTTTAAAAGAGGGCATGAACGTAATAGTTGCTTTTGAAAGTGAAGAACCTATAATGGGCCAGATACCCGGCTCTGTTGAACTGGAAATTACCTATACCGAACCCGCCGTGAAAGGCGATACCTCTACCGGCGCGTTAAAAAAAGCCACCGTTGAAACCGGAGCGGAGATCAATGTCCCCCTATTTATCAATATTGGCGATAAGGTAAAGGTTGATACCGCAAGCGGGGCGTATGTTGAGCGGGTAAAGGGGTAATCCCCCGGCCCCTGAAGGGGAGCAATAACGAAATATAAACAGCAAAGCCTCCAAAATTGAAGGCTTTGCTGTTTATAAATAATTGCCTTATCTTTGAGTATGCAACAACTGCAACAATATCAACAGGTTATATTGCCGGTTTTAAAACGGCACTTGGTTAAGCATGCCGCAATATTTGGGTCTGTTGCTAAAGGCAATACAACTTCAAACAGCGATATTGACCTACTAATTGAACCTGCAAAAGATTTTACCATTTTCAAAATGCTGTTGCTCGAAGAAGAAATTTCTGAACTGCTAAAATGCAAGGTCGACCTGGTAGAATATAGCGCGCTAAAACCGTCTATTAAGGATGAAGTACTGCGGTCTGCAATAACTATTTTATGAGCAGGTCTGACAAGATATACCTACAGGATATTATTGAATCTGTAAAAATTATACTTTCCTATATTGGTGACAAAACTGAATTTGAGTTTGTAAATGACTTGATGCTCCAGGATGCTATTATCAGACGGTTTGAAATAATTGGTGAAGCTGCTTCGAAAATCTCAGAGACATTAAAAACCCAAAACCCACGGGTACAATGGCGGCTCATGAAAGAAATGAGAAACAAATTAATCCATGAATATTTCGGGGTTTCACCAGTAACAATATATTCAACTATACGGTTAGATATACCTGTATTATTAGAACAACTAAATGGCTTAATATAAAAGCTTTTTAATCAATCGGCTTCAAAATCCTGTTCCACTTTATCCTGTGCAATATATTCTGTGTCGAATCGGTACTAAACCAGGTAAACATGCCTTACCGATAATATGATCTTCGGGCACATAGCCCCAAAAAAACTTTATAATTTCTTTCTCAAAAACTCAAACACCAAATACCCCACTATAGCGGCTATAACAGCTATTTCAAAATTGATTATGGTAAAAACATCCTGCATTCCCCAAATGATGCTTTTATTGCGCGCGTTACCGCTTCGGGTAAAATCGCCCATTAATAAATTGGCATAGAACAGGAAAATGATAAAGCCCATTTCAACCAATGCCCGTAAGATACTGGTAAATAGGCTTTTTGTTTTTTTATCTTCCATATCTTAAAACTCCATCTCCAGCAACACCGGGCAATGGTCAGAATGCCTTGCCTCGGGCAAAATAGCTACCCGTTTAATGTTATCTTCCAGTTCTTTGCTGGCCATGGCATAATCAATGCGCCAGCCCAGGTTTTTAGCACGGGCGTTAAAACGGAAGCTCCACCAGGTATAATTATGCGGCTCCTTGTTCAAATGCCTGAACGTATCCACAAACCCCGATTCTATAAAGTTCTCCATCCATTCACGTTCCTCGGGCAAAAATCCTGATGAATTGGCATTTGATTTCGGGTTATGAATATCAATTGGGCGGTGGCAAATATTATAATCTCCGCAAATGATTAACCGGGGATGCTCCACTTTAAGCAGGGTAAGGTATTTGCCAAACTCATCCAGAAACCGGTACTTGAATACCTGCCGCTCATCACCGCTTGAACCTGACGGGAAATAAACACTCATTACCGATACCTCATCAAAATCAACCCGCACATTGCGGCCCTCGCGGTCAAAATCGGCTATGCCGCAGCCGTATTCTATATGGTTTGGAGTGCGTTTGGTAAAAATAGCTGTACCGCTATACCCCTTTTTCTCAGCCGGAAACCAATAATGCTGGTAGCCCAGGGCTTCAACCAGGTGCAGGTCGGTCAATACATCAGGCGTAGCCTTAATTTCCTGCAGGCAAACCACATCGGCATCGGTAGCCTGCAGCCAGGCCAGCCAGTTTTTGTTGATAGCCGAGCGGATACCGTTAACGTTATAAGTGATGATCTTCATACCCCCTCCGCCTCCGCCGATGGGCGGAGGAACTTTTTTAGTTGTTATTGAATGTGTAAATATATAATATTGCCCAATAAATATGCTTCAAAAACTCCTCCGCCCATCGGCGGAGGTTGGGGGGTTAAGTAGCTTATCCAATTGCTTACACTCCCTTTTCTTTAGCAGCGTAACCGTCATAGCCACATTTTGCAGCGGACGGTTTCTTTCATCTTTTTTTACGGCGGCAATACGGTCGACCATATCCAGGCCGGTTACTACCTCGCCGTATACGGTATAGTTTTGGTCGAGGTGGGGTACGCCGCCTACCGACTTATATATTTCCCGTTGCGATAGGGGTATTTTACGATCTTTTAACTTGGCATGAATTAGTTTATCCAGTTCATCATCCGTAAAACGTTTGCCTTCCACAATATAGAACTGGCACCCGCTTGATGCTTTGGTTGGGTTATCATCCCTCGCCGCGGCTAATACGCCCCGTTTATGGAACAGGCTATCATTAAATTCAGCGGGTATGGTATAGCCAACATCGCCGTTGCCCAGTTCGGCGCCGGGTTTGTTTTTGCTGGTATCTCTCGAGTCGGGGTCGCCGCCCTGTATCATAAAGTTTTGTATTACCCGGTGAAACAGCGTACCATTATAAAAACCCTTTTGGGTTAGTTTTATAAAGTTATCGCGGTGTTTGGGCGTTTCGTTATATAGGCGGATAATGCAATCGCCATAAGCCGTACTAATGCGCACGTATTGATTTTTTGGCGGTTTAGCGAAAGCGGCAAGCGCGGTGAGTAAAATAATAGCGGTAAAGAGTCTTTTCATGCTGTTAAATATTGGCCTCCTCAAAATAGTCAATTATTAATGATTTTAGCAACATTTCCTGCTCTAATACGGTATAGTTTGGAATGACCTGCACCAGTTTCCAATGCGGCCAGCCATCCTGGTCGAGCCCTTCCAGTTCGTAGAAGCCCATCATGCTGAATAGTTTGCAGTTGGCTATATGCATTAGTTCCTCTTTTTGGCGCTTGCTGAATTTACGCGGCCCCTGCCCCAGCTCCTGCACACCGATCAGGAACAGCATTACCTTAACATCGGGTTGTTCACTATCGAAATCTGTCGCTATGCGTTCCTGTAGGGCTTTCCATTTTTTGTTGATCTCGGCAGGTGTCATAGCCACAAATATACGCGGATGCCGGGTGTATTTATAGTTAAATATATATTGGCTTTGCAACAGGGCCAATATGGTCCACCCGGTCCGGGGTGGTCCACCTGGTCCGGGGTGGTCCACCTGGTCCACCACAAATATCGAATGTTGAATATTAAATATCGAACGCCGAAGTTATCTTTTCCGTTAGTCGGGGTTTTTTGGGCAGAATATTATATACATCCCAATTTATTGGCTAATTGCCAATCCTTTTTAAAAAATAACTATAGGGGTTGTTTTGATAATGCTTATGTAATTTAGCCTTAAACTTTTTGGTTACGTAGGTTAGGCTATCGGGTTGTACCCATCGTAAAAACTTCGTTGTGATGATCGGGGTCAGCTCCAGCGAATAGCATTTTTCACAGTCAAAGGTCGTAACAATCCAGTCGCATTTACCATTGCGGTCAAAATGATAAGTTTTTGTCGAAGGCCTGAATTTAGTACTGTCAACCTTAAAGATTAAAGTCGAGTCGGTTGTTGTCAGGCTAATTTTTTTAAGATTAAAGCCTTGGGTGACGTGTTTCCTGTCCTTGTTCAGCCTTGTTACCCAAAATAATGGTGTATATGAACAGCCTGTTAAAACGAACAATACGATTAAAAAGCATATTAATCTTTTCATGTTTAGGCCTTTAGGTTTAGCCCCCCAATATAAGAATATTAACCGTTTCCAACCTTATCAACACCGCCATCTTTGGCTTTTGCTATTAGTCAGGTTTTCAATCCGCGTAAACCATTATTTATTACGCGGATTGAAAATCAGGACTAACACGATCATGCGGGCAAACCAACCCCTTCAGATAAAAGCTTATACAGGCTTGATTTGATATGCTCGTCCCAGCCCACCGAACAGTCACTATAGCACTCCGATTCAGGCACGATGCCGATATGGGTCATCGCTATTTCTGTAGCATTACCAACAGGGTTGATATCCCAAACTACCCGGGTGCCGTTCCATTCCTTTTTATCCGAAAGCCAATGCAGGTTACAATCGGTAACCAGCCATACAACCCGCTTTCCGGGAACAGATTCTATGATCTTAAAGTCTACAAATGTCTCTCCGAATTTAACCGAAAACACATCGTTCACATTTTTTGCGTTTCCTTTAAAGCTTTTCGCCCACCATGCGCCCACATCGGCTATGGCGTTAAATGCTTCCTGCGGGGTTTTATCTACCACCACTGTGGCGGTATAATCAGTTGTTGTCATTGTTTTCATTTCTTAAAGTTTATTATGAATTTTAACCTGATGTCATAGAATAGGGAAAGGCGCGAAAACCGGCCCTTCCTTTTTGAACCTCCTTATAAAAAAACTTCCTCGCTTTTACCTGTCGTGATCAGGCTAAACAAGCCTTGCCTGATAAGTTGGCTCCATGCATTTGAACAATCATTGTAACATTCGCCGGTGGGTATCAAACCGCAGTGAGTAAATCTCACTTGAGTTTGGTTGTCATGAGGGGTTATTTCAAAAATAATTTCAGTCCCCGTCCATTCGTCTTTATTTTCAACAAAATTAAGCCGGCTATCAATAACCTGCCAAACTACTTTTCGGTCGGGTATCATTTCAACTACCCGCTGTTTTGAAAAATGAATATCTTTATACCGATAAGTGAACTCGTCGTTCAGTTTGGATGAACTGCCTTCAATTTCGCCCGACCACCAGTTTTGTGGTTGATTTACCGCGTTAAAAACTGCGTTAGGGCTTTGGTCTACCAATAGGGTAGTTGTAAAATCGTGTGTTTCCATTTTAATTCCGGGTTGATATTTATTAATTAATTTTCCATTTTGCTGCCAGTTCGGCATTAAAACCATCCTTGTTTTTAGGATTAGGTTGTCCTTTTCCAGTGGTAATTAAGCTGTAAAGGCTGTTTTTAATATAGTTCCCCCAGGCATCATAGCAAACTTTATAACATTCGTATTCGGGCACCAGGCCTTCGTGCGTAAATTTTACGCGGGTCTTACCGTCTTCCTTGGTTATATCGAAAATTAGCCTGGTGCCGATCCATTCGCTTTTATCTTTTGTAAAGCTGAACTGATTATCCAAAACCTGGTAAACCAATTTTTTTTCCGGAACTATTTCTATTAGTTTCAGTTTGCATAAATGAATGTCTTTATAGTGGTATACAAAAACTTCACCCAATTGGTCCGTTTTTCCTTCAATTTCTTCAGACCACCATCCACGAAAATTTTTAATAGCATCGAATGCTGTTTTCGGATCGTTATCTACCAAAATGGAGGCCGTATAATTTTGCTTTTCCATGGGATGTTTTATTAAATGGTTTGCTTTGTTTATTTTTTTTGCCTGCGGCTTTGTGGTTTGACCATTAGCGGAACGTGCGAACAACACAGTCGCCAATAATATTTTTGTGCCATTTGATGTCGTCATCTTGCTAATTTTTTAATTTGTTATTTAATAAATTTTCAAGATTCTTTAATTTCGAGGCCCAGAACTGGTCGAAGTAGTTGAGCCACTCGTGCAGCGCGTTAAACCCATTCTGTTTAAGCGTGCAATGACGCTCGCGGCCAATATCCTGTATAGCAATGAACCCGGCGCCATACAGTATTTTAATATGTTTTGATACCGCCGGGCGGCTCATGTCGAAATTATCGGCCAGGCTGTTAATGGTTAAACTGTCTTTCGAGAGCAGCATCAGCATTTGCCGCCTGCTGGGGTCGGCAATTACCTGGAATGCGTCAAGCGTTGGTTGTGCCATGATCTGTTTCGTTTAAACGCTTGAGTATCTTATGCATATTTTGCAGCCAGCCGGTATTCATGGCATCGAAAATGCCCATGTGTTTCAATATGGCAAAGTCGCCATGGTGCAGTAAAAGCTCGGTGCCGTTGTCTTTGGGCCGTAATTCCCATCGCACCACCGAATCAACATTGAAGGTGCCATCGCCCGGGCCCAGCTTCCATGAATAGGAAAGTTTTTTGAAAGGGACGATCTCCAATACTTTGCAGTGCATGGTCCCGTCGAAATCGAAGGCTGGCATGGGCCCTGCCCTGAAGGTGAATTCATGCCCTATAATTGGGCGAAAATCGTTTTTCATCAGCCATAGCCCCATCAACTCAGCGTTGGTGAGGTATTCCCAAACCGCCTCGGGCGGGTGCGGGAAAAATAATTGGTGTTTAATGCTTTGTGCCATAATGCGTAACTTAAAAGTTACCCAAATGTATAAGTAACTTTTGAGTTACGCAAATTTATTTGAAAAATATTTATTTTAATACTGAAAGGACTAATAAAAACTTCAAATGTCAGTTAGTTCGGGGATTGAAAATTAGGAGTGTTCGAAAGATTTGAGACTAAGTCTTAATTCAGGAAAAGGTGAAATTGGCGGAACAGGGGGTAGTGACGGTATTGAATATAATGAGAACGACTGTGTTAATTGAACCGACGGCACTGGCGGTAATGACGGCATTGTAGGTGTAGTGGGCAGTAGACTGACAACCGAAACAGGAGAAACAACGGAAATTGAAGGCATTGCTTGTGCTGCAGGGGTAGAAACAACCGGGACAACAGATGCTACTATTACTTGCGGGATTGTTGGCGTAAGTATGGGTGTGTGCCAGTCTGAACTACCGTTTACACCGCCTTGTGCCCTGGCATTTTTTATACCAATTGATGCTATAATGAGCCATAAAATAAAGATAAGTTTTTTCATTTTACTAATTCTTTGTCTAAAAGTTTCAAAGTCAAAAATAGAGTAACCATTTATTTGATTATTTCACAAAGGTTACTAATTGTTGAATGTTGCACAGTGACGCCGGTCATATTTTTGAGAGATCGTCATCATATTTTTGTCTTCAATAGAGTGCCCATAGTTGTATATAAAAACGGCGATAATCAGAGCCATACAGGGAGCAAGCAAAGGGATGTATTTATAGTTAAAACAATATTAACTTTGCAACAGTATTGCATTTACGTTTTTATTGATTAATTTTATAAAAAACTACCTGCTGATTTGAAAAGAAACAAGGCGCATATTGTTTATTCGTGGCTGTTATTAGTCTGCTTTATAGCGGGCCAGTATATGGTTTATGAGCATCAGCATAAAATAAATGCAGGCAGCGGCACTAACGCGTACCGTCATGCTGCCAATCCATCAGGCACCATTGTACAGGAAAAATGCTCGTTATGCGATGCCATGCATTTTAATACGATGATAGCGAATGAGCATCCCCCTATTGTGCATTTACTCATAGCCAGCCATTACGATCATAAAGCGGTTACCCGCACCTTTGTAAGCCTTTCGCTTATCCTTTCTCCTGGCCGCGCTCCGCCGGTTTCATAGTAATTCTCGTTTTTTTTATTGTCAGGCCCGATCCGGGCCCTATTTACTCATTTTAAAAAAATTACTATGAAATCAAAGCTATTTTATGGCTTATTAATCCTGTTAATAAGCTTTTCGGTATATGGCAATCCCGCAAACCCGCTTGGCTTTTTAAGCCTCAACAATTAGAAAGGGGGCATTTCCAATATGGCGCAACGCAAACCAAAAAGAAAAAAAAGCCCAGGCCGGCCCAAGCCGGAGAAATACAATCCTGAAAACAGGGCGGAAAGGAGGCGAATTGAAAGGCAAAAGAAAAAGAAAGGCGAAAAGGGATGGAAAGATATTCTTATTATCATCATCAGTATTCTAATTATGATAGCGGTAATCGTCATCTTAAACCATATAGAGAGAATGTATGCAGAACAGGTGCTCCGATACCCAAAAGAATAGTCCACTGTAACAAAGTTTTGATATTGCAACATAATGGCTTTTAATAATTTATTATTTAAATTTGGGGGATCACTTAATCGTCAACCTGCTGATTTGAAAAAAAACAGATCATACATTATCGGTGCATGGCTGCTGCTCGTCTGTTTTGTCGGGGGCCAGGTGATTGTCTTTGCTCACCAGCATAAGCTGAATAAATTTGAATTTGGCAAGAGTAGCCCCCCCATTCAGCAGACTGTTACCGAAAAATGCCAGTTATGCGATGCCCTGCATTTTAACCCGATGATGGCGAATGAGCATCCCGCTGTGGTGCATTTGCTCGTAGCTAGTCATTACGATTATAAAGCGGTTACCTGCACTTTTGTAAGCCTTTCGCTTATCCTTTCCCCTGGCCGCGCTCCGCCGGTTTCATAGTATCCTCCATTTTTTTATTGTTATGGCCTGATCCAGGCCCTCATTTACTCATTTTAAAAAAATTACTATGAAATCAAAGCTATTTTATAGCTTATTAACCCTGTTAATAAGTTTTTCGGCATATGCCAATAAGAATAAAACCAATATTGAACCAGTTGCCGGAACATTGACCGGCACAGTTACAGATAAAAAAGACAGTACACCTATAGTGGGTGCAACAATAACTATTCCTGACCTGAAAACCGGAACAAATACTGACGCGAACGGAAAATATATACTAAACCATTTACCCAAAGGGATATTCCTGGTACAGATCAGCTATTTGGGTTATGGAACCTTTACACAAAGGGTTGATTTTTCAAAAACAACCATACTGGATGTTCAGTTGCAGCTATCATCAATTGAAACCGGCGAAGTAATTATTACCGGTGTAAGTAAAGCTACCGAATTAAAAAGAAGCCCCGTACCCATGCTGGCTGTTGGCAAAACGTATATTGACCAACGCTCGGCGGCAGGTAATGTAATTGATATGATAGCTAATTTGCCGGGAATAAGCGCGGTTACCACAGGCCCGAATGTTTCAAAACCGTTTATACATGGATTGGGCTATAACCGGGTTATTACGCTAATGGATGGCATACGCCAGGAAGGGCAGCAATGGGGCGATGAGCATGGTATTGAAGTTGATCAAAACTCGATAGACCGGGTAGAAGTTATAAAGGGCCCCGCAAGTTTATCCTATGGTTCTGATGCTATTGGCGGGATAGTTAACCTGCTTTCGCCGCCGCCTGTGCCCGAAGGGAAAATATTAGGGTCGGTGCAGGGCATTTATGGCACCAACCAGGGCCTGTTAAATGGCTCGTTCAGGTTACAGGGTAATCAAAACGGCCTGGTTTGGGGAACGATACTATCGGCAAAGGAAGCGAAGGACTACCAAAACCCGCATGATGGCCGGGTTTATGCTACCGGCTACCAGGAAAAGGACGCCCGCGTAATGGTGGGGCTGAACAAAGCATGGGGATACTCGTATTTGAACGCCTCGTTATTTGACGACCTGCAGGATATTCCTGACGGCAGCCGCGATTCTGTTACACGTAAATTCACCAAACAAATTACAGAGGATGACGCATTCAGGCCCATTGTAGCGGCATCCGAATTAAATTCATACGCCATACCCGTACTGCACCAGCATGTACAGCTTTACCGTATTTACAATAACAGCAACTTCATTTTAGGCAACGGCAACCTGGTGGTTAACCTGGGCTACCAGCTTAGCCACCGGAGGGAGTACACCCACCCGCAGGACGCGGAAACTGCCGGCCTTAACCTGCATTTAACCACCTATACTTATGATTTTAAGTATAACCAAACTTTTGGCGATGGCTATGAAACCACCTTCGGCTTAAACGGGCAGTACCAAAACAATACCATTAACGATGCTACCGATTTCCCCATACCCGCCTACCACCAGTTTGATATCGGGCCTTTCGCTATCATTAAAAAGAGTTTCGGAAAATTAGATGTTTCTGCAGGGGGGCGGTACGATAGCCGTTCATTTACCGGGCAGGCAGCTTATATTGATACCACAGGCAAATATCCGCAATTGTATACCGGCAGCAACCCGACAGGCACAGCGGGTGTATACAATCAGTTTACCGCTTTAAATAAAACGTTTTCCGGTGTTTCGGGCAGCTTTGGCGCGACTTATAATTTCTCGGATGAATTTTTGATGAAAGCGAATATCGCGCGTGGTTTCAGGGCGCCGAGCATTGCCGAGCTATCCGCCAATGGCCCCGATCCCGGTTCGCAGATATACCACGTAGGCAACAGCAATTTTAAGCCCGAGTTTAACGTGCAGGAAGATATTGGCGTGTTCCTTTCGTTGCCAAACGTTTCGGCAAGTATAGAACTGTTTAATAACAACATTCAGAATTACATCTACCAGCAACAGGAATTAAACCCTGATGGTTCGCCTGTAATTAACCCGGCATTTCCGTTATATAACGTATTTACCTTTACCCAAAGCAAGGCGCGCATTAACGGCGGAGAGGTAAGCCTGGATGTGCACCCTGCGCCATGGCTGCATTTTGAAAACTCGGTTGCTTTAACTTATGGCACCAATTTAGGCAACGGGGGCAAAGTGCCCGACAGCTTGAAATACCTGCCCTTTATACCGCCATTGCATACGCACTCTGAATTGCGCGGAACATTCAGCAAAGGGTTTTCTTCGTTCAGAAATGCCTATGCTTTTGTAGGTTTTGATCATTACAGCGCGCAGGACCGCTTTTTTTCCGCTTATGGCACAGAAACTTACACCGCCGGTTATAACCTGTTAAGCGCGGGTTTAGGCGGCAACCTGGTAAACAAAGCAGGCAATAAAGTAGTGGAGTTATTTATTGAAGGGACCAACCTGGCCAATGTAAACTATCAATCGAACATGAGCCGGCTGAAATATTTTGATAACGCCAACGTACCTGCCGGCGTACAACCCGGTATTTTCAATATGGGCCGCAATATCAGCTTTAAGGTAATTGTGCCTTTTGACCTGTCGCCGCACGGTAAGTAAGTCATCCTTGTCATTTCGAACGAGGTACGAGAGAGAAATCTATACACGCATTTTGACTTGCGCGTGCATAGATTTCTCACTATCGTTCGAAATGACATTTTTGCTTATCGCTATTTTTTTGCATAATTCATTACAAATGTTTAGGTTAGAATCCTAAACTGACTGACGATGACAACCTTAACCGCATCACCCAAAAAACGTATTGATTCTATTGATATATTACGGGGCATAGTAATGATCATTATGGCGCTTGACCATACCCGCGATTTTTTTACCCGCCTCAATTACGATCCAACCGACCTGACACATGCTTCAACCGCCTTGTTTTTAACCCGCTTTATTACCCATTACTGCGCGGCAACCTTTGTGTTTTTGGCCGGAACAGGCGCGTTTTTATATTTAAGCCGGGGCAAAACAAAGCTGGATGCCTTTAAATTTTTACTGTCGCGCGGGTTATGGCTCATTTTACTGGAGTTGACCGTGATACATTGGGGCTGGGGTTTTGGGATTTTTTTACAAGTAATATGGGTAATAGGGTTAAGCATGGTGATACTATCATTACTCATCTGGCTGCCTATACCCGTAATAACCGCGTTTGGACTGATACTTATTTTCGGGCATAATATGCTCGACCATGTTAATGCCTCGGCATTTAGCGCCACCGACAAAAGCTTATGGACATTTCTGCATGTGCAGGGCATGGTCCATTTATGGGGTTTCGGCAATGTGTTTTTAATGTATCCGCTGGTTCCGTGGGTGGGCGTTATGGCCGCTGGATATGGCTTTGGTACGCTGTATACCTGGGATGCCGCCAAAAGAAAAAAAGCATTAACCATCCTGGGTTTTTCGGCCATCGTGTTATTTATAGCGATACGCTATTTTAATATTTATGGCGACCCATCGCTTTGGATATATGAGGGCAACATACACCGCACCATACTTTCATTTATCGACGTGCAAAAATACCCGCCGTCGCTTGATTATTTGCTGATCACCCTGGGACCGGGCCTGTTGTTCCTGGCCTGGGTGGAAGGAAAAAGCAATACACTTACCAATATTTTTGAAGTGTACGGGCGCGTGCCGCTGTTTTATTATATCCTGCACTTATACCTTTTACACTTGATGTCCATTGTAGCCGCTCATATTACCGGGCAACCCAAAGGGGTTGCGTTTGGTTTACCTGGAGTGTACCTGGTATGGCTAACCGCAGTAGCCATACTATATTTCCCGTGCAGGTGGTACATGAAATATAAAAGCGGACATAAGCATTGGTGGCTGGGGTATTTGTAGGAGCCCAGCCCCCTCTAAATCTCCCCCGGTAGGGGAGACTTTTGATTTGTCAAAAATTAAACATTTGCTGCCAAATGGCAAGGCGGGCCGGTGCACTGGGGAAGTCTCCCCTACCGGGGGAGATTTAGAGGGGGCCGGGCTGCCATTTCCCGCCGGAATTTTCCTAAATTTGAGAACTCATAACGGCTATCGATCTGTATTACAAACAATGCGAAAACCCTTCTATCTTTTAATTCTTTGCCTCCCGTTTGCATCCTGCTCCTTTAACCCGCCCATACAGGGCCGGGGCGAAAATTATATACAGGGCGAATGGCAGCAGGATAGCATACCCCTCCAAAAAAAACTATTGAGTTATTCGCTTTATAATTTTAAATTTAGCTGCGACTCGTTTTATATAAAGATGCGCTCTTTCAGTAAGGTAAACTCGGGAGCCGATACCTGTATGAACGCGGGGCATTGGACGGAATACATCCGGGGAACATATAAACAAAACAATGATACCCTGCATTTAAAAGGCAACTTTTGCAATGCTGATTATAGCCTGAAAAAAGAGGGCGGCTGTTTTCGGTACGGGGTTTATGAGGAGTTTTTTAAGGTCGGCAAAAAAACCGATTCGCTTGTTCAGTTTTTAAGTACATCCAGCGTTATACCTGTTAATTTACATTTAATAAAAAAGATCACTTGCAACCCCCAACCACTATAATATGAAAAACAAGTTTTTAAGAAAATTAGCTTTTGTCCCGATAGTTATCGGGACCATTCTTTACGCCCCGCTGCAAACTATGGCCTGGGGTACCAACGGGCACCGCATTTCGGGCCAGATAGCCGACGACCATTTAACCCCCAAAGCACGCGCGGGTGTGTACGCTATTTTGGGAAATGAATCAATAGCTATGGCCAGCAACTGGGCCGATTTTATAAAATCTGATCCTACGTATTCCTATCTTTCGTCGTGGCATTATATTGATTTTGAGCGGCCCATGAGTTACCCCGAAATGGTTGAGTTTTTGGCGCACGATAATAATACAGACGCCTATACCAAATTAAATTTTTTAATTGCCGAATTAAAAAAGAAGGACCTTTCAAAAGAAAACAAACTGCTGTACCTGCATATGCTGATACATATTGCCGAAGATGTGCACCAGCCCATGCATACTGCCCATGCAGGCGACCAGGGCGGCAATGGCTTTAAAGTGAACTGGTTTAACAAGCCAACCAACCTGCATTCGGTTTGGGATACGGAACTGATCAACTTCCAGGAACTAAGCTATACCGAATATGCCAAAGCCATTAACCATGCTACCCCCGAGCAGATAAAAGAATGGCAAAGCGCGCCGGTAGCAAAATGGATATTTGAATCAAGTCAGCTGGCCGAAAAAATATATACCGAAATACAACCCAACGAAACGCTTAACTACAAATACGATTTCACCCACCGGGATATGCTGAACCAGCAATTGCTAAAAGGCGGAATAAGGCTGGCCGGGGTTTTGAATGATATATTTGGGTGATGAGCTAAAAGCTGAAGGCTTAAAGCTAAAAGCTTTGGTCTTTCAGCTTTTTGCTTTAAGCTTACAACATGAAAATACTAATGGTTTGCCTGGGCAATATTTGCCGTTCGCCGCTGGCGGAAGGTATAATGCAGCATTTGGCTAAACAGGAAGGTTTAGACTGGGAAGTTGACTCGGCGGGAACAGGCAACTGGCACGTTGGCCAGGGGCCCGACAAGCGCTCGGTACGCACAGCAGGCAGGCATGGCATCGACATCAGCAACCAGGTTTGCCGGCTGTTTAGAACAAGCGATTTTGATACGTTCGATCATATCCTGGTGATGGATAATAGCAACCTTGTCGATGTTTTATTATTCGCCCGCAATGATGGAGACGTTAAAAAAGTAAAGCTCCTGCTCGGTGATAAAATAGTCCCCGACCCCTACCATGACGACGCGCTGTTTGAGCCTGTTTTTGAGCTGATTGAGCAGGGGTGCAGGGAATTTATAAAACAGAATAAGTAATATCGAATGATGAACACCGTCCCGATAGCTATCGGGATTGAATAATGAAGTGAACAATATATAATTACTTCATTATTCGATATTCAGCATTCGATGTTCATCATTCAAAAACTCACATCCCCACCTTATCCAAATACTTAGCAAGATTGTTAATAGCCTGCGCGTCTACCGCTATTTGCTGCTGCGCTTCGGGCCAGTTGCGCTGTTCAATAGCTTCACGAATACCCGGCAAGGTTTTTACCCCGTAGCCGGTATAAAAGCCCGGCGCATAAATAGTGTGCCTATACCACGGGCGGCGCGGCAAGCCATCTGCCGATAGTAGTTGCTGCTCGGCACGGTAAAGGGCCTCGTTTAAGTTTTTATAGTCCGAGTTTTGTACCGGCGTGTTATTCATGGTGATGGCTAATTTATCGGCGCTGGCTTTTAAAGCGTCGAGGGCAGCCGTTAATGCCGAAAAATCAATATTAGGCACTTCGGGTTTTGCCTGTGGTGGTGTTAAATGTTTGGTCGGGTCGTTAGCCAGGCTGAAATCGTTCGCGTTTATCAATTGGTTTTGCATAGCCGTACTTTCGCGCATAGAAGTAGTTAACTCGGTTAATTCTTTAACATAACCTGTAATAGTGGTTGATAAGTTACGGAAATCAAACGGCAGCATATCGGCGTCAGCTAAACGCAATACGGCATGGCCAATGGTTTTTGATAAAACTACACCATAAACAAATCCCGGGTCTTTAAAACGGCGGTAGTCATCAAACGAATCATAAATAGAGTGGTATTCGCCTCCCGAACCTTCACCCCCATAACCTATATTTAATGTAGGTACGCCCAGGTGCTGTAAAAATGAAGAATAATCCGAACCCGAGCCGAGGGCGCCGATAGGCGCGATTTTACGGTCGAGAATTTCCTTTTTTGCTTTTGCGGTTGGGGCGCTCACCAGCGCCAGCGCTTTTCTGCGTTCGGTCACAGATACATTTGTTTCCGGATCAGTTATGCCATCAGCCACCTGGTCAATAAAACTCTCCAGCCCGTGCGACCCTTCGGCGCCAAAAAACCCTCGCGAAATATCATCCGAATTAATATATACTACGGCTTTTTGTTGTAACTCTTTATCATGGTCCTCGGCAAATTCAGTCGAACCTATCAGGCCCGGCTCCTCACCGTCCCAGGCACAATAAACTATGGTGCGCTTGGGTTGCCACCCGGTTTTTAGCAGGTCGCCCAACCCTTTGGCCTCATCCAATAGTGCTGATTGCCCGCTCAACGGATCATCGGCCCCATTTACCCAAGCATCATGATGATTGCCGCGCATTACCCATTCGTCCGGGTATGTTGAACCTTTTATCATCCCGATAACGTCATAAGCCGTAACCATGTTCCAGTTAAAGGCCAGCTTTAAATGTACTGTAGCGGCCCCCGGCCCAACATGATAGGTCATAGGCAGCGCGCCGCGCCAATCCTCGGGCGCAACGGGACCCCTTAAGGCCGCCAGTAAAGGTTTTGCATCCTTGTAGCTTATAGGTAATACGGGTATTTTTAATATGGTGGGCGCGTCTTTACGGTCTAAGCGTTTGGCATTTTCCGTAGCGCCTATATTAGGAGTTAAAGGGTCGCCCGGATAGATCACCATATCCATTACCGACCCGCGCTGGACGCCATTTTCATTTTTAAAAGCCCCTTTGGGATAAACGTCGCCCGCGAAATAGCCATCATCTTTCGGGTCCGAGTAAATGATGCAGCCTATGGCCCCATGCTCATACGCCACCTTAGGCTTAATGCCCCGCCATGATCTGCCGTACTTGGCAATAACTATTTTGCCTTTTACATCAATACCCATCGTGGCCAGGGTTTCATAATCTTCGGGCAGGCCATAGTTTACAAATACCAGCTTACCGGTTACATCGCCATCGGCGCTCCAGGCGTTATAGGTAGGCAGCTGATCTTGCTGGCCCGATGTAGCATCTTCTTTTAACCCAGGCTCTTTTAGTAAAGCGGTATATTTTGTTGGCCCGGTCATTTCAAGCAAACGTACTTTAGGCGTAGGAAACAGCACCTTATAGGTTTGCATATGCGCGTCGAACCCATAGCTTTTAAACTTTTTCAATATTTTTTCGGCAACGGCCTTACTACCCGGCGAACCTAAGTTATGCGGATGAGCCGACAGATCCTTCAATGTTTCTCCAATACGTTTAGCGCTGAGCGATTGATCAAACTGCTGCTCTGTTTGCAATTGTTTGGCTGCCGAAGCCGTGCTAAAACCCATTATGCTTTTTTGCTGGGCGTGGGTATACAGGGTTGTTAAGAGGAGTAAGCCGGGGATAAGTAATTTTTTCATGCGCTGCCTTTTTTTATGTGCCCCTGAAAATAAGCAATTTATAGCGGAAACAGAAAAGTGAAAAATTTAAAGTAAACATTAGGGTGTTTTATCCGTCTTTGAGTTATTGGTTCATTAACTTACCTTAGCTTCATGTTTACCTACAGGAAATATTATTACTTTTATTTATTGTTCCTAATTGCTATAGCGTTCACGGCTTGTTCACCAAAGGTCATTAATACCAAACCCGACCCGGTTAAAGTTGATGCTGTTAAGGCTGAACCACCTAAACCGGTTGTATTTAACCCACATGCCGCTACCGATAGCGTGTACACCTTTAAAACAGATTCGTTACTGGCTCTAATAAAACAGCAGCAGCCCGCCATGCTTTTTGACAGTACCGGGGTGGTAGCCATACCTTCGGAATGGGTTGGCTCGGTTAATTTTGGTATCCGCAAGGCTAATTATGTTATCATCCATTTTACCGGGCAGGATTCTATCCCACAAACACTTAAAACCTTTACCCTGAAAATTACCGAAGTAAGCGCTCATTATGTAATTGGTAAAGACGGCAAAGTTTTCCATTTAGTGAACGATTACCTGCGCGCAAACCATGCCGGAACAGGTAAATGGGGCAGTGTAATTGACATGAACAGCATCTCGCTGGGTATAGAAATTGACAATAATGGCACCGAACCCTATACTGCTGCCCAAATAAAAAGCTTGTTGTATTTACTGGCGCAGCTTAAAAAAACATATAATATACCAACCGCTAATTTTATTGGCCACCAGGATTTCGCACCAAGACGCAAGCCCGACCCGGGGCCGCTGTTCCCGTGGAAGTTATTGGCTGATAATGGTTTCGGCTATTGGAGCGACCCTGTACTGGAACCCGCACCCGATAATTTTGATTATAAAACGGCGCTGCGCCTTATAGGTTATGATACATCCGATATTAACGCCACCATCATCGCCTTTAAGCGCCACTTCGTGCAGGACGACAGTACCACGCAGTTAAGCCAACTGGATTTGAATGTGCTGTATAATGTTTATCAGAAGTATTAGTTTGCAGTGAGCAGTTGGCAGTTTGCAGTTGGTTAGTATATGTTACTGCCCACTGCTAACTCAAAACTGCCAACTACTTCTTTACCCACCCATCCTTCAAAGTCACCGTCCTGTTAAACACCAGTTTTTCGGGGGTTGAATGCTTATCGAGCGTAAAATAACCTTTGCGGATAAACTGGTAGCCCTTGCCAACTTCGGCATTGTCCAGATCGGGTTCGATATAGGCGTTGGGGATAATGTGCAAACTGTTTGGATTCAGGTAATCTTTAAAATCACCTTCCTCGTTGGAGGTATCTTCAACCTGGAACAAACGATCATATAAACGCACCTCCGCAGTTTTAGCATGGGGCACACTTACCCAATGTATAGTGCCCTTAACATGAATACCGCTGGTATCATTTCCAGACTTCGATTCAGGAATATAGGTGCAGTAAATTTCGGTAACACTACCGTTGGCATCCTTTTTAAAATCTTCGCATTTTACAATATAGGCGTTCTTTAACCGCACCATCAGCCCTACACCCAGGCGGAAAAACTTTTTAGAGGGTTCTTCCATAAAATCCTCACGCTCTATCCATAACTCCTTGCTGAAAGGTATGCCCCTGCTCCCATCGCCGCCTTCAACCTCGGGGTTGTTTTCGCCGTGCATGGTTTCGGTTTCACCTAAGGGATAGTTGGTAATAACCATTTTTATAGGATCAAGTACCGCCATGCGGCGCCAGGCGGTTTTATTCAGGTCCTCGCGGATGCAGAATTCTAATAAACCTACGTCAATCATGTTCTCGCGTTTAGCTACCCCAATGCG
The DNA here is from genome assembly GCA_013288485.1 of Bacteroidota bacterium. Taxonomy (GTDB): domain Bacteria; phylum Bacteroidota; class Bacteroidia; order Sphingobacteriales; family Sphingobacteriaceae; genus Mucilaginibacter. Next base: position 34,852 of record JABDBW010000019.1, read on the forward strand.
CTCGCAAAATTCGCGGATGGAAGCCGCGGTATACCCCCTGCGGCGCAAGCCACTAATGGTCGACATACGCGGGTCATCCCAGCCTTCCACATGATTCTCGTTAACCAGTTGCATCAGCTTACGTTTGCTCATAACGGTATAGGTCATGTTCAGGCGGGCAAACTCGTATTGTTTCGAGGGGAATATTTCCAGTTGCTCAATAAACCAATTATACAGGTCGCGGTGCGGAACAAACTCCAGCGTACATAACGAGTGGGTGATCTGCTCAATTGCATCCGATTGCCCGTGCGCGAAATCATACATGGGGTAAATGCACCATTTATCGCCGGTACGGTGGTGGTGGGCATGTTTAATGCGGTACATGATCGGGTCGCGCAGGTGCATATTTGGCGATGCCAGGTCGACCTTTGCGCGGAGCACTTTCGCCCCATCGGGATATTTGGCGGCCTTCATTTCTGCAAACAATTGCAGGTTTTCTTCCACGCTGCGGCTGCGGTATTGGTTGGGCGTACCCGCTTCCGTTGGTGTGCCTTTTTGTTCGGCTATTTCTTCGGCGGTGCTATCATCCACATAAGCCAGGCCCTTGTGGATAAGCGCCGTGGCAAGTTCATATAACTGATCGAAATAATCAGAAGCATACAGCTCATTGGCCCAGTCGAAACCCAGCCATTTCACATCTTCTTTTATGCTTTCTACGTATTCGGTATCTTCGGTAACGGGGTTGGTATCGTCAAAACGCAGGTTGGTTTTGCCATTATATTTTTTTGCCAGCCCGAAATTCAGGCAGATGGATTTGGCGTGGCCGATATGCAAATAACCATTAGGCTCGGGCGGGAAACGGGTTAATACCCTGCCGCCATTTTTGCCGGCGCTTATATCTTCTTCAACTATCTCTTCAATAAAATTTAATGATCTCTCTTCGCTCATGATATTTGTTAGAACGGCAAAAGTAGGATTTTTAGGCGAAAGGAGGAAGAGGAGTTGAAAGGTGGATAATCCCAGAGAATCCTGTAGGTTAAACATGTTTATACTTCATACAATGACCATCCCGCTCATGGCCGCGGGGCTGTTACTTTTTTCTTGATAAAAAAGTAACCAAAACTAAGCGTAGCGACCTCATGAACACCATTAAAAACAAACAATATGTGAATAAAATCAAGTCAGCAGAGAGGCTTCTTTGCCGCACATGGCCTTTGCCCTGCAAATCAGGTAAAACCTCGGGCTGTAATCTTTTGCCCTGCTTCGCTCGCGCAAGGCCGGGCTTCTGCAAAAGTTACTATGCCCTTGCCACGCTCATTGGCCAACTTGTTTTACCTGATTTCGCCCGAAGCTTATCTGCTGACGCTTTTATCAATAGAAATATTTTCGTATCAAACCAAAAACAAAAGAGCGTAATGGCCCGCCGGAAAACCGGGCCAGGGAGTCTGGCCTGTGGGCGGAAGGTTTTTTCCGGCTTGATCTTTGGTTACTTTCCATCTAAGGGAAAGTAACTAGGCCCCCGCGGCCATGAGCGGGACGATCATTGTATGAAATATAAATACATCTTCTTATGAAGTTTTAAAGAGGAAGGATGAAAGCTTAAAACTTTTGTATATGCAAACTCTCTATAGCAGCTTTTACAGCCTCAACTTTTTGCGTACCTATTAAAAATTTGCGGTTATCTTTCATTTCTATTTGTATGCCATCATTGCCCGAAACGGTGAAGCAACTGGTATCAGAACTATATTTTATACCCCATCCCCAAAACTCTTTCAAGGCGTCATATTTGCGGATATAGATATTTTTAATATCGCTGATACGTAATACGGTCTCACCTGTTAATAACCCAAAGCTAATATGAATTTCATCTTCGGTAATAAGGAGTCTAAGTTTTTGCCTGCTGAAGAATATTGTAGCAATAATACTCCCTGTAAAAAAGATCAATAATAACCAGGTTGGTGCCGGGTGATTACCTATGGGTTTATGAGATAGTATTTGTCCTAAGCATAATCCACCAATAAAAATAGAAACTACAGCAAACACTACGATTAAAATAGCAACCCCTTGGGTTTCTTTAAAGAGGATTTTTTGCATAAAGTTTCAAAAACTTAGTTTTAAATTTATATCCCCTCCTTACTCATCCCTCCATTAACCAACCGCCATATTCCCAACGGATTTGAATTTTTCAATTCATCAGGCAGCAAAGCCTGGGGCATTCCCTGGTAAGCTACCGGCCTGGTAAAACGGAAAATAGCGGCAGTACCCACCGAAGTGCTTCGGCCATCCGTAGTAGCGGGGAACGGGCCGCCGTGTACCATGGCGCTGTTTACTTCAACACCCGTAGGGAAACCGTTAATAATAACGCGGCCCACCTTTTGTTCTAAAATATCGAGCAGGTCGGCGTGGTTTAGCAGGTCGGTTTCTGTGCCATGTACGGTGGCCGTTAAATGCCCGGACAGGTTCCTGGCTATTTTTAACATATCTTTTTTCGATTCAGCTTCCACTACAATACTCGAGGGGCCAAATATTTCTTCGGAAAGGTGGGGGTGCTTGTGCAGTACTTTGCTGTCGGTTTTAAATAAAACAGGCGAGGCCGTATTCAGCGCGTCGGAATGATGTCCCTTTGCCAGCACTTCTACCCCATGTGTTTCCAAATGATGTTCAACACCTTTTTTATAGGCTTTATAAATATTTGCCGCCAGCATTACCCCAGGGTTTGTTTGCTGAAAATGTGCTTCCAGTTTTGTGGTAAAGTCTTTCCCGCTGTCCGATCCTTCGTAGATCAGCATACCGGGGTTGGTACAAAACTGCCCAACGCCTAAAGTAACCGAGCCTGCAAAGTTTTTGGCAAAGGCTTCGGCCTCGTTGCGCATTATTTCGGGTAAAATAAACACCGGGTTGGTACTGCCCATTTCGGCATAAACCGGTATAGGCACCTCGCGGCTAACGGCTAGGTCGAACAAGGCTTTACCCCCGCCATACGAGCCGGTAAAGCCAACCGCTTTTACATCGGGGTGCTTAACTAACTGGCTGCCAATGGTCGATCCGTCGCCA
>JABDBW010000020.1 GCA_013288485.1 Bacteroidota bacterium
CCTCAATGGCATTTTTTAATAAATTGTTAAACGAGCGCAGTAACTGGTCTTTATCAGCACTAATAAAAAAGGGCTCGGCCGGCGCATCAAATGAAATTTTAAAATTCTCCATTTGCTTAAAAATAGTTACGGCCTGGCTTATTACCTCAAAAATATTAACCCGTTCTAAATGTGTATCAGGCATTTTTGCAAAGGCCGAAAACTCGGATGCTATTGACGAAAGGCTTTCAATTTGCTCAACAAATGAATGGCTGAACCTTTCAAACTTCTGATCGAATTTCGGGTCTTTTTCTCGCCACGACTTCTCTAATAATTGCAACCCGAGCTTTAAGGGCGTTAGCGGATTTTTAATTTCATGAGCAACCTGTTTGGCCATTTCACGCCAGGCGCTTTCCCGTTCTGATTGCGCGAGCCTTCGCGCGCTATCCTCTAAATCGGCTATCATGTTATTATATTCCTTTATTAACGCGCCTATCTCATCGTCTCGGTCCCATTGTATGGGTTCGTTTTTCTTACCGTACATAGTTTTACTCAGGCTAAGTTGTATAAAGTTTAACGGGTTTGTAATTTGGCGGGCAATAAATATAGCAAAAAGCCCTATACCTATAAGAATAAGCGCGTAAATGTTTATCATCACATTTAGTAATGAACTAATGCGCTCTTTATAATCCAATTGGTTCGAAAAATAAGGAAACTGTAAAAAGCCAAGTATTTCGCCCTTCGCGTTTCTTAACGGGGCGTAAGCCGCTTTATACTTCAGATCGCCTATCACTTCCTCATTAATATATTCCGACCTTTGCAGGCTCTTTAAATTAATATAAGCGCTTGAATTCATACGCCTTACAATTAAGCCATATTCGTAAATGCGCGGTTGGGTAGTAATTAACAGGGAGCCATAGCGATCGTACAAAACCAGGTCTGATGAATAGGAAGATGCGAGCGCTTCAAAAGAGGTCTGGCTCTCCTGGTTAATATGGGTGATATATTTATCATAACCGTTTTCAAAAGCGGCGGTTATCCTGATCATTTTATCGCGGATCATGTTATCCTGCTGGTCCTGGTATTGCGCGCTGATAGATATATAGGTTAAAATGCCCACTAATATTAAAGTTATTACAACTGCAAACACCATTGAAAACCGTATCCGGGTTTTATACAGCATTTTACCGAGGCTTATTTTAAGTCCCCATTTTAAGCTGTCATTGGTAACGGTTAGTATTTTGATACGGGACCATGCCCATTTAGCTGCTACAGCAACCATGCTAAATGTTAATAACATTAAAAAAAAGAAGGTGAATGAGGCGATCTCATAAAACACGGTATTCTCTTCTTTACTTACAACTATAAGGTTACGGCCGCCTGGTTTAAATAACATGTGGCTATATACCGTAAAAGGCTTGTACCACGTAAAATTACTTGAACTAATGGTTTTTACCATATAAGGTTTTACCGGGCCTTTAAAATTGGTATTAATGAGGCTATATACATAATTACCGCTTTGCGACTGCAGCTTATCATCGGTATAAAACGCGTAGGAGTACCCTTTAAAATCATCCTGGGTTTTTACTTGTCCGTCAATCAGCAATTCAGGAAAATTATCGGAAGTTTGCATTGCTTTCGATTGGAGTTCGATCACAATTGAACCGAGGTATTTATCTTTTTTAATAACCGGTAGTATGGCAAAATAATTTTGAAGGCCAAATGTTTCATTATACCGATAAAAATAATCGGAAACCTTAAAAGAATTATAAAGCACCATATCCTTAAAAGCATCTATCGAATAGCTATCGGCAGATATAGGTTGGCCCAGGGTATTGAATTCATGTATGCTGAATTCGTATTTTGACAGGTATCCGTCAAAATAAAGTTTCCGAAAGCGGCTTTTTAAATAATCTTCATTATTCCGGGCACGTGTAAAATAATTGGTGATCAGGGTGTCGGTAATAATTTTCCGCTCTATTTTTTTAAATATGGCGTTGGCGCTCACATCATTGGGGTTTTCCAATTTTTGTATTAGCCGCTCCCTCACATTTTTTTCTTTTACCCCCTCAAAATAATTGAGGCAAACCGACGCTGTAACAGCAAATATTAATAATATGGCCGCGAATGTAGGCGAAGTGATACGGCCGCTATTATAGCGATAGGCATAACCACGAATAGTTATTACACCCGCGCCAAAAAAATAAAACAATGAAAGCCCGCCCTGGTAATAACTCAAAAAGCCTGTGGCTAATAACGTGCAGGTTAAAAGTATGCCGAGTTGATGGGATACGGGTATGGTTAGTTTACTGCAAACTGTTAAAAAAGTTTCGGCTAGCAAATAATAGATAAAAAAACTAAAGCATACCATTAATAACCCCCATAGGCTAAATACCGATAGGTTAAGCACATTGGTAACATCGAAATTTATTTCAGAGTGAACCGTAAGCCCGTAAAATATGTTTAAAAACAGGGTTGCTAAGCCAATTAATGCTGATACGCATACCACAACAATAACGTAAGCTTTAATTTTACCGGGCGGACGTTTTAATAGGTTTGCGCGCTCTTTATATAGAGACGCAGTAAACCAGCTCAGCATAAAAATATTAATGCACAGGTCGCCTAATGAGGGGAAAATATTGCCTGCTGAATAATATTGAGGATCAAAAATAGCAAGCTTGTACGTGAAATTGGGCCAGCCATAATACAGGTTAACAAACCTTAGCCCAACAATAAACAGGGCCAACACCAGTAGCGATAGGTATACATAGCCATGATAAGCAATATAACCACATATTCGCTGTATCAATATAAACACTACAATAAACGTTATCAGCCAGATGATCAGCTCGAAATAAAAGAAGCGGTAGTTAACTTCGTTATTAATTATTTTTAACGAGAACAGGTAGGTATTATCTATACTGTGAACGGCGTAAACGTTTTTATCGGTAAAATCAGCGAGTTCAATATTTCTGTCTGTTATAAGGTCTTTGGCAAAGGTGTTTTGCAAATATTGATTTTGCAGCGCATAGTTTATTTTTACCGGGATGAGAAAGATCACCGAAAAACCGCCCTCGCTTTTTTTAATTGCCTCGTAATAGCCATTCCCATTGGGTTGCCTGATAAACGAGTATCCTTCCTTTATGCCCGATGCGCTTGCCGGTATCACTTTATTACCGGTCCAAAATTGCAGGCTGTCCTTATTAATAAATGTACTTACCCAGATTTTGCGGTCATCAGTAAAATCTTTTATACAGGCCAAACCGGCCTCTCCATTTTCGGCAAGCGTTTTAAAACGGTTAAACCCGGCCCGTGTGCTAATAGACTTATTGATATACTCTTCTTTTTTATGAAGGTTATCTTCTAAAATTTTAGCGGTTTGACTTAAATTATTTGCAGGCGTATAAGTTATACGCACAATACTGGCCGTCAACAACAAACTGGCAGCCAATAAGGCAAGCATTAAACGAATTTTTCCTGCGTAGCTCAAATGCTTTAAATAATATGTATGCTTATGTAAACTTACAAATAAAAAAAAGCCGCTTTAGTTTGCGGCTTATGAAAATTATTGTGGCGAGGCGCTCGATGTTGGCATTGCCCGGTCAACCTTTTTAACCAGGCCCTGTAATACACTGCCCGGGCCCACTTCGGTAAACGAGGTGGCGCCGTTCTCTATCATGTGCATGGTAGTTTGTGTCCACCTAACCGGGCCCGTAAGCTGCCTTATTAAATTATGCTTTATCTGCTCCGGATCAGTATAAGGTTTGGCATCAATATTTTGATAGATGGGGCAAACCGGTTCATTGATCATGGTATTTACAATGGCATGTTCCAGTTCAACCCTTGCCGCTTCCATTAACGGCGAATGGAAAGCGCCGCCAACATTTAGCTTTAAAGCCCTTTTTGCGCCCGCGGCGGTCATTAATTCGCAGGCTTTATCAATACCCGCTATAGTGCCTGATATTACCAGCTGCCCGGGGCAGTTATAGTTGGCCGGTACTACTATATCACTTATGCGCTGGCAAATATCCTCTACGGTGAAATCATCTAAACCTATAATAGCCGCCATGGTTGATGGTTGTATCAGGCAGGCCTTTTGCATGGCGTTGGCGCGTGCCGCAACCAGGCGCAAACCGTCTTCGAATGATAAAGCCCCCGCGGCTACCAGCGCGGAAAACTCGCCCAACGAATGCCCTGCGGCCATATCGGGCTCAAAGTCATTTAACACTTTGGCTAATATTACCGAGTGTAAAAATATGGCGGGCTGGGTAACATTGGTTTGCTTCAGGTCCTCATCTGTACCGTTAAACATCATATCGGTAATACGGAAGCCCAATAGCGTATTAGCCTGTTCAAACAACGTGCGGGCCTTTTCAGACTGCTCATAGATGTCTTTGCCCATTCCAACAAACTGGGCGCCCTGCCCCGGGAAAATGTATGCTTTCATGTGAAAGATTAAAGATTAGTTATTAAAGATTAGGTTTGGTTGTTAACTAAACTAACCAAAATATTGGTTCTGTAAATTTAATTATAACAGCTTTATCGATAAAAGGTTAGTCGCTAATCTTTAATAACTAATCTTTAATCTTTTTAAGCCTAACTCAATTTCGACGATATCAAATGCAAAAACTCCGCCCTTGTTTTTTCCTGGAAAAACCCACCCGAAAATGCGGACGTTGTGCTTACCGAATTTTGTTTTTGCACGCCGCGCATACACATGCACAGGTGGCGGCACTCAATAACCACACCTACGCCAATGGGTTGCAGGGTTTCCTGTATACAATCTTTTATCTCGTTAGTTAAGCGTTCCTGTACCTGCAGGCGGCGCGCATACGCGTCGACCACGCGTGGTATTTTGCTTAGGCCCACTACATAACCATTGGGTATGTAGGCAATATGCGCCTTGCCAAAAAAAGGCAGCATGTGGTGTTCGCACATAGAATATACCTCTATATCTTTTACTACCACCATCTGGCTGTATTCTTCTTTAAATAAAGCCGAATTCAGTATTTCTTTGGCATCCAGGTCATAGCCCTGGGTAAGGTATAGCAGGGCCTTGGCAATACGTTCGGGACTTTTTAACAGGCCCTCGCGATTGGGGTTTTCACCTATCTGCTTTAAAATATCATGGTAATGGGCTGATAGGTTATCGATCAGCTCAGGATTATAACGGTCAATTTTTTCATAGCCGTTAATATCGTCATCCCTGTCGGGGATAGAATTTTTATCGATCATGGTCCGGGTTTAATCACCAAAATACTCTGCCGAGTTATTTTCGGTCTCATATAATTTTACCGAATGCAGAAACACGCCCTTATAGGCCTCTATCGGTGCTTTTAACTGGTTAAAAATTTCAATGCAAAGCAACTCGGTCGATGCCATTTTGCCCCGCATAAATTCAACATCCAAATTAATGTTTTTATGGTCGAGCTTTTCAATAACATGATCGTTAATGATCACCTTCAGCTCTTTCAGATCGATCAAATAACCCGTTGCATGGGTAACCTCGCCCTTTACGGTTACAAATAAATTATAGTTATGCCCATGCCAGTTAGGGTTGGCGCATTTGCCAAATACCTCTGTATTTTTTTCTGCGCTCCATTCTTCCCGGTACATTCTATGTGCCGCATTAAAATGTTCCTTGCGCGTAATATGTATCATCATAATAATTAATGGATGCAAATATACAATTTTTGAGTTTGCAGTTTTAAGATTGCAGTGGGCAAAATCTTAAAGGTTTTTATTGCCCTGTTTCCGCGCAGCGAAGAGAGGGTTGTTTTGACGTTTTTTTGCGGCCGCTCCCCTCTTTCCGCAGGAGAGAGGGGCCGGGGGTGAGTAAATGACGGGTGCTGTCTTAAGGAAGGGTTAAGTGTAAACGTATGGCGGCGATTACTCACCCGATCATCGCTTCGCTCGATCACCCTCTCTTCCGCAAGCGGTAAAGAGGGTAGCGTCCAGTTATTTTAACACGTTTGCACTCCTGCAAACTGCAAACTACCCACTGCAAACTTATTTAATTATCTTAGCACAAAAGTACTGTTATGCGGATATTAATTGTTGCTGCTACCCAACCCGAAGTTGAGCCTTTAATGGAGACTTTGGGTATGAATAAGGATGAGGATGAAGCAAATTTATTCACTACGCGTCACGCGTCTATAGCTAATTGTTCGGTTTTAATAACCGGGGTTGGCATGGTGCCTACTGCATTCGCGTTGGCAAGGCATTTGCCGCATAACGTATATAACCTGGTTATTAACCTGGGTATAGCAGGCAGTTTCGACAAGGGCCTAACCTTAGGCGAGCTCATAGAAATAACCGAAGACACTTTCGCCGAATTAGGCGCCGAAGATGATAAGAACTTCATCAGTATTGAAAAACTGGGTTTTGGCGCTAGTATTTTCAGGCCCACCAGCAGTATTAGCCATTTTACTAAAAAAGTAAATCTCAAACAGGCAAAGGCCATCACCGTAAATATGGTGCACGGTAATGACGATTCGATAGCGGCAATTGTTGAACGCTTGAACCCGCAGCTGGAAAGCATGGAAGGCGCCGCGTTTTTTTATGCCTGCCGCGAACTGAAGGTGCCTTGCATACAGATCAGGGCAGTGTCAAATTATGTAGAAAAACGCAACCGCGACAACTGGCAGATAGGGCTTGCTGTTAAAAATCTGAATACCTTTGCGGTTGAGTTGATTAATCAGTTGTAGAGGTTGTACGTTCGACGTTATACGTTGTACGTTTTTTTTGCTGACCCTTTAACGTACCACGTAAAACGTATAACAAAAAACATGAAACTAACCCTCGGCTTCTCGCCCTGCCCTAACGATACTTTTATTTTTGACGCGCTCATTCATCATAAAATTGATACGGAAGGATTGGATTTCGAAGTTTTTTATGATGATGTGGAAACGCTGAACCAAAAAGCGTTCCGCGGCGAGTTGGATATTACTAAACTCAGCTATCATGCCTTTGCTTATGTAGCCAGCCAATATGTTTTGTTGGATGCGGGCAGCGCGCTAGGCTTTGGGGTTGGTCCGCTATTGATTTGCAAAGATGATCCTGAAGAATTGTACACGGAACTGCAAACTGCAAACTGCAAACTGCAAACTGGCATCCCCGGCAAATACACCACCGCCAATTTTTTATTAGGACTGGCTTTCCCCCAGGCTACCAATAAGGTAGAACTGGTATTTTCGGATATTGAAAATGCGGTTTTGGATGGCCGTATTGATGTTGGCCTCATCATCCATGAAAACCGGTTCACTTACCAGGATAAAGGGCTAAAAAAGATCATCGACCTGGGCGATTATTGGGAAAAATTAACCGGCTGCGCTATTCCGTTAGGCGGTATTGTTGCCAACCGGAATTTACCGGTTGCTGTTCAGCATAAAGTGAACAGGGTACTGCGTAAATCCGTGGAGTTTGCTTTTGCCAATCCAAAATCAGGACTGGAGTTTATCCGCCAGCACGCGCAGGAAATGAGCGAGGAAGTGATGTATAAGCATATAGAATTATATGTAAATAAGTACTCGGTTGATTTGGGGGAAGAGGGCCGCAGGGCGGTCAATTTGCTTTTTAGTATGGCGTTGGAGAAAGGGGTGATACCTGAGATAATGAAGGAGATTTTTCTCACGTAATCAACCGTTATGTCATTGCGAGCGAGGAACGAGCGTGGCAATCGCGAACTTTGCATATCCGCTTAGCATCCTTGCGATTGCCGCGCTACGCTCGCAATGACAATCATAATAAAGCTTAATACAATAAATGATCATAAGGATACCTATCCACATGTACCTGTTTCACATATTCGTACAACAGATTTCTGAATTCCTCAATATTCTCCTTCTTAGTAGCCGAAATAAATATAGCCGGACTATTATTCTTCGCCATCCAGCTATGTTTAAAATCATCAAGGGTTAAGGGTTCGGTTGCTTCACCATCAGGGAGTTGAATGGGCTGGTAGGCATCCATTTTGTTAAATACAGTTATGGTTTGTTTGTCTATGGCGCCAATATCTTTCAGGGTATCGTTTACGGCGCGTATCTGGTCCTCAAAATAAGGGTGCGATATATCAACCACGTGAATTAATATATCAGCCTCGCGCACTTCGTCAAGCGTCGATTTAAAACACTCCACCAAATGATGGGGCAGCTTGCGGATAAACCCAACCGTGTCTGATAACAGGAAAGGCACATTCTCTATCACCACTTTCCTAACCGTGGTATCAAGTGTGGCAAACAATTTGTTCTCGGCAAACACCTCCGATTTGGATATGAGGTTCATAATAGTCGATTTACCCACATTGGTATACCCCACCAGCGCGGCGCGTACCATTTTGTTACGGTTTTTGCGCTGTGTTTCGTTTTGGCGGTCAATATGTTTAAGCTTTTCTTTAAGCAGGGCTATTTTGTTCAATATCAGCCGGCGGTCAGTCTCAATTTGCGACTCACCCGGGCCGCGCATACCAATACCGCCCTTTTGTCGCTCAAGGTGGGTCCATAAACGGGTAAGGCGGGGCAAAAGGTATTGCAGCTGCGCCAGTTCAACCTGTGCTTTTGCCTGCGCTGTTTGCGCGCGCCCCGCGAAAATATCCAGTATCAGGTTATTGCGGTCGAGTATTTTAACCTGCAGTTCATTCTCAATATTACGTAATTGCGAGGGGGTTAGTTCATCATCAAAAACTACGATGTCAATTTCTTCCTCCGTTACAAAGGCTTTAATATCTTCCAGCCGGCCCGAGCCTACAAAGGTGGCCCTATCGGGTTTTTGCAGTTTTTGGGTAAATATTTTTACGGTTTCCGCGCCTGCGGTATCAACTAAAAATTGTAATTCCTCTAAATATTCTTTGGTGCGCTCGTCCGTTTCATTGGGGGTAATAACGCCTACCAGCACGGCCCGTTCCTGCTTCACAGCAGTATCATAAAATTTTTGTTTCATTCAGTATGGGTGTATCAATCAAAGTGCCAAGTTACAAAAACTGGTATAAGTGTTGTTTGAGGTAAAGTATTTAAAATACTAATATCATGTCTAATTGTCATTTCGACCAACGGGAGAAATCTATACACTGCAAAGCGGACTATACAAGTGTATAGATTTCTCGCTACCGCTCGAAATGACACGTTTATTTTAACTGGGCCACAAACTCCCTCATGGCCAATCCCGGATCTCCCTGCTTCATAAAATTCTCGCCGATTAAAAACCCGTTAAAGCCTGCTTGCTTTAAACCCTTTATAGTTTGCGGGTCGCTTATGGCGCTTTCGGATATTTTCAGAAATTCAGCCGGTATATGTTCCGCCAGTTTATAGGATGTTTCAACCGATACGCTAAAGTCGGCCAGGTTGCGGTTGTTTACACCAATGGCATCGAGGTTAGGGTTGATGCTGCGCTGCAGTTCTTCCAGGTTATGTACTTCGAGCAATACATTCAGGCCCAGGCTTTTTGCCAGCGAGGCCAGTTGTTCTATTTCGGCAGGGGTAAGTATGGCGGCGATGAGTAAAATAATATCGGCGCCTAATGATTTTGCTTCGATCACCTGGTACTCATCTATCATAAAATCCTTGCGCAAAATGGGGATGGTATTAGCCCGGCGCGCCTTGTATAGGTCGGTTTTGGTACCCATAAAAAAGTCGTTATCGGTTAATACCGATAAGGCCGATGCGCCTGCCGCCGAGTAAGCCGTTGTAACGGCCTCAACCCCCGCCTTATCATTAATAATACCCTTCGACGGCGACCTGCGCTTAAACTCGGCAATAATGCCGGTACGTGCAGGATCAAGCAGAAACTCTTTGAACGAGTAGGTTTGCCTGCCGAATAAGTCAGACGCTTCCAGCTCCTTAATGCTGGTGTCGTCTTTAGCTAATGCTACCTCAGTTTTTTTATTGAGGACAATTTTATCAAGTATGTTTAATCCCTGTAGGGACGTTTTTTGTTCGGTCATGTATGATTAATTGTAGGAGCTCTAATTTAAATCGCTGATAAATTGAGGGTTTAACCAGTTCTGCATCATTTCCTTTCCATATTCGGTAAGGATAGATTCGGGGTGAAACTGCACACCTCTTACATCATATTGTTTATGCCTTAGCGCCATAGCCGAATTATCCGCTTCATCAATAGCGGTTACGGTTAATACATCGGGAATAGATTTCTCATCAACCACCCACGAGTGGTACCTGCCCACCTTAAAATGATGCGGCAAACCGGCAAAAAGCTGTTCCTCGTCGTCGGTAACGGTAATAGGTGTGGCTATGCCATGCATGGGCTGTTTAAGGTTATATAAGGTGCCGCCAAAAACTTCGGCAATGGCCTGTTGCCCCAGGCATACGCCAAATATGCTTTTCGTGGGGGCATATTTCGCAATAACATCCAAAAGTAATCCTGCTTCCGACGGTATACCCGGCCCCGGCGACAAGATGATCTTGTCGTACGCGTCTACATCGTCAATATTAAACTGATCATTTCGCCATACATCACATTGCAGGCCAATTTCATTTACCAGGTGTACCAAATTGTACGTAAATGAATCATAGTTGTCAATAATTAAAATTTTACCCCCCGGCCTCCGCCCAATGGCGGATGAGGAAGCGTTAATATTTTTATTATCTGTCATGGCTTTAATTTTTATAAAATTACATTAATCAATTAATCGTTCCTCCGCCAATTGGCGGAGGTTAGGGGGTTATATTTCTTCCGCCAGCTCTATCGCTTTCCGCAAAGCGGCTATTTTATTATTAACCTCGTTCAATTCACTTTCGGCTACCGAGCCGGCCACAATGCCCGCCCCTGCCTGGTAATGCAGCGTATTGCTTTTGCTTAAAAACGAGCGTATCATGATGGCATGATTAAAATCGCCGTTGAAACCCAGGTAACCAATGGCCCCGCTGTAAAAGCTGCGCTTAATGTTTTCGTTTTCGTCGATGATCTCCATTGCGCGGTATTTTGGCGCGCCGCTCAGCGTGCCTGCCGGGAACGTATCGGCAACTACTTTAAAGGTAGGCACGTCCGGCTGCAATTTTCCGCTAACCATTGATACCAGGTGAATAAGGTGCGAATAATACTGCACCTCTTTAAAGGCTTTCACTTCCACATGATCGCAATGGCGGCTCAAGTCGTTTCGGGCCAGGTCGACCAGCATCACATGCTCGGCCGATTCTTTAGGGTCATTTTTTAGGTTGTGGGCTATTACGGCATCTTTTTCATCGTCGCCGCTGCGTTTAAAAGTGCCCGCTATGGGGAAAATAGTTGCCCGGCGGTCCTTTATCGTGATCTGCGCCTCGGGCGATGAACCGAATATCCTGAAATCGCCGTAATCAAAATAAAACAGGTAGGGCGAAGGGTTAACCGAGCGCAGGGCCCGGTACACATTAAATTCATCGCCGGTAAATTGTTTGGAGAACGCCCTCGACGGAACGATCTGGAACACATCGCCCCGGTAAATATGCAGCTTCATTTTTTCCACCACGGCCATAAATTCCTCGTCGGTTAAATTCGACTTTTCGGCTGCTGAACTTTGAAAGCTGTATTCGGGAAAGTTTTTGTTCTTTATCAGGTCGTGTATTTTATCAAGGCCCGTATGTTCATCTTCGCCGTCAGGCTGGTTATGAAATATGTACAGCTCATTTTTAAAATGGTCAATAGCGATAATGTACCGGTATATATGGTATTGCATTACCGGGATCTTCCGGGTGGTATCATCGCTTTTTTTGAGGCGGATAGTTTCAAAATGCTCCACCGCCTCATGCGTAAAATAGCCAAATAAGCCATTGGCCGTAATTTTTAAGGGGAGTTCGGTAGTTTCAAAACCGGTTATAAAATCGTTAATATGGTCTATCAGGTCAAACTCTCCCTCTTCAAAACGCTCTTCGGTGCCATCGGGATAGCGCTTGGTTAACCTGCCCTCATCAAGCGTTAAACCGCCAATAGGGTCGCAGCAAACAAAGCTGAGGCTGTTTTCGCGGCTATGGTAATCCGAACTTTCCAGCAGCAGCGAGTTGGCGAAAATATCGCGCAAACGCAAATAGATGCTTACAGGGGTGGTGGTATCTGCAAGCAGTTTTTTATAAGTGGTAACAATTTTATATTGCTTCATGTATGTTTAAAAATAGTTGTAAAAGAAAAAACCCGGCGGATGAGGGTCGCCGGGTTTTCCTATTAGGTTTACAATTGATTAGTAATCTCTGATCAAAAACATGGCCCGGCTGCCAAATTTAATTGGTGCCACCAGTAATTTCTTTTGTTGTTTTTAATCATCGTGGCGACAAATTTATAAAGAAATTTGAAATGGCAAACTTTTTAGCCACTTTTTTTCAATTAATTTAATTTTTTTTCAATTAATTTAATATCGGGATATGCCCGGCTGCCAGCGCGCCAATGATAATTAACAAGGCTATGCCATAAAATATGGCTATGGTTTTGTGTTTAACCTCGGGCAAAATCGCCTTTTTCGCTTTACTGTGGCCAATGGTTATCAGCGCGATAGCGATCACCATCATTACCCAATGCTCAACGGTAAAATAGCGCAGCGAAGGGTCTTTCATGGTACCCTTGTTAAACTGCACCAGCGGACTTAAAAAGTATAATACAATGCCTATCAGCAACTGCGTATGTGCCGATATAAGGGCCATTAAGTTGGTTACGCGGTTGCGGTTGGTATAGGGGCTGCCGCCTATCCACCCGAACAACGCTACTAATAGGGTATAGATAAACAATACCATTACGATGTACCGGAACCCCGAATGCAGTTCCTGGAAAAAACTATATGCTGTCATGTTGTGAATTTTTGTACGAATATACGATAATTGGAGATTGGAGGTTAAAGATTGGTAATTGAAGATTAAAGATTGGGCATATTCAACTATTTCATTTTGAATAACTATATTGCTACTTTTATTAGCAAATATGAAAAGAGAGGTAATTGTTGAATTATTTGGCAAGTTTGAACAGGCTTGTTATACTTATAATGGTATTGAATGCTGGAGTGCCCGTGAGTTGCAGGAAATATTAGGCTACTCGCGATGGGAGAATTTTTTCAATGCGATTAATAAGGCAAAAAAAGCTTGTATAAACGCCGGTTCAAAAATTGAAGACCATTTTCGTGATGTCACGAAAATGGTTGCAATAGGAAGCAGCACAAAAAGAGAAGTTGAAGATATAGCATTAACCCGGTATGCCTGTTACCTCATCGCTCAAAACGGCGACCCATCAAAACCGCCCATCGCTTTTGCGCAAACCTACTTCGCTGTTCAAACACGCAAACAGGAAATTATAGAACAGCGTTTGTTGGATGTTGACCGGGTTACTGCCCGTGAAAAACTAACCAAATCCGAGAAAAAGCTTTCCGGCGTTTTATACGAGCGCGGGGTAGATAATGCGGGTTTTGCCCTGATCCGTTCAAAAGGCGACCAGGCTTTATTTGGCGGTTTCAGCACTAACGATATGAAAAAGAAGTTAGGCATATCCCCCGCAAAACCCTTAGCCGATTTTTTACCAACGTTAACTATCAAAGCCAAGGACTTCGCCAATGAAATAACGAGCCATAATGTAATTGAGAAGGATTTAACCCAAGAAAATCAAATTTCGAAAGAACATGTAGACAACAATAAAGCCGTTCGCGAAATCCTGCTAAAACGAGGTGTAAGGCCCGAAACACTACCGCCTGCCGAAGATGTGAAAAAATTAGAACGACGCCTCGAAAGCGACGAAAAGAAAGCGGCTAAGGGATCAAAATAAAACTTAGCTAAGGTAGTAAAAGCGGTTGTTCCAGGTGTTCCATTTTCTTGTTACACCCCGCCAAAATCAACCAATTCTCATCTATTTGATTATCAACTAATAAACCAAAAACTACACCTAAAAACCCTGACGAATAAGTCGTTACATCTTGTTTCATTCAGTTTCACTCAATTTTGGCAAAGTATTGTATTTCAACAAGTTAAGTCAAAACCTTGTTTCACGTGTTTCATCTGTTACACACTCGCGTGAAACAGAACATGCGTCAGTCACATACACGCAAACATTTGCACATCCGCATATTCCTGCCTGCGGCAGGCAGGTGCACATTTTACCCCGCAAAACTAAACTTCCCCATCAGTACCGAAGGGTTACTGCCAATGGTCAATGGGTTGCCCGCTAACGCCTCATTACCCAGCAGGGCAAACAATATAGCCTCCTTAGCATCGGGGTTGATGCCGAGAGCGGCGGTATCGGCAATGGTGGTGCGGTAAAGGCGCTTTTCGAGATAGCTCATCACAAACGGGTTCTTGGCCCCGCCGCCGCTTACAAACATTTTGGCGCCCTTGGGCAAATGCGCCCTGGTGAAATCGGCAATGGCCTTGGCGGTGAAGGCGCTCAGGGTGGTTATCACATCCTTAGGGTCTATATGGCTCGTACCCGACCGTTCCTGGGCCTTGCGCACATACTCCTCGTTAAACAACTCGGGGCCGGTAGTCTTTGGCGGGGCCTCCTTAAAAAACGGGTGCCGCAGCAGCGAGGCAAGCAAGGCCTCGTTAACCGTCCCCGAAAACGCGATGGCCGAGTCCTCATCAAATGCCCGGTTAAAATAGGCGCGGCAAAAGGTATCTATCAGCGTATTGCCGGGGCCGATATCCGAGCATAGTACTTTACCCATATCGCCATCAGCAGGCAAATACGTAAGGTTAGATATACCGCCAATATTTACCAGTATGCGATCCTCGCCGGCTTTGCTGCCCAGCAGTACATCGCCATATAAAGCCAGGGGCGCGCCCTCGCCGCCCGCCGCCATTTGCTTCTGGCGGAAGTCGCTGATGGTTAAAATTCCCGTTTTTACGGCCAGGTGGTCGCCATCGCCAATTTGCAGGGAAGCGTTAGGATACATAGGCTGCTTATGCAGGCGCTTCGGCGCATGGTAAATGGTTTGCCCGTGACTGGCTATAAAATCAACCGCCTGGGGTTTTACCTGCCAGTTTGCAAGGGCCTGCAATACCAGTTCGGCATGGTAGGTGCCTATAAAATCGTTCAGCAAACAAACCTTCTCCAGGTCTACCTGCCTGCGCGAAAATATGGAGCGCACCTCGCTTTTAAAAAGATCGGGGTAGGGTATGGTTATAAACTGCAGCAGTTTACATTGTGTTTGCAGCCCCGCGCCGGTAAAGCTGCATAAAGCGATATCCAGCCCATCCAATGAAGTTCCCGACATGAGGCCAATACCCATCCTGGCCGGTTTTTGGGCGATATCAAAAAGATGCTGTAAGTTTTTGTTCAAAGCTGCCACGCCCTAAGTTAATAAATTGTAAAGGGATGCGCAAAATAAAACTCACTCCGGCTTCTTAAATAAGTAAGTCTGTTGTTTTTTGTTGCAGGTTTCCTAATTTAGTACTCCATTATAAAACTCGCTAAAGGCTTAAATTGTTATATCACTAAAATCTTTAACTATGGACCAGATAAAAAAAGAAGACATCAAACAGGAAGTGTTTGACCTGTATGATGATTACGCCCATAACCGGCTCGACCGGCGCGGCTTTGTACAAAAGCTATCCATGTACGCGGTTGGCGGGTTAACTGTATCCGCGCTAATGAGTTTCCTGATGCCCGATTATAAAGGGAACATTCAGATAAAGCCGGATGATCCCCGCTTGAAATCGGGATATATTACTTATCCATCACCAAAGGGTGGCGGCAATATCAAAGCATTGCTGTCAGAACCTATAGATAATAAAAAGAAATTGGGGGGCATCATAATAGTTCATGAAAACCGGGGGTTGAACCCTTATATTGAAGATGTTGCCAGGAGGGCCGCACTGGCCGGATTTATTACGCTTGCCCCCGACGCGCTGACACCCCTGGGCGGTTACCCGGGCAATGACGACGCCGGGCGCGACATGCAAGCTAAACGCGACCCCAAAGAAATGGAGCAAGATTTTATAGATGCTTTCTATTACCTTAAAAATCACAAAGACTGTAACGGCAAGGTGGGTGTTGTAGGATTTTGTTATGGCGGTGGCATAGCCAATATGATGGCCGTTCGTGTACCCGAACTGGCAGCGGCCGTACCTTTTTACGGCAGTCAGCCCGCTGCCGCGGATGTGCCCAAAATTAACGCGCCCCTGCTGCTGCACTATGCCTCGCTTGATACCCGCATTACCGGTGGCTGGCCGGCCTACGAAGCTGCTTTAAAAGAGAATGGCAAAAAATACCAGGCGTTTATTTACGAAAATGCGAATCACGGCTTCCATAATGATACTACACCCCGTTATGACAAAGCCGCCGCGGAATTGGCCTGGAAACGCACTATTGATTTTTTCAAGGAGCATTTGAGTTAATGCGCCTGTAATGAAAAATATCATCTTTGTGTTTTTGCTGATCGCGCAGGGTGCCGCCGCGCAGCATATAATTCATGTCGCTAAAAACGGCAATGACCATAACCCCGGTACTAAGTCGCGGCCGCTACAAACCATTTCGGCTGCTGCAAAACTTGCGAATCCCGGCGACATAATTACCGTGCACCAGGGCATTTACCGCGAACGCATCAACCCGCCACGGGGAGGTACCTCCAACAACAGGCGGATCACCTACCAGGCTGCGCCTGGTGAAAAGGTGGAGATCGCGGGTTCTGAACCGGTGAAAAACTGGAAAAACGCGGGCCACAATCTATGGAAGATAACTCTACCTAACAGTTTTTTCGGAACGTTCAACCCCTATAGTGACCGCATACATGGAGATTGGTTTAGTGATAAGGGCCGCGCGCACCATACCGGCGCGGTTTACCTGAACGGCAAAAGCCTGAATGAGGCTGCCGGGTTACAGGATCTGTCCCTGCCGGAAGGCCCTGTTCCTCAATGGTTCGGGATGGTCAGCGATAGCACGACAACGATATGGGCGCAGTTCAATGATGCCGACCCTAATACGCAACGGGTGGAGATCAATGTCCGCAAAACAATATTCTACCCTGAAAAGACCGGGATCAATTACCTCACCATAAAAGGTTTTACGCTGCGTGACGCCGCTACCCCGTGGTCGCCGCCAACCGCCGAACAGGTGGGCCTGATCGGCACCAACTGGAGCAAAGGATGGATCATTGAGAACAATACGATCAGCAATTCCAGGTGTGCAGGTATTTCGCTGGGCAAATACGGCGATGAATGGGATAATAAAGGAGAATCGGCCAAAGGCTATGTTGGAACGATCAACCGCGCGGTTGAACATGGCTGGAACGGGGACAACATCGGCCATCATATTGTTAGAAACAATACCATATCAAACTGCGAACAGGCCGGCATTGTGGGCAGCCTGGGTTGTATCTTCAGCACCATTACCGGGAACTATATACACGATATCCATTCGCGGCGGCTTTTTTCAGGTGCAGAAATGGCGGCGATCAAATTTCACGGGGCCATTGATGTAACCATCGCCCATAACCACATCAGCAATAGTAATAGGGGCATATGGCTTGACTGGATGGCACAGGGCAGCCGTATCACTGCGAACCTTTTTCATGATAACGACGAAGATATTTTTTGTGAGGTGGACCACGGCCCGTTCCTGATCGATAATAATATTTTATTGTCGCGCGTTGCACTTTATGAACGCTCCGAAGGCGGCGCCTTTGTTCATAATTTGGTAACAGGAATGATCACAAGTTCCAGCGATGACCGGCAGACACCTTATTTCGTGCCGCATTCTACTATAATCACCGGGCTAAAAAGCATACCCGGCGGCGACATCCGTTTTTATAACAATATCTTTATCGGTAAAGCCAGGCTAAATATATATGATCAGGTGAAACAAGCCACTCCGGTTGCCGGCAATGTTTATATTAACGGCGCTGTTCCGGCCGCGGCAGAAAAAACCCCGTTAGTACTATCCAATTTTTATACTAATATCAGTCTTCAAGCCAAACCGGATGGTTTTTATCTTTACATCAATGTCGATCCGGCCTGGATAACAGACCAGCTTGTAACTGCTAAATTATTGGGCAACGTTGCAGGCATCGGGCTTCCTTTTGAAAACCCGGATGGTTCACCGGTTTTGATAGATAAAGATTACTTTGGACAAGCGCGAAACGCAACCGGTGTATCTCCCGGCCCATTTGTATTGAACCGGAAAGAAACATTGCAACTCAAAGTATGGCCGGTTGTTGTTCAACACCAATAAAATTCAACCTAAAAAATAAAGCAATATCAATATAATGAGCCCTAAAAAATACTTAGCTGTAATTGCCGCTGTGCTGATATTTAACCATACCTCCGCACAAAAACCGGTATTTAATGCTACTTCAACATATCCCGATGCAGCAATGCAAAGCCATTTTAAAACGCCGCCATCTAATGCCCGCCCCTGGGTTTTTTGGATGTGGTTACGCGTAAACACCAGCGAAGAAGCCATAACTAAGGACCTGGAAGAAATGCATGCAAAGGGTATTGAGGGCGCGATACTATATGAAAGCGGTACAGGCAGTGAGCTAAGTTCGACCAAAGCTACTATGGTTTTGAAGAATAAAAAATATGTGGTTGTACCAACGCAGGATTTTAAAGGGGCTTATATGACCGAGTTGCCTACCCAACATTTGCAACCCTGGGATAACCGGGTGCGCGAGCTCTTTAGGTTTGCAGCAAAAGAAGCAGGGCGCATAGGGATAAAATTTGTTTTAAGCGTGGGATTAGCAGGAACATCCGGCCCTATTCCCGCTGAATTTGGGCAGAAACGAATGTTGTGGTCTGAAAAAAATATAGAGGGCGGCGCACCAATTAATGAGGTATTGCCCGAACCTTCAGAAACTATTTCTGCAACGTATTTATCGCCTGCGGTTATAGGCGAAGATTACAGGAAAAAAGCAGCGCGCGAAGCGGGAGCATTACCCCCCCCTAAATTTATAGGCCATGAAATAGCGGTACTCGCTATTCCAGATGGGATAAGCGATGTCTCAAAAATCATCAACCTGTCTGATAAAATGGATAGCGACGGCCGCCTGCGTTGGGATGCCCCTGCGGGTAAATGGAAAATTATGCGCTTTGCTTATCAGCCAACTATGAAGGGCGATGTTTGGGGGTTGTTTACCGATGGCATGAGCGCCGAAGCGTTAGACACCACCTGGAGTATTACCATAGGCATGGTGCTGAAAGAAATGACCCCAGAAGAAAAAAAGGGGCTAACCGGCATTGAGGATGATAGCTGGGAAAGCGGCGAGACCACCTGGACCAAACTTTTTGCTGATGAATTTAAACAGCAACATAACTACGACCTGGTAAAATGGCTGCCCGCAATTGCCGGAATGACCATTGGCGATACCACACAATGTGCCGGGGCGCGACGCGACTATTACAGAACCATTGCCGACCTGATAGCCAAAAATCATTATGGCCATTTGCGCGAGTTGGCTAATAAAAACGGATTGATAAGCTATTCGGAGGCGTCAGGGCCAAATTCGGTTCAACTGGATGGTATGCAAAACTCAAGGGGCGTGGATATGGCTATGGGCGAGTTTTGGGTACCATCAGTACACCGCCCGGCACCCGACAAACGCTTTTTATTGCGTAATACGGCAAGCGCCAATCATATTTATGGCAAAAAAATCACAGCCTGCGAGGCCTTTACATCTGTAGGCCCGCATTGGGAGGAAAGCTTTTTTGATTTAAAAAATACTGCCGACCAGGCATTTTGCGATGGCGCTAATTTGGATGTTTTTCATAATTTCAGTCATTCGCCATCAACAACAGCTAAACCCGGCTTTGTTTATTTTGCCGGCACCCACTATAGCCGAAATGTTACCTGGTGGGAACAAACACCGGCGTTTAACGCCTATATTGGCCGTTGTTCGTATATGCTGCAACAAGGTTTATTTGTTGCCGACGCGTTGTATTTCCAGGGAGATGACATAGGTCACGGCGAACCCATGAAAACTGAACCCGCCATACCCGCGCCGGGCTATGATCACGACAATTGCAACCTGGATGCCCTGCTTACTCGGGTAAGTGTTAAAAATGGCCGCTTTGTATTGCCGGATGGTATGAGCTATAAAATATTGATCATGCCAGATCATTCAAAAATAGCCCCTGAAGCATTAAATAAAATCGCAACCCTGGTTGGTGCAGGAGGTACAGTTGTTGGCCCGCGGCCCGATGGGATTGCCGGGCTTACCGGAAATACTGATCAAAAAGCAAGGCTGGTAAGGTTAATCGACAAGTTATGGCCGACAGAAAAAAACGGTACGCCACATGTAATCGCCGATAAAACACCCGCCGAAGTATTGCTGTCATTACATGTTTCTCCCGATTTTGAATACAGCGGCCTAAGTAAAGACGGCGATATTGACTGGATACACCGAAAGGCAGGCAACGTGGATATTTACTTTATAGCCAGCCGTTGGGAAGCCAAAGAAAAGATCAATTGCACCTTTCGCGTAAGCGGGAAAGAACCGGAGATATGGGATGCGGTTACCGGTGAGACAAGGCCCGCTACCGCGTTCTCTCAAAAAAATGGATGCACTACCGTTCCGTTGGAATTTGATCCGCGAGGATCAGTGTTTATTGTGTTTAGAAAACCGATCTCCAAAACAGCCAAAAGCCATACCAGATCAAATTATCCCACCCTTACCACAATAGCCAAAATCATCGGAAAATGGGAACTGCACTTCGACCCTAAATGGGGCGGCCCGGCAAAAATGGAGATAGATTCATTAATGGACTGGACAAAATTTGCAGACTTTAATATTCAGCATTACTCGGGTACAGCAGTTTATTATAAGAGTTTTAATTTGGATAAAGCGGCAACAAACAAAAAGCTTATCCTTGACCTGGGCGAGGTGCACGAAGAAGCGGTTGTAAAAGTTAACGGGATAAACCTGGGTGTAGTTTGGACCAAACCCGCGCAGATAGACATAAGCCGTGCTATACACCCCGGCGAAAACAAACTGGAAATTACCGTTGTAAACCTTTGGCCCAACCGTTTAATAGGCGATGAGGGCTTGCCGGCTGATAAACGGTTTACGCTAACCAATATGCACAAGTTTAATAAAGATACACCGCTGTACCCATCGGGGTTAATTGGGCCGGTAAAGGTGCAAAGCGCCAATCCGCAGAAATAAAAACAATTAAAGGTAATTAGTTAGTCCGGATTTATAATCCCGGACTTAAACATCAGCGGATTAGCAATCTGTATATAAAAAAGCTTTATCTTTAAAAATAAGTTGATTTGTGGATTGCAAATCTGCTTTTATTATAGTTCTGGTGAGAATATCTATGAAACAAGAACTTTAGTAAAAACCAATAACCAAATTATTTATGAAAATTATCTTACTCTTTAGTTTAGTATTATTTATTATAATCATGGGCAACAGTGCAGTTGCCCAAACCCTTAAAAAGAAACCTAATGTGCTTTTCATTATCGTTGACCAATTGCGTTATGACGCATTAAGTATAGGCGGCAATACCATAATTAAAACACCTAACATAGACAGGATAGGCCGGCAGGGGGTATATTTTAAAAATAACTACACGCCAATGGCGGTGTGCGCGCCGGCTCGTGCATCCATATTTACGGGAAGGACGGTTGAACATACCGGAATGCTTAATAATGAATTAGCCTATCATCCACAGCCGGGTGTTATGCCGCAGCAAACTTATGACGAGTTATTAACGACAGCTGGTTATGTGGCGGAATATTATGGGAAATACCATTCTACGCCCGACCATACAGCAGTATACCAGAACCCGGAAAAGTTGACCAGCAAGGGGATGCCCATAATAGGGGCAGGTATGGAACAGCATTTTAAAGACTATTTGAAAAAGCATGTGCCTGAACAGCCCGCAAAATCGGGCGATTACCTGGACGCATTTTCAGGCAGATATTATACCCCTAACCCGCTGGATAAGCATTTTAATGAGACGCCATCAACCAGTAAAATATATACGCAGCCAGATTACCACGGGCGCCTTAATATCCCAGCCGAATATACGCTGACGGCAATGCAGGCCAAAGAAACTATCGAAGCTTTAGAGCGGCTAAAGGACAAGGCTTTCAGTTTGACGTGCTCTTTCCACTTTCCGCATGCGCCCATGCTGCCGGCTGGAAAATATTATCAAATGTATGAGCCGAAAAATATGCCGGTGCCAGTCAGCATTAAAGACGATATGAAAAATTCTCCGTATAAAAATGCTAATGCCAGGTTAAATAATATGGAGTATGCCGATACTGCCAAGATAAAATACATGATATCAGACTATTATGGATTGGTAAAGGAAGTTGATGATTGGGTGGGTAAAATATTGGATAAGTTGGATGAATTAAAAATAACTAACAATACAATAATCATTTTTACAGCTGATCACGGAGAAATGCTGGGCTCGCACGGGTTAAGGGAGAAAAATGTTTTTTATGAAGAATCGGCACATGTACCTTTGATGATCAGCTATCCAAAAGTAATTAAGCCAAATACAGTGGTTGACCACTATACTTCAAATATCGACCTTTTTGCAACCATATTTGACTATACCGGGCAGGGCACACCACCATCAGACGGGCAAAGCTTGCGCGACCTTATAGAGAAAAAGCCATCGCCCAGGCCAAATTATGTGGTTACTGAATGGGATTTCAGAGGCGATGTTGAACCTAATTATATGATAATAAAAGATGGCTGGAAAATGTTTATCCCAGAAACTGCCACATCACCTGTTATGAACGCGCTTTATAATTTAAAAGATGACCCCTTTGAGATGAATAACCTGTTGGGTAATAACCCCAACCAGGCAAAATATGCCGGTAAAGTTAACGAGTTAAAAGGCAACTTGTTAGAATGGCTTAGCAAAAATGCTTCAAAACATATTAACGGAGTAAAAGACAGAATGATCGTAAAAAACTAAACGATTGGCCAACTAAATATTTCATGGAAATACATAAGTTATATTTAATAATTATTGGCGTGGCCTTTATTTCCTGCAATTACAGCAACAAACAGTCAACAAAAAAAATTGCAGAAAAACCTCAATACATCACTTACACCCATGCCCTAAATAAAACCGGGCCGGTTTGCTGCGTACAACCTGCAAGATTCACTAGCCTTAAATCCGTTGATGTGTCTATGCCAAAAGCCGGGATGGGCAATGCCGAAATGGTGTATGTCCCTGGCGGAACATTTATGATGGGGGCCGATAACAGCCAAGCTGATAATGATGAGTACCCTAAACATAAAGTTACCGTAAGCGGATTTTGGATGGATGTTCACGAGGTAACTAACACGCAATTTAAAAAGTTTGTTAACGCGACCGGCTATATAACAACAGCCGAGAAAAAGCCGGATTGGGATGAATTAAAAAAGCAACTACCACCAAATACACCCCGGCCACCCGAAAGCCAGTTGGTAGCCGCTTCGTTGGTTTTTACATCGCCTGGTCATAAAGTTGATCTAAATAATTATTCGCAATGGTGGAAATGGGTTGCGGGCGCTGATTGGAAACATCCTGACGGGCCCAAAAGCAATATAAATGGAAAAGATAATTACCCGGTTGTACAGGTGAGCTGGTATGACGCGGTTGCCTATTGCAAATGGGCGGGTAAACGGCTGCCCACTGAAGCTGAATGGGAATTTGATGCCCGCGGAGGACTGCAAAACAAAGTATATCCCTGGGGTAATGAGCCAATAGAACAGGGAAAACCAAAGGCAAATACCTGGAACGGAAGCTTTCCCGATAAAAACACAGGCTGGGACGGATTTAAAGGTTTAGCGCCGGTTAAATCGTTCGCGGCCAATGGTTATAAATTGTATGATATGGCCGGAAATGTTTGGGAATGGTGCGCAGATTGGTACCGGAGCGATTATTACCGCCAAAATAATTCATCGGCCGGAAGCGCCAACCCCAAAGGCCCTGCAAATAGTTTTGATCCCGCCGACCCGTACATACCTAAGAAAGTTATAAGGGGCGGCTCGTATTTATGTAACGATAACTATTGCTCTGGCTATCGTGTGTCAAGAAGAATGAAAAGCAGTAATGATTCCGGCTTAAGCAACACTGGCTTCAGATGTGTAAAATAGTAGCCGTTAGTTCGGATTAACAATCAGGACGGGGTGAGCCAAATAGTTTATATATTTGTTCAAAGCCTATATAAACATAACCTATGGCCCGATTAAACTTATTAGAAGAAACCAGGTACGAAAAATTGCCGGTAACGGTATATGCCACCCCTGCTGAAGCATCCATAGCCGTAGCGGCACGTATTGCCGCGCTTATCCGCGGTAAACAGGCAAAAGGAGAAAAAGCGGTGCTTGGCCTGGCAACGGGTGTAACGCCCATAGCGCTGTATGCCGAACTGGTAAGGCTGCATAGAGAAGAAAGCCTGAGCTTTAAAAACGTGGTCACGTTTAACCTGGATGAATATTACCCCATGCAGCCCGCGGCGGTACAAAGCTATGTGCGCTTCATGAACCTGCAATTATTTGACCATATAGATATTAACCGAGCCAATATTCATATCCCCGATGGTACGCTGAAAGAGGAAAATATTGCCGCCTTCTGTTTGAATTATGAAAAACAAATAGAAGACCTGGGCGGCCTCGACCTGCAAGTATTAGGCATAGGCCGTACAGGGCATATCGGGTTTAACGAGCCGGGGTCGGCGCCCAACTCGGGTACGCGGCTGGTTACGCTGGATGATTTGACCCGCACCGATGCCTCGCGCGATTTTGGCGGAAAGCAAAACGTGCCCACCAAAGCTATTACTATGGGCGTGGGCACCATATTCAAGGCCCGCGAGATCATCCTGATGGCCTGGAGCGAAAAGAAAGCGCCCATCATTAAAAAAGCGGTGGAGGGTGAGTTGTCGGCTGATGTTCCTGCCACTTATTTGCAACTATCAGATCATGTAGAGTTTGTATTGGATGCACCTGCCGCGTCAGAACTTACCCGTTTTGATACGCCCTGGCTGGTGAAAGATTGTGTTTGGGACGAGCAATTGAAAAAGAAGGCCGTGATATGGTTGTCACGCGCGGTTAACAAGCCCATATTGAAATTAATAACCGAGGATTATAATAACCACGGTATGGCGCAGCTGGCGCTCGAGCAGGGGCCGGTATACCAGGTAAACATCGATATTTTTAACCAGGTACAGCATACCATAACCGGCTGGCCGGGCGGTAAGCCGGATGCGGACGATAGCCAGCGGCCCGAACGGGCGCTGCCCGCAAAGAAGCGGTCTATCATATTTTCGCCCCACCCGGATGATGATGTGATATCTATGGGCGGCACATTTATACGTTTGGTTGAGCAGGGCCATGATGTGCATGTGGCCTACCAAACATCGGGCAATACCGCGGTATGGGATGATGATGTATTGCGCTATGTGGAGTTTGCTATTGATTTTAATAAAAGTATTGGCGACGACAGCTCCAAACTGCAAAACATTCACCAGGATATGCGGGCCTTCTTTGCCGGTAAGCTGCCTAACCAGATAGATATTGCCGAGGTAAGCGCGGTAAAAGGTTTTATACGAAAAAGCGAGGCTATGGCAGGCGCGCGCTATGCCGGTTTAAAGGATGACCATATCCATTTTATGGCGCTGCCATTTTATGAAACAGGTAAAATAAAAGCCAACCCGGTAAGCGAAGTGGATATACAAATGACCATTGACCTGTTGCAAAAAGTAAAGCCCCAGCAAATTTTCGCCGCGGGCGATTTTGCAGATCCGCATGGTACGCATGTGGTTTGTTTTCATATTGTACTAACCGCTTTAACCCGGTTAAAACAAACCGAAAGTTGGGTAAAAGATTGCTGGCTATGGATGTACCGCGGCGCATGGCTCGAATTTGAAACGCACGAAATAGAAATGGCCGTGCCGCTATCGCCGGAAGAAGTATTGCGCAAACGATATGCTATATTTAAACATCAATCGCAAAAAGACCCGGCTGTTTTTCCGGGCGAAGACGCACGTGAGTTTTGGGTAAGGGCCGAAGACAGGAACCGGGAGACGGCAGAAAGTTATGATAAATTAGGGTTAGCGGAATATGCGGCGATGGAGGCTTTTAAGCGATATAAATTTTAATACTAATTGTCATTGCGAGGAGGAACGACGAAGCAATCGCGAACTTTGCATACGTGCGATTGCCGCGCTACGCTCGCAATGACATGGATATTTAATATATTAACAACATAATGACTCAAGACTCAGAAATCAAGACTCAGAAATCATCATCCAGGACCCGCCACACACGGCTACTCTCCCTTGATGTATTCAGAGGCATCACCGTAGCAGCAATGATTCTCGTTAATGATCCCGGCGATTGGACGCATATCTATCCGCTGTTAGAGCATTCCAAATGGAACGGCTGCACGCCTACCGATTTGATATTTCCATTCTTCCTGTTCATTGTAGGTGTATCTATAGTTTACTCTATGAAACGTAAGGCGGCAAACCCGGCCAATCATCCCGCGATGTTGTTTAGTGCGTTTAGGCGCGGCGCTATATTGATACTGATAAGTTTAGGCATACAATTAATTTTGCACCCCGGGTTTGATCATCTGCGTTTCCCGGGCGTTTTACAGCGTATTGGGGTGGTATTTTTTATCTGCGCGGTTTTATATATAAAAACATCGCAACGCACACGCGACTGGCTGTTTGCCCTTATATTAATAGGTTATTATGTGATCATGACATTTATGCCCGTACCTGATACCGGGGTTGCCAGCCTGCTTCCCCAAACCAATATGGGCGCCTGGATAGACCGGACAGTTTTTTCAACCAATCACCTTTGGATAGAATCGCATACCTGGGACCCCGAAGGTTTGCTGGGCACTTTGCCCGCTATAGCTACGGGCCTTTTTGGCATAAGGGTTGGCTCATGGCTAAAACGTAAGGAACCTGACGAGGGCGTTAAAGTAAGCTGGATGTTTACATACGGCGTGCTGGCAGTTGTGCTGGGCTTGATCTGGGACCTGTTCTTCCCAATAAATAAAGCTTTGTGGACAAGCTCATTTGTGCTTTATACTGGCGGTTGGGCCACCATAGCTTTGGCTTTTTCTTACTGGCTCATTGATGTACAGGGGTATAGAGGGTTAACCAGTTTTTTTCTCCCGTTTGGCGCTAATGCTATTACCGCTTATGTACTGTCGGACTTTGTACCGCATTATATCAATAAAATAAAAATAGGCGGTTCATCCATTTATCAAATACTTTTTGAGCCTTTTTTCACACCCTATAATGCGTCGCTTATAAGCGCGGTTGCAATAACATTACTCATTTGGGTATTGATGTGGATATTGTATCTTCGAAAAATTATTATAAAAGTATAATTTGTCAAATTTTAAACCTGTTTATTGCATCCTTAAAATAATTTTTAACTAACTTTTCCGTTTTTGCATCTTAGCACAATATTTCCAAACCCAAATATGAATTTTAAAAAAACTATTTTTTTATGTGCCGCAGCAATGCTTGTTACAGGCAGCGCCTTTGCCCAGGTTAAAAAAAAACCGGCTGCATCTGCAGCACATAAAACTACTTCAACAGCAACCCGGCAACAGGCCAAGCCGGCTGCTGTTACTGTTTTACCTGTTGATCCTGAAGTTATAGTTGGCAAATTGCCAAACGGTTTAACCTATTATATCCGTAAAAACAGCTTGCCACAAGGCAGGGCCAATCTGTTCCTGGTAAATAAAGTTGGCTCTGTTGCAGAAACCGACGCGCAGCAAGGGCTTGCCAATTTTATACAGCATATGGCTTTTAAGGGCACCCGTGATTTTCCAAAAAATGAACTGGCCGCGTACCTGAAAAGATTAGGCGGCCGTTATGGCCCCGATACCAGTTCTTTTACCAATTACGATGCAACCGTTTACCAATTATTGCTGCCAACCGATACGGCAAAGACATTTGCAGACGGGTTTAATTTAATGGCGAATTGGGCAGCTTATATGACGTTTAACCCGGCCGCAATTAATAGTGAGAAGGCAAAAGTGGCGAAAGAAGCGGCCCTTGGCGGTAAAACGGCGCAGGAACGTTTGCAGGAGCAAAACTTGCCGGTATTGCTGAATAATTCGAGGTATGCCACGCGTTCGCCGACAGGCAAGGAGAATACCATCAGCGCCTTTAATGAGGCCGAAGTTAAAAGTTTTTATACCGACTGGTATCGCCCCGATCTGCAGGCGATAATTGCCGTGGGCGATTTTGACCCCAAACAGGTGCAGGATTTGATCACATCTAATTTTTCTTCATTAAGAAACCCGGTGCCCGAAAAACCGCAACCCCAGTTTTCTGTTCCGGCTGCCCCGGGCACAACTGTAAAAATTGCTACCGATAAATCTTTCCCCTATACAGTGGCCCAAATTGTTGTAAGGCATCCGCAAGCAATAGTAAAAACACCTGCTGATTTTATGCAAAATATGCGGGTAACTTTATTTAATCAGATGCTTAGCAACCGTATTACTGAATTAACACAGGCTCAACCACCCCAAATTTTATTTGGGCAGGCGGGCTATGGCGCATTTGTAGGTAAACAGGATGCGTTCACTTGTTTGGTGGTAGCCAATCCCGGCGGCCTGGAAAGCGCGGTAAAAACTATGGTTGCCGAATTGCTGCGTACGCGTAAATTTGGATTTACACAAACCGAATTAGAACGGGCCAAACAAAATTCGCTGGCCCAAATTACCAATAGCTATAATGCTAAAAATAATACCCCATCAGGAAATTTTCCGGGTGAATATGAACGTAACTTTTTAACCGGACAAGCCATACCGGGTATAGATTATGAATATAATTATTACATAAATAACATCGGCAAGATAACCCTCGCCGAAATGACTGCGTTAGCGGCAAGGTTTATCAGCGATCAAAACCGGGTGATAGTGATCGAGGCTAATGATACTGAAAAAGATAAACTGCCTAATGAACAAACCGTATTAAAATGGGTAGCCGAAGCGGATAAAGATTTAACCGCGTATGTTGATGAAAGCGCTAACCCGTTAATGACCGCCGCACCGCAACCCGGCAAAGCTACGGATGTAAAAACCGACTCGACCTTATTGGTAACTAACATAACTTTGGCCAACGGTGTAAAAGTTATATTAAAACCTACAAAATTTAGAAATAACCAGATACTTTTTAGCGGGTATAGCTTTGGCGGCACTTCGCTGGCAAGTGACCAGGACTTTACCTCGGCCACCCTGGCATCGACCGTAATAGGCAATAGCGGCATTGAGAATTATACCCAGGTACAATTGAATAAAATGATGCGCGGAAAAAACTTAAGTGTTTCGCCCTATATAGGTGAAACAACACAAGGCATAACCGGCTACGCCGCACCCGAGGATTTTGAAACAGCAATGCAATTGCTTTATTTATACTTTACCAACCCGCGCAAAGATGCCACCGTATGGAAAAATTATATTGACCAGTTAAAATCAGGGTTAGCACATAAACAAAATGACCCCGGTAGTGTATTCCAGGATACTGTTTCGGCTATTTTAAATAATTATAATCAACGTGGCATGCCTGCTACCGCGGCTAAATTAGATGCCGCCAGTTTGGATAAAGCATATAGCTTTTATAAAGACAGGTTTGCCGATGCCGGCAATTTTACTTTCACGTTTACAGGTGCTTTTTTAACACCGGCTATTACATCGTACCTCGAAACTTATTTAGGCAGCCTGCCATCAACAAATAGTAAAGAAACCTATAAAAACCTTGGTATCCATCCTCCCGAGGGACAAATTACCAAAACGGTGTATAAAGGCGTAAATGATAAATCCACTGTACAATTAATATATAGCGGCAGTTACGAATATAATGAGGCAAATAATGTGCAGATGGATGCATTGGAAGATGTTTTAAATATTCGCCTTTCTGATTCGCTTAAAAAAGAAAGCGGCATTTACTCGGCAGGTGTACGTGCAAGCTATGTTAAAATTCCCGCGGGCCGGTACAGGGTTACCATATCATTTGTATGTGACGCAAGTAATGTTGACCGCTCCATAGCGTATATGCTGGAAGAAATAAGCAAAATAAAACAGAACGGCCCTATCCCTAAAGATGTTCAGCTATTTATTAACAGGGACGCACGCACCATGCAGCAGCAGTTAAAACAAAATGAATATTGGCAGGCTACCCTAAGTGCGGCGGTGCAAAACCAACAGGACCCCGACAGGATATTAAACCACATGCAGGATCTGGAACAGGTTACCCCGCAAAGCGTTAAGGAAACTGCAAATAAGTACATGAATAATAATTTGATAAAGATGATATTATTGCCTGAAAAGAAATAGGGCTTAATACTGCGCCATAACTAAAGTCCTGCCGATTTACCGGCAGGACTTTTTTATGCCATCACAAAATATTTATTACATTGTTGATGCAATGATGATAACCCCCGGCCAAAAAATTATACAGCAATGGTACAAACAAAAAAACTGGCACCAGTTTACTTTTCAGCGCGAGATGGAAGCGGCCTACCTGGGCGGTTATTCGGGGTTGCTGAACGCACCTACGGGCAGTGGCAAAACA
Source organism: Bacteroidota bacterium (assembly GCA_013288485.1). Taxonomy (GTDB): domain Bacteria; phylum Bacteroidota; class Bacteroidia; order Sphingobacteriales; family Sphingobacteriaceae; genus Mucilaginibacter. Next base: position 30,424 of record JABDBW010000020.1, read on the forward strand.
TTCGCCCTGTTTTTGCCGTTCCTGGCCGATTTTATTAATCAACACCCCGATTATAAAACGCGCCAAAACAACGGCCTGCAAATGCTGTGGATAACGCCCCTGCGTGCGTTAACCAACGATATTAAAAAAGCGATGCAGGAAGTTTGCGACGACCTGCATATCCCCTGGAAAATAGCCACCCGCACCGGCGATACGCCCGCCTCTGAAAAACAGGCACTAAAGAAAAAATTGCCCGAAGTATTGCTTACTACCCCCGAAAGCCTGCACCTGATGCTGGCCCAGAAAGAATACCCCAAAATATTTCAAAGCCTGCAGGTACTGGTAGTTGATGAATGGCACGAACTGTTAGGCACTAAAAGGGGTGTACAGGTGGAGTTGGGATTGAGTAAGTTAAAAGCCTTAAGTCTTGAGTCGAAAGCCGTAAGTCAACCCCCACAAAACCCAGGACTCAAGACTTACGACTTAGGACTCAAAATCTGGGGCATTAGCGCAACCATAGGCAATTTGGAGCAAGCCGCGGATGTGTTGCTGGGCAATGATTTCCCGCGCGACAGGGTTAAAATGGTACATGCCAACGTGGATAAAAAATTGGTCATCAAATCTATCATTCCCGAAAACATTGAGAATTATTCATGGTCGGGCCATATTGGTTTAACACTGCTGCCGCAGGTGATGCAGATAGTGGCCAAAAGTAAAACCACGCTGATATTTACCAATACCCGCTCACAATCGGAAATATGGTATCATGCCATTTTAGATAATTACCCCGAATACGCAGGCATAATGGCCATGCATCACGGGTCGCTGGATAACGAGCTACGCAACTGGGTAGAGCAAGCGCTCCACGCCGAAGCGCTGAAGGTGGTGGTATGCACTTCAAGTTTAGACCTCGGAGTAGACTTTCGCCCGGTGGATACGGTAGTACAAGTGGGCAGCCCTAAGGGTGTTGCCCGTTTTATGCAGCGCGCGGGGCGTAGCGGCCACCACCCGGGCGCGGTATCGCTGGCTTATTTCGTGCCAACACACTCCCTGGAGCTACTGGAAGGCGCCGCGCTGAAACAAGCCATTAAACAAGGCATTTTTGAAAGCCGCGACCCTATGCTGCTCACCATGGATGTACTGATACAGTATATGGTCACGCTTGCCGTATCCGACGGTTTCAGGGCCGATGAGTTATATAAGGAGGTAACCACCACCTATGCCTTTGCCGACCTAACCCGCAGCGAGTTTAACCAGCTGCTTGATTTTATTACCAACGGCGGCAAAACGCTCGCGCAGTATGATGAGTTTTTGAAGGTGGAGGTGGAGAATGGCCTGTATAAAGTTAACAATCGCAGGGTGGCTATGCGGCACAGGCTGAGCATCGGCACTATAACCAGCGATCTGAGCGTTCGGGTTAAATGGCTAAGCGGTGGTAGTTTGGGTACTATTGAAGAATCGTTTATATCAAAGCTTAAACCGGGCAATACCTTTTGGTTTGCCGGGCGCAGTCTTGAATTTGTGCGGGTAAAGGAAATGACGGCCTATGTCAAAAAATCGACGGCTAAAAAGGGGATGATACCCAGCTGGTCGGGCGGGCGTATGCCATTATCGTCGCAGCTTTCGGCGGTTTTCAGAGATAAGTTGGACGAGGTGGCGCATGGCATTGAACAGGATGAGGAGGTAATAGCGCTCAAGCCCCTGTTCAATTTGCAGGAAGAACTATCACATCTGCCGCAGAGCCATGAGTTTTTGATCGAGTCGTTTAAATCGCGCGAGGGGCATCACCTATTGTTTTACCCGTTCGAGGGCCGGTTGGTGCATGAGGGTATGGCGTCGTTGCTGGCTTACCGCATATCGCGTATCAAACCCGCGAGCTTCTCTATAGCCATGAATGATTACGGGTTCGAACTGCTTACCGATGAAGATGTACCCATAGAGCAGGTATTGGAAGACGCCAACTTCTTCTCGATAGATAATTTATTGGAGGATATACAGCATAGCCTCAACGCCAACGAAATGGCGCGCCGCCGTTTCAGGGATATTGCTCATATAGGCGGCCTCGTATTTACCGGCTACCCGGGGCAGCCGGTTAAGAACAGGCATTTGCAGGCATCGTCGTCATTGCTCTTCGAGGTGTTTAGCGAGTATGAGCCCGATAACCTGCTGGTGCGCCAGGCGTATAATGAGGCGCTGGCTTTTCAATTGGAGGAGTTCAGGCTGCGTGCCGCTTTGCAGCGGATAGGGGGGCAAACCATCATCCTGAAAACGATTGAAAGGCCCACGCCGTTTGCCTTCCCTATCATGGTTGACAGCCTGGGCCGCGAGCGTCTCACCACCGAAAGCCTCGAAGACCGCATTGCTAAAATGGCCCGCCAGTATGGCGCCGAAGGTGTGGGAGGCAATGATGATAGAAAGCCCCGAAAAACGGGGGTGGTTAGAAAGAGAGGGTTTTAATAAAACAGGGTAGATGGATGTCGGGATCTATCACCGTATTATTTGCACATAACCGGATAAGGGTTTGCTTCCATCTCCAATGTCAATAGCATAATAATAAGTACCGAAAGGTAGTATCCTTCCGTTTGCCGTACCATCCCAGGGCTTGCTATATCCAATTGATTGGTATACCTGCTGCCCGTAACGGTTATATACCTTTACAACGCAATTGGTATAGATCTGCAGGTATTTTATATCCCACAGGTCGTTTATCCCGTCGGCATTAGGTGTAAACGCGTTAGGAACAATTATAACCGGGTAAATGGTAAGTATGCCGTCAACATAAAAAATAGTATAATTTGGCGATGCCGCGCCGCTTGCGGTAATGGGATATTGCCCCGCGCCCGACGATGTAGTAGCTGCGGTGGTAAAAACCGGTTGGCTTGTTAGCTGCGCTAGCCCCTCGCCGTTTACAAAACCGGCAAAGGTAGCCGTGAAAACTGGATTAGGGCGCAAATAGTTTTTGGCTTTATTATCGGCTGTAATGGTTAGGGGCGCAGGTTTAACTATATTATTAGTGGTAGCCACATTTGCAGTTGCGCTGCCCGAACTTAATACGATATTGCCTGAATAAGTACCCACCGGGGTTTTTGCCAATAACCGAATATAAACCGGTGTAGGAGGAATAGTGCCCGAACCGCTTACAGTTATGGTATTTTTAAAAGTAATGCCATCAGCACTTACTTCAAAACCCGGGGGCGGTGTAACTAAAATACCTGCGGCAATGTTGGTGCCCGAAACATTAAATGTTGTCGGCGCTGATGCTGTGCCATAAATTGTGTTAAGCGATGCTACCGCGCCCGGTGGTGGTGTAATAACAGCCGACGGATAAACAGTAAAGGTAAATGTAACCGGTGAACAGCTTACCGGCCCAAAAATAAAATTACCAAATGAATTGGGGTTGTTGCCTGCCGGAATTTCAGTTATTACATTATCGGTTGCCCCATCAATAATTGTGACGGTGTTCGAGTCGCTGTTGGTCACAAATATTTCCCGCCCATCAGGGGTTGATGATACTGCGACCGGGAGGAAGCCAACCGGTATTTTTTTAAGTAAAGTATCCTTATCCGTATCATATACCATTAAGGCGCTATTTCTCTGGTCGATAACATATAGCTTTTTTCCATCTACGCTGGTTGTTATGCCATACGGGAATGAGTTGTTTATAATTATGGTGGTGGTTACTTTGTTGTTATAACTATTAATTACCGATATAGAGTTACTGCTCTCGTTGGTTACATATATGCTTGCTCCATTGGGGTTTGCAACAATGCCAAAGGGATATGCACCTACGCCAATATTAGCTGTTACAAACTGATCGGTGGCGTCCATTATCGAAATGGAGCTGCCGCCATTATTAGATATATATACTTTCTGTCCATCGGGGCTTACAGCAACGCCTTGTGATTTTATACCTACAGAAAGCGTCTGTATTACTTTATTGGTTGCTGTATTAATTATAGACAATGTACCGGGTTTATCGGCAACCGGACCAAGGCTTGCAACGTACAACCGGGTGCCGTCAGGACTTATGGCTATTCCGTTGGGACTCACCGCTACGGGTATTTTGGTAATGACCTTCCTGTTTGCAGCATCTATAACCGATACCGTATTGTCATGGACATTTGATGTGTACACCCTTTTACCGTCAAGACTTACAGTTACACCTACCGGTGATACGCCACCATTGGGGATAGTACCTACAACCGTATTGGTTATGGTGCTTATAATGGTTATGGCATTATCGTCAGTATCGGCAATATAGGCAAAACCTGTAGGTATGGGTGTAGCTGTAATAGTTGCAATAATAGGTGTGGTGCCTTTATTAACGGCCTTAAATGAAGCTATATCACCTGTTCCGGTTGCCGGCAAACCAATGCCCGGTTTATCATTCGTCCAACTATATAAACACCCAAGACCTCCCAAAACAACTGTTTGGGTAGTATCGCCGTTTGAAACAGTTTGGCTGCCCTGCGCGCGGCCCAGGTGAATTGAAAAGCATACCAGCAGGCAGCTAATCAAAAAAAATCTTTTCAATATGTTTATTTCCGCGCAAATCATTCTCCACAATTTATATAATAATTATGGCATAGAAAAATTTTGACTGTAAACCGCTTGTATTATTAATTGCGAAGACTAATACCCCACCCTTTCCTCCGGCGGCATATATGCTAATCTTTTTTGGAAATAAACATCCCAGCTATGCTGCTGTACAGCATCGAGCATATTGCGGGTATCGGTATCATAATTTACGTTAAGCTGCTCGTATTTGGCATGTATACGGTTAAACAGGGCATTTGCTTCCGCTTGGTAGTTGGCATCAAAGCGTGTGCGGTTAGCTTCGCGCAGTATTTCTTCCCGTTCCATATAAGCAATGGTATAATGCCCCTGTTCATGTTTAAGCACTTCGGCCATCATTTGGGGCGATAGTATGCGCTTCCTGTCTAGCCATGACCGTTCCCGGTCCAGCATCACATCTACATTAAAAGTTAGCCGGTAATTATTTTTTTCGCTGATAACGTGGTAATGGTAATCGATAGAACAATAGGTTAAGGCGACGCAGTTATCGCCGGTCGAGTGCGGCGTGCCCCTGAAATCGCTGCTGGTTAACTGGTGATACCCATCCTGTGCCACGGCGTTGATAATTAGCCCAAACCACAAACCAACTACACCGATCACCTTCACCAAACTAAATCTCATAGGGCCAATAATTTAAATCATTTTACTTTTTGACTTTGTCGTTATGTAAAAGGTTTAAACTCATCATTTCTTTCATGGTTTGCTGCATGGCATCGGTTGATCCATCAAGAAATATTACATTACCCTGCGAATTTTCAGCAAAATGTTTAATGGACTCGGTCCACATGGTAAATAAAATAACGGAAGTGTCCATATGGGCGCGTTCCATTTCCTGGGCGGCGGCGCTCATGCCTTTTGCCACTTCCTGGCGAAATAGGGCAACACCCTGCCCGCGCAGCTGTGAAGCCTGGCGCTCGGCCTCGGCCGATATTTTAATGGCGTTGCCTTCTGCTTCGGCGGCTTTGGTTTTGGTTATCAGCAATGCCTGGCCCTCGTTTTCGGCAGCGGCTTTCAGGTTATTTGATGCCACCACCTGGCTCATTGATTTCATGATCACATCATCAAACGTAATATCGTTCAATTGCAGGTCCTGCAAATGGTAGCCCCAGGTTTCCAGTATCTGGTCAAGCTGTTCCTTTACGTGCTCCACAATATCGCGCCTCAATATCAATACTTCCGATTGGCGCTTGGTGGCCACAAAAGCACGGATCGAACCTTCTACAGTACGTATCAGCGCCTGCATGAGGTTGCGGTCGTCAACAAACTTAAAGGCCACATTTTTTATGGTTTCTTCGTTTTGGTCGAGTACAGAATATAGCAGCATAGCTTTAAAATAAACATTGGCCTGGTCGAAAGTAACGGCCTGGAACTCCAGTTCCACAGATCGGTTCTGTATGGATATTTTGTTGTAGATGGCCTCTATGAAAGGTAGTTTAAAATTTAGGCCCGGTGTTAATATGCGCCGGTATTTGCCAAATACGGTAATTACAGCAATTGTGCCCTGTTTTACAGTCACAAACGAGGAGAATAAAATAACTAAGAAAATAAAAACAAAAATGAAAAAGGTTATTTGGGCTGTCATGGCTTTATTAATTTATAAAAATAAAGATAATGTTATTTATTGGAGTGTTATTTGTTTTTACATAAATGCTTTAAAAACAAATTATTAAATTAAAGTGTTATTTGTTTTTATAAGCGACTTAAAAACAAACTATTACTATGAACTTAAAACGAACTTTCGGAGCCATACTAACCATACTGGGTATTATAGGACTAATTTTTACAGGCGCCAGTATTATACAGCATAGCAGTAATT
>JABDBW010000021.1 GCA_013288485.1 Bacteroidota bacterium
GTTTTTGTTCCGTTATATCAACACATGAACCAATATATCCTGAAAAATTACCATTATCGTTAAACTGCGGCTGGCCGGTTATAATACACCAATGAATAGTACCGTCTGTATGGTTTAACCTGAACTCCACTTCAAACAAATCATGCATTGAAAATTCGTCTGTTAGCTTTTCAGCTACCTTTTGCCTGTCGGGAGCATAAATGCAATTTAGCCAGCCGTATCCAAGGTGCTCTGCATATTCGCAACCGGTCCATTCTATCCAGGTTTGATTTACATAGGTAACCGCACCTTTTTCATCCGACATCCATAGCGTTGTAGGGGCCGCGGAAGTAATATTACGCAGTAATTCTTCGCTATCAGCAAGGGCTTGTTTTGCTAAAATTTCGGGCCTGAGGTCGCGCATTACTGCGCCTACAGCTATTGGCGCGCCGGAAATCGGGTCGTCAATACGGATACAGTTATTATAAACCGGAAAGATCTCCCTGGTTTTAAGATGCCGTACCAGCATAGTGCCCTCCCATCGGCCCTTGCTCATAACCGTAGGCAGTACCTCCTGTTCAACCTGTACAAAATGCGCGGGGTCATGCAATTCAGAGATCGGAACTCTTAAAACATGCTCAACATCGTCAAAGCCCAGCAAATCTATGCCAGCCTGGTTAATGTATGAGTTTGTACCGTCCAAACTTAAAATAGACATCAGGTCGACGCTATTATCAGCCAGTGTGATCAGCTTTCGCTGTTCTTCAATTGCCTTTCTTTGCTCGGTAATATCCAGCAGGGTACCTAATATGCGGGTTGCTTTACCTTTAGCATCATAAAAAACCTTGCCTTCAACTTTCACCCAATGAATTGTTTTATCCTTCCATATTACACGTGCCTCGTATATCAATTTTCCGCTGGTAATAGCTTGTACATGCGCATTTGCGCGCGGCTCTAAATCATCAGGATGAAAAACAGCCACATATTCATCGCGTTGCACCGGATCATCAAATCCAAAAATGTTGGCAAAAATGGTTGATGTTATTATTTCGCCGGTTAACAGGTCTAAATCATAAGTACCCAAACCAACCGCCTGAACCGCGAGACGTGAACGTTCTTCGGCCTCTTCTATCCTTTTTTTTGCGTTAACCTGCTCGGTAACATCGGTAGCCACAGCGATCACGCCGGAAATTGTACCATCGTTCTCTTTAAATGGCTCATAAACAAAATCAAAATATATCGTCTCTAATTTACGACCTTTCATAATTGTGACCGGAAGCCCCGAACCTTTGAATGATTTGCCCGTTAAGCGCACATTGTCCAGCAATTCTTCAAACCCCTGACCTTTTGATTGCGGGATAGCTTCAAAAATAGGCCGCCCTATCAACTCAGTCTGTCTTTTTGCATATATTTCACAAAGTGACGGGTTGATCAGGTCGACAACATATTCAGGTCCCTTAAATATGGCAATTCCCACGGGTGCCTGCATAAAAGTGGAATAGAGCTGCTGGCGCTGATGTTTAAGCGCTTCAACACCTGCCTTTTCCCGCTGGGTTACTTTATATAACTCCGTAACATTAATAGGCGAATGAATAAAATAGGCCACATCGCCATGCTCATCTAAAACGGGGGTATTGGTGGTTGTCCAGTAACGCTCCTCGAACTGGTCTGTTCCGGGTATAGGTATATCATACCGGTAATTGCTCATGGTATGCGGTTTTTTCGACCGGATAGCCTCGTCAAAAGAAAAAATAGTACGTTCAATGTTTTTTGATTCCTCGTCGGTAGGATTTGCTGGAAATGCACCAAAAACTGATTTTCCGATCAGTGCCTCCCGGCAGCTGTTGGTAGCCTTAAGGTAAGCATTATTTACATCGATAATAGTATAAAGGGGCTTATCAATGCTAATAATTAACATGGTAGCCTCGCTGTTATAAAAAATATCCTTATATCCTTCTTCCGTGAGTTTTGTGATCATATCCAGGTAATATTAGTAAGGGATCGGAATAAAATACTGATAGCCTATAACAAGTTTTCGTTATAATTGATTTGCAATATGTTAATTTTTTTTTGACAAGAGAGAACTTTGTTAATCTTCTTTATTTTATGTTAACGAATGTTAACAGATTGTCCTTATTTCTTTCCTGCTGATTAACAACACTAAAAAATCCGAAATAAAAATTTAATTTCGTCTTAATGAATGAGCATCTTGACCCCGACGGTGAACGCCTCTCTCCTGCCGAGCGTGATATTGAAAAAGTTTTACGTCCGCAGGTATTCGAAGACTTTACCGGCCAGCATAAAATATTAGCCAATTTAAAGGTATTTGTACAGGCTGCCCGCCAGCGCGGCGAGGCGCTCGATCACGTATTGCTACACGGCCCGCCGGGGTTGGGAAAAACTACCTTGTCCTACATTATCGCCAATGAAATGGGGGTTGGCATCAAGATCACCTCGGGGCCCGTTTTAGATAAACCCGGCGACCTTGCCGGATTACTCACCAACCTGGAAACAGGCGATATTTTATTTATCGACGAGATACACCGTTTAAGCCCCCTGGTTGAGGAATATCTTTATTCGGCAATGGAGGATTTCAAGATAGATATTATGCTGGAGAGCGGCCCAAATGCCCGCTCTGTACAAATATCGCTTAACCCGTTTACGCTGGTTGGCGCCACTACTCGCTCGGGCCTGCTTACCGCGCCTTTGCGTGCGCGTTTCGGCATTAACTCCAGGCTGGAGTATTATGATGCCAAATTGTTAACTACGATCGTGCTTCGGTCTGCATCCATATTAAAAACACCTATAAATGATGAGGGCGCCTATGAAATTGCCCGCCGCAGCCGCGGGACACCTCGTATCGCTAACGCCCTGCTGCGCCGTACACGCGATTTCGCCCAGATAAAAGGCGACGGCAATATTGATACTATCATAGCCAAATATGCCCTTAACGCGTTGAATGTTGACGAACACGGTTTGGACGAAATGGACAATAAAATTTTAACCACCATTATTGATAAGTTTAAAGGAGGCCCCGTAGGTTTAAAAACAATCGCTACCGCCGTTGGCGAAGATGAAGGCACTATTGAAGAAGTTTACGAACCTTTTTTAATACAGGAAGGTTTTTTAATGCGCACCGCCCGCGGCCGTGAAGCTACCGAAAGCGCCTACAAGCATTTGGGTAAAATAAAATTAGGCGGTAACACTTCCTTGTTTTAAGTATTTATTATTACTATTGCTTTCCAATTATAACCCTAAAATGAAAAATCAATTTTATACTGAATTTGGCAAAAAGCTATGCTTATTTGCTCTTTTATTATCCTTTTCGTTCCTGTCTGCAAACGCCCAGGACACCCGTTTACGTTTAGGCGTATACGGCTTGAACCACGACCATATTGTTGGCTTTTTCAACCAATGGAAAACCGGAAAGGCAAATGTGGTAGGCGTGTACGAACCCAGCAGGCCGTTATGGGAAAAATATAAGAAAAGGTATAACCTGCCCGATTCGATTTACTATGATGATGTACATAAAATGATCAGGGAGCGCAAACCCGAAGTTATGTTAGGCTATAACGCGGTTGGAAAGCATGTGGATATTGTTGAGCTATGCGCACCATTACATATACCGGTAATGGTTGAAAAGCCATTGGCAGCAACTTTAGCACAAGCTAAACGCATGGAAGCTTTAGCCAATAAATATAATATTAAATTATTAGTCAACTATGAAACTACGTGGTACTCATCCTTCCAATATATTTATGATAAGGTTAACCAGGACAGTATCGGCAAGATACGCAGGATGGTCATCCGTGACGGCCATAGGGGCCCGGTTGAAATTGGCTGTAGCCCTGAATTTTTAGCCTGGTTAACTGATCCGGCTGACAATATGAACGGGGCGGGCCCTCTTAATGATTTTGGCTGTTATGGTTCCGACCTGGCAACCTGGTTAATGCATGGCGAACGGCCGATCGCGGTTACTGCTATTGCTAAACATTATAAACCGTTAGTTTATCCAAAAGTTGAGGATGATGCTACTATACTCGTTGAATACGCTACCGCCACCGCTTCCATTGAAGCCTCATGGAACTGGGCCTTAAATTTAAAGGATATGGAAGTTTGGGGTGAAAGAGGCGTTATACATGCCTTTGATGGCACAAACGTACAATTCAGGCTAAAGGAAGGGAACTTCGGGTTGGTAACTAAACCAAAAGCCCTTGCCGAACCTAATAACGATCCGCTGGTTTATTTAACTGCGGTACTGCGCGGCAAAATATCATCAGAAAACGACCAGGCCGGTTTGAAATATAACATGATAGCCATGGAGATATTAGATGCAGCTAAAAGATCCATCAACGAAGGCAAACGAATTGTTTTACAACCTAAATAAAATATAGCCCACCTGTCATTTCGACGAGCCTGCCTGCCGGCTGGCAGGGAACGAGGAGAAATCTATACATATGCAATTTCCGGTGTATAGATTTCTCACTATCGTTCGAAATGACAGGTTGCTTTTGTAAGTCTAAAAATTAATTATATCATATGTCAAAATTATTCATCGCTTTATTATCATTCCTAACCTTATCTCTTACTACCGTAGCCATTGCCGAAGGCCCTAACCCGGCCGCTATTATGGCGCGTAAACAAGTGCCTGTATTATGCTATCACCAGATACGCGACTGGAAGCCAACAGATTCAAAAACAGCAAAAGATTATATTATACCCATAGCCGCGTTTAAGCAACATATAAAAATGCTGGCCGATAGCGGCTATCATACCATATTGCCCGACCAACTGTATAATTACCTTACAACTGGCGCGGCATTACCAAGTAAGCCCATTATGCTCACGTTTGATGATACCGACCTTGACCAGTTTACCATTGCCGCGCCCGAGTTGAAAAAATATGGCTTTAAGGCGGTGTATTTTATCATGACCGTATCATTAGGCCGCCCGCGCTATATGACCAAAGAACAGGTTAAAGCATTATCCGACGCGGGCAACATCATCGGCAGCCATACTTGGGACCATCATATGACCAGCAAATACAAACACGACCCTAATCCTAAAAAAGACGATTGGGTACTGCAAATTGATAAGCCGACAAAAAAACTGGAAGAAATAACGGGCAAAAAAATAGACTATTTTGCTTACCCCTTTGGGATATGGAACAAATCGGGTTTTCCCGAACTGCATAAACGCGGTTTTAAAATTGCTTTCCAATTAGCTGAAAAACGCGACCCGAACGACCCCCTAATGACCATCCGTCGTATATTGGATAGTGGGTATTGGACAACAAAGACGCTGAGCAAAAGTATTAAGCAAAGCTTTTAGGCCCCGCCCGCTGTATTAGATGAATCTTCTTCATTTTCGTCAGGGGTAGTTAAATCGTCGGTATCATTATCAGGCTGCTCTTCTTGCTCCTCCGCCTGTTGGCGGAGGCTGGGGGGGTTGGCCTTTTTCCAGGTTATTATCGCCGTCTTTATTAGTTACCGAGTCATCATCGTTGGTGATCTGCTCATCTTTAGGATCTATATTTTCCATGGCTTTTATTGTAGATAACATCATTTAAAAAATCCTGTTTTTTATTTATGTTATCTTTGCATTTATGCAGCAAAACCGGTCGGCATACAGCGAATTGATAAAGTCCGAAGCTAAAAACTTAGGCTTCTTGTTTTGCGGTATTGCCAAAGCCGGGTTTTTAGAAGAAGAAGCGCCGCGACTGGAAGCATGGCTAAAAAAAGGTATGCATGGCGAAATGCACTACATGGAAAACCATTTTGATAAGCGCCTCGACCCTCGTTTACTGGTTGACGGGGCCAGGTCTGTTATTTCATTAGGGCTAAATTATTATACTGAGGATTTGCAGGCCGATCCGCTTGCCCCCAAAATATCAAAATATGCTTACGGCGAAGACTACCATCTGGTAATTAAGGATAAGCTGAAACAACTGCTGCAAATTATAAACGAAAAAATTGGCGAAGTTGGCGGCCGCGCATTTGTTGACTCGGCACCGGTATTAGACAAAGCCTGGGCGCAAAAAGCGGGATTAGGGTGGATAGGCAAAAACACCAATCTCATTAACCAAAAAACAGGCTCTTTTTTTTTCCTGGCCGAGTTGATAGTTGATATTGAACTGGAATATGATATTGAACCCTCTGCCGATCATTGCGGCACCTGTAAGCGCTGCATTGACGCCTGCCCAACGGAAGCCATTGTGGCTCCTTATGTGGTTGATGGTAGCAAGTGTATATCGTACTTAACCATTGAACTAAAAAACGAGATACCGCAGGAGTTTAAAGGAAAAATGGAAGGCTGGATGTTCGGTTGCGATATTTGCCAGGACGTTTGCCCCTGGAACAAATTTTCGGTATTACATAACGAAGCCGCGTTTACCCCCCGCCCCGAACTGCTAAACCTCAGCCGCAACGATCTTAAAGAAATAACCGAAGATGTTTTTGAAAAAATATTCAAAAACTCAGCGGTAAAACGCGCTAAATTTGCCGGGTTGAAGCGGAATATTAGCTTTTTGACAAAAATATAATAAAGCGTGTCATTTCGAACGAGGAACGAGAGAGAAATCTTAACCACCTTGCGAAGTAGCCTATGTACAGCGCTTAAGATTTCTCACTATCGTTCGAAATGACACGCATGATTAGGTAACTATAAACCCTTCTTAAACTTATCAGCCAATTGTTTTAACATATCCTCGTTTATGGGCAGGGCAGGTTCTTCTTTCTTTTTAAAGGGTTTGTTTTCGTAGGGTTTGCTGAATGTTTTTTGAGGTTGCGGAGGTTGGGGTACATCCTTTTTTACAACTTTTGCAACATCTTCAACTTTTTCAACCTCGGCCACAATTTTTGGCTGGGCGGCTTTTTGCTGGCGTTCCGCTTGTCTTTTAGCATTCAGGCGATTATATATTTCTTCCAGTTTACGTTTGGTATATAACGGGAAATCGCCCTGCATCATCCATGAATAATAGCTTGGTTCAACATTAAAAACATCTTCAACTTTTTTGCCTTTATGTTTTCCAAAATTAAATACTTCTTCGTTGTTGTCATTATAGGCCAGTCGGCCCGCAAAATCAACCGGGCGGTTCAAATTTGTAAACTTATGCAGCGCCTCAATATCATTAACAACGGGGATACTCTTATTACCCTTTTTGTCTTCCCATTCTTTATTTTCGTACCGGGCTATCTGCGCCAGTAACACTTCCATAGTGGCACGGGTATCAGCTTCGGCAGAGTGTGCGTTTATTATATCCTTATTGCAGTAAAACTGGTACGCGGCCTTTAGCGTACGCTGTTCCATTTGGTGAAAAATATTCTGTACATCAACAAAATGGCGGTTATCCAAATCAAACAAAACCCCCGCCCGTAAAAACTCCTCCATTAGCATCGGTATATCAAATTTATTAGAGTTAAAACCGGCCAGGTCACTGTTTGCCATAAATTCGGCAACTAATGGGGCCGCCTCTTTAAAGGTGGGGTCATTTTTTATATCCCCATCATAAATACCATGTATCAGCGATGATTCCAGCGGAATAGGCATTTCGGGGTTTATGCGCCATGTTTTAACATCTTCCCTTCCGTCAGGATAAAGTTTAATAACTGATAATTCAACTATACGGTCGGCGCCGATATTAATGCCGGTTGCTTCCAAGTCAAAAAAAGCCAGGGGGCGTTTTAAATTCAATTTCATATTGGTTATGCAAAGGTGGCAAAAGTCTTTAAAATTTCCCGTACTATGAATTATTTAATATTTTTTATAATTATATAAAATATCATACCTTAATACCTCGTAAACCCAATCTCAAAAAAGTGAAAAAACTGACTTTAATTATCCTGCTTGTTTTTTGTGTGTCAATCGCTGTTAACGCGCAGGATTTTGCTTACGGCAAATGGACGTACGAAGAAATGGGCATGAAAAAATATAATAAAGATACATCAGCCCACGCTGTAGTTTTAAATGAATATGGGAACGCAAAAATAACCGTTGTAAGCAGTGATAATATCAGGCTGGTGTATGAATATCACGTCAGGATAAAAATTTTTGATGAGAATGGCTTTAAACAGGGAACCGTAGAGATCCCCCTTTATATTGGTAACGAAGTGGGCGAAGAAGCAGATGATATTACCGCAGTGACTATGTATACCGACGCTAATGGCGCGGTTAAAACCGAGGAACTGGACCCTTCGAAGATATTCAAAGTACAGGAAAACAAAAACCACACTAACGTTAAATTTGCAATGCCGGGCCTGAGAAACGGGTGTGTAATTGAATATAAATACAAAATAACATCTCCTTATTGGGACAGTTTTCACGACTGGCAGTTTCAAAGCGATATACCAAAAATCCACTCAGAGTATGAGGCGCATATTCCAGGCTTCTGGACCTATAACGCGGTGTTAAGGGGGGAATTAAAACTAGATAAAAGTGTTAGCGATCTTGAACAGGAGTGTTTTTCAACCCATGGGGCTAAATCTGATTGTTCGCACTTAATTTTTGGAATGAACAACATCCCGGCATTTGTTGAAGAAGATTATATGACCGCGCCCAAGAATTTTATAGCAGCCGTTTATTTTGAACTTTCTGAATTTACCAATCCTTATACAGGGATACATGCTAAAGTAGCTAAAGAGTGGACGGATGTTGATTATCAGCTTAAAAAGGATGATTACTTTGGCGGTCAAATTAAAAAGAAAGACCAGCTAAGAGACCGTATAACACCTGTTATCGCTGGTAAAACCGACGACATGGATAAAGCCAAAGCCGTATATGCATACATGCAAAAAACGATCAAATGGAATGACTATTATTCGTTCACCAGTCCCGACGGTATTCGCAAAGCACTTGATAAGCACACAGGCATGGCTGGCGATATTAACCTGACTTTGGTTTCCGCGCTAAACGCAGCAGGTATAAACACGGAGGCGGTATTACTATCAACCCGCGAACATGGCATTGTAAACAAATTATACCCGGTTATAACTGAGTTTAACTATGTAATAGCCAAAGCCAATATTGGCGATAAAAGCTACCTGCTGGATGCGACAGACCCATTGCTCTCCTTTGGCATATTGCCCCTGCGTTGCCTGAACGACCAGGGGCGCGTAATGAGTTTGGATAAACCGTCTTATTGGATAGATATTACCAATCCGCAAACTCAAAGCAGTACACACACACTTACCCTCGCCTTGCAGGAAAACGGCAAATTAAAAGGGACTCTTATTAATTACTTTAAAGGGTATGCGGCTTATGTGGAACGAAAGGCCATAAAAAAATTTAACACCACAGATGAATATGTTGAAAACCTGGACGAAAAGTTAACTAAAGTAAAAATAACAAAATCAGCTATAAATAATATTGATAGTTTAGATATGCCGTTAACAGAAACTTATGAGGTCGAGATAGACGCGTTTGATAATTTAAATCACAACAAATTAAGCTTTAACCCATTTATTTTTGGCAGGATCATTACCAACCCTTTTAAACTGGCCGACCGCACTTACCCTGTAGACTGGGGGATGCCATCTGAAACAAGGTTTATATTAAACATGAAATTACCCGAAGGGTATATTGTTGAAAATCCGCCGCAGAATGGCGGGCTGGTTATGCCCAGAAATGCCGGCAGGTTTGCCATTGCTTATGATGGCAGTGGTAGTTCTTTCACTTTTTCGCATGTTATCCAGTTTAATAAATCGGTGTATGAATCGGCTGAATACCCTTTTTTGAAAGAGCTATATAATAAGATCATACTTTCGGAAAAAACAGAAATGGTGTTTAAAAAGAAGATATGAGAGGCATTTTAACGCTCTTATTCCTGCTTGCAGCAAGTAGCTCTATATCGGCACAGAATAATTATGATGTTAGCCTTATTCCAAAAAATCTATTGCCCTATGCAAGCGTCGTGGTACGCAATAGCGAAGAAACCGTCGAAGTAAAAGCCCCTGATAATACCATCTATCATACTAAAGAAGCTGTTACTGTTTTAAATAAAAATGGCGATGAACTGGCACGTATTGCTATCTGGCATAATAAAAGTATGACTATAAAATTTATCAAAGGAGTTGTTTACAACAGTTTTGGCATCCCGATATCCAAATTCTCGGAAAGTGATTTTGACGATGTAAGCGCGACCGATGGTTTTTCGCTGTTTGAAGATACACGTATAAAACATTTTTTACCCGCGGTTACTGATTATCCTTATACTATTGAGTACGAATGCGAAAGACACTCCAAACAATCGTTGAATCTTGGTAACTGGCGTCCCAGCCAAACTAAAGGCATGGCCGTTGAAAGAAGCTCGCTTAACTTTATCTGTAAACCCGATTTTAACATCCGGTATAAAGAAATAAATATTCCCCAAAAAGCTATTATCAATACCAACGCGGCCGGTTTAAAAACCTATTACTGGGAATTGAACAATATGAAGGCCATAAAAGATGAGCCGTATAGCCCCAACCCGGATATTTACCTGAGCAGTATAAAAATAGCCCCCGAAAAATTCATGTATGAAGGCATAAATGGTTCTTTTACCAACTGGAATGAATTGGGGAAATGGATATACGATAAATTATTGCTTAACAGGGATCAATTGTCCGGGGAAACCATCGCGCATATAAGAGATTTGACCATTGACATTGCCGACCCCAAAGAAAAAGCCCGGAAAATTTATGAATATATGCAGCAAAAGACGCATTATGTAAGCGTACAGGTGGGCATTGGCGGCTATCAGCCATTTACTGCTGCCGATGTTGATAAATTAAGTTATGGCGATTGCAAGGCTTTAGTTAATTATACACAGGCGCTGCTTAAATTGGCTAATATACCCTCATGGTATTGTGTTGTTGAAGCCGGAAATAATAAAATAAGTATGCTGAATGATTTTGCGAGCATGGACCAGGGCGATCATGTTATTTTATGTATCCCGTTTAAAAACGATACAACCTGGCTGGAATGCACCAACCAAAAAATGCCTTTTGGCTTTTTAGGCGATTTTACGGACGACCGTACCGTATTGGCCTGTACCCCTGAAGGCGGGAAATTGCTGCACACACCAAAATATACAGCTCAAAACAACCTGCAAGCACGCAGGGCAAGTTTTATTATAAACGACGTAGGCGAGCTATCGGGCAATATGGAAACTCTTTTTAAAGGCGTGCAGTATGATAACAGGGAGGGTGTAATTAATGAATCAGTCACTGAACAAATAAAATCCCTGAAAAAAACCTATCCAATTAATAACCTCGAAATTGAAAAGTTTAATTTCAGTCAGGATAAAAGTCTGCAGCCGGTAACCACCGAAAGTATCAAACTTACTGCGCGCGATTACGCGTCAGTTAGCGAAGGCAAGGTTTATTTCATGATCAACCCCGTAAACCGTACAGAACGCGCGCCCCGTGAAGTGAGAAACCGTTTAAACCCGGTATATATAAACGAAGGATATACCGATGAGGATGAAATAAACTATACACTGCCTAAAGGCTATCGGTTAGAGAAAATGCCATTAAATATAACCATTACCAAACCATTTGGAAATTATAAGGCGACTATGATTTTAAACGGCGACCAATTAGTATACAAACGACAAATACAACTGGTTGATGGTAATTACAGCAAAGATACTTACCAGGACCTGGTTGATTTTTATAGGAATGTATTGGAGGCAGACAATTACAGCGTAACTTTAGTTAAAAACAATTAACTGAATATCCAGATACCCAATATTATACCTAATATCATTATTACGTATAGTAATATTTCGGTACCGGCATATCGTTTATATTTTGTCCAGAAAGAATAATCTTGTTTTGACATTTCGGAAACAAAAATATATAAATTATATTTAGCTATGGATATTAAAGAAGAAGAAGAAATACAAAAGGAGTTCCAGTTGGAGCGGGCCGTTCTGTTTACAGATGCCGTATTTGCTATCATTCTAACCATTATGGTGTTGGAATTAAGACTCCCGGAAGGAATAGGGCACGAAACAGAAGGTCATATTATTAAAGCGTATGAGCAGTTAATACTTAAATTTCTGGCTTACACAGTGAGTTTTTTCCTGGTGGCTCGGTTTTGGATCGCTCATATAAAATTGTTCAGGTTTTTAAAAGATTATGATATCAAACTTTTAGCACTTAACCTGCTATTCTTGTTTACAGTAACGCTGTTCCCTTTTGCTATTTCTTTAATTACCAGTGGTATTAATGACCAATTATCGGAATTTAACTGGGGACACACCATTTATATCTTGATATTTTATTCATCTATCTTCACACAAGCTTTAATAACCCGCTACTTGTTAAAGAACAGGGAAAAGTTATGCATAAACATATTAAAGCTCGAAACGAATCTTAAATGGAAGATACAACGCATCAATATTGCTTTAATACCTGTATTAATGGTGGTTGTATTGGTTTTTAATTATTATCAGACAATATTCTACTATCCCTGGGCTACGGTAGTGGTTTATGCATGGATCACTAAAAGGTTATCCCGAGCGTATTATCCGGGCAGCGACAAAGGCCCATTGATTGCGCAATTATATAGAAAAATAAAGACCATCAAAATAAAAAAACGCATTACCCCTGCTGGATAAAATTAATAACCAGGAAGCTTATTAATTAATTGCCCTGCGCCGAAACCGTATCGTCTTTAACAGATCCGCCGCGCGAGAAATATTTATACATAGACGGGCTATGCAATTTAACTACCATTACCCCTTTTGTTGAGCTGGCATGAACTATATAGCCATTTTGCAGGTACACCCCCACATGGCTGAATTGCTTCCCGTCGAAATCAAAAAAAACAAGGTCGCCTTCTTTTAATTCATTTTCATATTTGCGCTTAATAACCGCTGCCTGTTGATAGGTAATACGCGGAATGTTAATGCCATAAACCTGCTGTTCTAACAACAAAGCCAAACCCGAGCAATCTATCCCGTCTTTGTCTATACCGCCAAATTTATAGGGAATGCCTGTCCATAGTTCAATAAAATTGTAAAGGCGGCCATTTTTAATATCACGTTTATCAACCTCCATAATTTGCGCGTATTTTTCGGCTATACTTGCCTGGGGCTTTACTATTTCGCCGGCCTCGCCTTTCATTACCGCTTTCCGGGTATGGCACGACGAAAGGATAATAGTCCCTGCAAAAAGCAATAAAAAAACTTTAGCGTAACGGTTCAACTTCATGTCATAAAAGTAAGTGTTAAGCGCTGAAGCGGGCATTAGATGTTTTTAACATATTAACATCGTACACAATATAACAAATCCGAAATTGAACATCCGAAATCCGAAATCAATTCCCCTTTATAACCCGCTGTATCTCATCCAGCTTCATTAAAGCCTCAACGGGGGTTAGGGTATTTACATCAAGGTTGTTCAGTGTATCGCGTATTTTTACCAGTACCGGGTCGTCAATACTAAACATCTGCATCTGTACGGCCTGCTTTTGCACTTTGCGGATGCTCTCTTTGAGATGTTCGCCTCCTGTGCGCTCGTGTTCGAGCTTTTTCAGTATCTCATTAGCCCTCGATAATACCTTTTGCGGCATACCTGCCAGTTTAGCTACATGGATGCCAAAGCTATGTTCACTGCCGCCCGGCACCAGCTTGCGTAAAAAAATGATCTGGTGGCCAATTTCTTTAACCGTAACATTATAATTTTTGATACGGTTAAAGCTGTTGCTCAACTCGTTGAGTTCATGATAATGTGTGGCGAACAGGGTTTTGGCTTTTACGGTTGGGTGGTTATGCAGATATTCGGCTATTGACCAGGCTATGGAGATACCGTCATAAGTTGAGGTGCCCCGGCCTATTTCATCCAGCAATATCAGGCTTCTGTCCGAAAGGTTATTGAGGATGCTTGCCGTTTCATTCATCTCCACCATAAAGGTTGATTCGCCCGACGACAGGTTATCCGATGCCCCTACCCTTGTAAATATCTTATCCGCCAAACCCAGCGAGGCCGATTTTACAGGCACAAAACAACCCATTTGCGCCATCAGTACAATTAACCCGGTTTGCCTTAACAGTGCCGATTTACCCGCCATATTTGGCCCCGTAATAATGATGATCTGCTGTGTTTCCGAATCGAGGAACACATCATTGGTAATATACTCTTCGCCCTGCGGCAAATTCTTTTCTATAACCGGGTGGCGGCCGCCTTTTATATCAATTACCCTACTCTCATTCATTTCGGGCTTAACGTAGTAGTTTTTAATGGATATGGTGGCGAAGTTAAGCAGCACATCCAAACGGGCTATCAATTGCGCGTTTAGCTGTATGGGTTTTATATATTCGGCGAGGGCATAGAGCAGGTCGTTGTATAATTTGGTTTCGAGGGCCAGTATCTTTTCTTCGGCGCCTAATATTTGTTCTTCGTATTCTTTTAGTTCGGGCGTGATGTAGCGTTCGGCGTTTACCAGGGTTTGTTTGCGTATCCATTCTGTTGGCACTTTATCCCTATGACTATGTGTAACCTCCAAATAATACCCAAACACGTTATTGAACGATACTTTTAATGAGGGTATGCCCGTGTTTTCCGCTTCGCGTTTTTGTATCTCCAATAAGTACCCTTTACCGCCAAAGGCAATCTTGCGCAGGCGGTCCAGTTCCTCGCTGATACCATCATTCATTACCGAACCCTTGATGAGCATTACCGGCGGATCAGGCTGCAATTCTTTAGCTATCTTCTCGCAGATGAGCGTACAAGGATTTAATTGTTCGCCAATAGCTTTTAATGGCAGGCTTACAGACTGTTCGCATAAACCTTTTATAGCATCGATAGCCGTAAGCGCTTTTTTAAGCTGGCTAACCTCGCGCGGGTTTGCCTTTTGCAGCCCTATTTTTGAGATCAGCCTTTCCAGGTCACCTATCTGTCGGATATATTGCTGCAGGTTTTCGCGCAAGTCCTCCTCGCCTACCAGGTATTCCACCACATCAAGGCGGTCATTAATAGGTTTGAGCTCTTTTAGTGGCATTACTATCCAGCGGCGCAACAGGCGCGCGCCCATGGGCGAACAGGTATGGTCAAGCACATCCACCAGCGTTAGCGCGTTTTCATTGGCTGACCCTATCAGCTCCAGGTTGCGCACGCTGAAGCGGTCGAGCCAAAGGTACCTGTCCTCCTCTATCCGGCTGATGGCCGATATATGCTGCAGGTTACGGTGCTCGGTTTCATTCAGATAATGCAGGGCTACACCGGCGGCCACTATCCCCAAATTCAGCTTATCAATACCGAATCCTTTTAACGATTTAACGCCAAAGTGCTTCAGCAACGTTTCGTGCGCGTAATCGCCGCTGTAGGGCCATTCATCAAGGGTATAGGTATAGTAACGGTCGCCATAACTTTCCTTGAATTCGGTTTGCTTGCTTTTTTGGTAGATGATCTCGCTGGGATTAAAGCCTTGCAGCAGCTTATCAATATAATCGGTGTTACCCTGCGCAGTAAGGAACTCACCGGTCGATATATCTATAAGGGCTATACCTATGCTATTCCTTTCAAAATACAGCGAGGCCAGGTAGTTATTGCTTTTTTGATGAAGGATATTATCATTAATAGCCACCCCGGGCGTAACCAGCTCGGTAACGCCGCGTTTTACAATGGTTTTGGTGGCTTTGGGGTCCTCCAACTGATCGCAGATGGCTACCCGCTGCCCGGCGCGCACCAGTTTGGGCAGGTATGTATCGAGCGAATGGTGCGGGAAGCCTGCCAGTTCAATATGCGTGGCGGCCCCGTTGGCGCGGCGGGTAAGCACAATACCCAGTATGCCCGACGCCTTGATGGCATCCTCACCGAAGGTTTCGTAAAAGTCGCCCACACGGAACAGCAACAAAGCACCGGGGTACTTAGCCTTAATGGTATTATACTGCTGCATTAAGGGCGTTTCTTTGGTAGCTTCTTTTGCCAAGCGGTTTATTGCGTTTTAAGTGAATGGTAAAGTTAATGCATTGGGCGGGATTGAGCGGGATTGTTGAAAATTTTGAGAAATGTGGATAGCCCCATAGTATCTTGTTTCACGCGAGGGTGTAACAGATGAAACAGGTGAAACAGCATTTTGACTTAACCTATTGAAAATAACCAAACTATGAAAAGTCGGTGAAACAAGATGAAACAAGATGTTACGACGTTTTCGTCAGGGAATTTAAGTATACTGTTGCTGTAATTTATTGATATACAATTAATTGTTAATAGATGAAATTTTGTTACAGGATGAAACAAGATTCAGCATTGTATCGTGATTATCTAACCTATCTAAATTATATTAAAATGCAATTTTAAGTGCGCTGCCTGCCCCTGTTTCTTAAATAATTTTTATGCAGGATGAGAATTGACAATGCCGGAATAATAACAATCGACCACATCGCCCTATGACTTTGCTGAAAAGGGCTTTCAGAAAAAAAGTTAGTGGTAAGTACCAGCACGGCTATTACGCAGTAGGATGCTAAAAGGTAGTAAAGTATTAACTTCTTTTTTGTGACGATCATTTTTCCTGCTGTTTAACCTGCTGTAATGATTGGTTATGTAAATATAATTTAATTAGCAAAAGAAATCACTCGTTCGAATAATCAATATATTAATATATTTTATCGATTTACAATAAATAATTTGTTTATATCAATAATTAATTATTTATTTGTGATGTGTAAGATAAACCTAAACCTTATCACAATTAATCTTAATAATTGCCGCGTAATCAATCTGTGCTTATTTATGGTACTACCGTTTAACAACCTAAATCATAGTTAAAATGAAAGCCAAATTTAAACCTAACCCCGCGGCAATTATTATACTGGCCTGTATTATTATTAGTGTAACCGGCAACGTATGGATACTGGTAGGTGGCGTAGATAACCCGCCGGTTAAGATTGCGGTCGCCAAAATACTAAAACCTATTGATGATTGGCGTATTCCGGATACCATTCCTTATAATAAATACAATAAATTAAAGGATAGCCTGACAAGCATGCGCGATCTGAAAAACGGCGACTGCCTTACATATAACTGGCGCAAATTTGCTTATTTAGGCACACAGGTAAGCCTGGCGTGCGATACCTGCACTTATGAATGGTTAAAGAGGAAGCGACCGGTCTGGCTAATGCTCGGCGTAAGCTGTGATACCTGCATAAATAAATTATATGACGGGCACGTTCAGTATTACATTAAGCTATATGCCTGGAGCATAAAAAATAGGGAGTGGTTGGGTGATGATGACTGCGTATTCTATGTAAAAAATTCACAGGGCTATTTACGCGAAAGTTTTGAAGATACCACTAAAAATCGCCTGGCCAGCGGTAGAATATACCTTGACGATGTTCCGGTAAAATTCAGGTATAGCGATAAAGACGATGCCCTGCTGATCCCGGTTAGTAAACGCGGCGCAAATTTATTCGATCTAACCTGCCGCGCGTTGGTCATCTTATACGCTGTTGGTTTGTTAGTTTTGCTTTATGTATTTATCAGGTTTATTTATGATATGTCAAAGGGTACATTCACCCGCAAAAATGTAGTCCGTTTAAGATTTCTGTCAGTTGTCATTGTTAGTTACCCGGTGATGGTAATATTGGTTAATTTATTAATGAAGCTGTTGTTTCATAATTACTTTACCGAAGATATAGTATTGAAAGATGTGCTGTGGACCGACGCGTGGGATGCTTTACCCCTGGGCATATTATTTTCGTTATTGTATCTGGCTTTTAGCCGCGCTGTAGCCTTACAGGAAGAACACGACCTAACCGTATAGCCATGCCCATAATTGTAAATTTAGATGTGATGATGGCGCGGCGTAAAATGTCGTTAACCGAGTTGAGCGAAAAGGTGGGCATTACTATGGCTAATTTATCCATATTAAAAACCGGCAAGGCCAAAGCGGTTAGGCTGGAAACACTGGAGGCAATATGCCGTGTTTTAAATTGCCAGCCGGGTGATATACTGGAGTTTGTTGAGGAGTAAATTATTTTATCTGTTAGTTATTCATTTTTCAATTATAACCTATTAAAAAAAAGAATTATTATGTTAAACCAACAACGTTCGGGTAATTTGGCAAGGCTGAAATACCTAATGGCTGTGCCCATTTGTGCGGTTTTGTTTTGCGCGCCGACTCTGGCGTTCAGTAAAATTTATAGCTGGGTTGATGTTATGCCTGTCAAAGACTTACCGAAACCACAGGAACAGAAGCCTGACACACTTCCGCGGAATCTCTTAATGTTTAGATTTCTTGCCGATTTAGAAGCAAATGTCAAGTATCCGGCAGAAGCAGTAAAAAATAAATTTGAGGGACATGCTATTGCAACCTTCACTGTGGCTAATTACAAGGTCAAAAATATTAAAATAATTATAAGAGGTAAGGGGTACGGAATACCCGAAGAAATAACCAGGGCTTTACAAAATCTCCCGCAACCGGTAAATATATTACCAGGCAAATATGCTCTGCCGTTTTACTTTTCGCTCGGCAGGTTGGTACATGGCCACAGGGTTGATAAGGACGATAAAATTCAAGAATTTAAGGGCGTAGCTACGGGATTTAAATATTTAAACGAAATTGTTATTGAGCATCCCTAACAATACCCTTAACAGCACAGATTTATAAGCGAATTATTAACCAACAAAGGCGGCGGGTTACCCTTTTACAATCTCCTTCTCTTCATTTCCTTTACAATCAGGCTCAGTTCCCGCCCCATTTGCCCGGCAATGGCGGTATTCTCCTGCGCACGGCGGAACAGGTAAGGCAATACGGCTTTTATGGGCCCGTAGGGTACGTATTTGGCAACGTTGTAGCCGGCATCGGCCAGGTTAAAGCTTAAATTATCGCTCATGCCCAGCAATTGGGCAAAATACACATGCGGATTTTTAGGATCTATTTTCTTTTTGTTTATCAATTCGGTAAGCAGCCGGCAGCTTTCTTCGTTATGTGTGCCGGCCATAAAGGCTATAGTTTCCACATTATCGGTACAATATTCAAGAGCCAGGTCAAAATCCCGGTCGGTAGCTTCCCTTGTTGGCTGTATGGGCGATGGATAGCCTTTTTCTTCGGCACGTTTGCGTTCTTTTTCCATGTAAGCGCCGCGCACTAGTTTGGCGCCTAAAATAAAGCCTTCTTTTTTAGCGGCTTCATTGTCACTTTTTAATGATTGCAGTTTATCATGGCGGTAAAGCTGGTAGGTATTGTAAACAATGGCTTTCTCCTGGTTAAACCGGCGCATCATATCCAAAGCCACCCGGTCAAGCGTTTTTTGAATCCAGGTTTCTTCGGCGTCAATCATTACCGGCACTCCCACAGCATGAGCCTTTTCGCAAATAGCCAGTACCCTGCCCTGCGCTTTTTCCCATTCCTCCTGTTCGGCACCGGTAAGCGGTGTACCCTCATCCAGTTTTTCGAGCAGGCCGAACCGGGCGACGCCGGTAGCTTTAAACACCGTTATAGGTATGGCCCTGTCTTTAGCCGCGCGTTTTATGGTGCGGATGATCTCGTCACGGGTATTATCAAAAACCTGTTCGTCATCCTCCCCTTCTACCGCGTAATCTAAAATAGTGCCCACGCCACCGCTTTCCAGGCTTTTTATGGTTTGCTCGCACTCGCGTATGGTTTCGCCGCCGCAAAAATGTTTAAACAGCGTGGCCTTTATCAATCCCTTAACAGGCAGGCCCATTTTAATAACAAGGTTGGTTATAGGCGGACCTATTTTAACCAAAAAATTAATGTTTATAATTTTGAACAGCCAGTAGGCCCGTTTCAGGTCGGCATTTGATGAACGCCGAAAAGCTATCTCTGTATTTTCAAAAGACAGGGTGTGTTTTTGAAGCATAGTTAATGGTTCATGGTTCATGGTTCATAGTTCATGGTTCATGGTTCATAGCAAATGGATAGCGGGCAACTACCATGAACTAAGAACCATGAACTATGATCCGATCAGTTAATGGTGTAAAATTAGAAAATACCGCTTAACATAACTCATTATTCTGCGAATAGTTTATTTTTGCTGCCTCATGATCGAGTTTAAAGTTACCGGCGATTATATCCCGATGATACAATTATTAAAAGCTACACACCTGGTTTCAACCGGCGGCGAAGCGCAAATAGTTGTGGATGAGGGCGAAGTGAAATATAATGGCACGGTTGACCATCGCAAGCGCTTAAAAGTTAGAAAAGGCGATGTGGTTGAATTTAGAGACGAAAAAATAACAGTGATTTAATTTTTTATGAATACAACAGATACCGATACCTGCCCAATTGATATGATGGACACGATACAAAGCAATAATTACCCTATATATTTTGAAAATAGTTTAGGCGAACTGGCAAAATTTATTGACAGCGGCCGCTATTCGCGATTTTTTGTTTTAACGGATGAAAATACCGCTAAATACTGCCTTCCCCTGTTACGGGAGAAATTAGGCAACCCGGATAATTTTGATATTATTGAAATAAACTCAGGCGAAGAAAGCAAGGACATTGATTTTTGCATAGGCGTTTGGAAAATGCTGATTGATTTCGGCGCCGACAGGCAGAGCCTGTTGATTAATTTAGGCGGCGGCGTTATCAGCGACCTGGGCGGCTTCGCGGCCTCAACGTTTAAACGAGGTATTGATTTTGTGCACGTGCCCACTACCCTGCTTTCGCAGGTTGACGCATCGGTTGGCGGTAAAACGGGGATAGATATTGACAGTATAAAAAACATCATAGGTACATTTACCCAGCCAAAGGCGGTTTTTATTGAGTACCGGTTTTTACTATCGCTGCCGGCAAGGCAAATACTATCAGGCACTGCCGAAATGCTTAAACATGGCTTAATTTGCGATGCCGCTTACTGGAACCTGTTGAAAGAAAGCGACCTCAACAACCCAACTGCCGACCTGATCTACCGGTCGGTAGCTATAAAAAACAAAATAGTGCTGGAGGATCCGCATGAAAAAAATATCCGTAAAGCTTTAAATTTTGGCCATACCATTGGCCATGCTATCGAAACTTATTCGTTATTGAATGATGAGTATTCTTTATCGCACGGCGAGGCGATCGCTATCGGTATGATATGTGAAGCCTGGTTATCGTACAAAAAAACCGGCTTAAGCGCCGCGGACCTCGCTGAAGTTACCAAAGTATTAAGCGACCTGTATCCAAGATACGACCTAAAAAGCGAGTATAACGATACCTTATTAGGCTTTATGCTGAAAGACAAAAAGAACCAGAACGGTAAAATAAACTGCACGCTGCTAAGCGCCATAGGCCAGTTTAGCATTGATAATATTTGTACCAACGAGGAGTTGCTGGAGGGGTTGGGTTATTATGCGGGGTGGTAATCCCGTCTCCGTTGTCTGTGTCTCACAGACAACTTTATACAAGGCAGTCTGTGAGACACAGACTACGGAGGGAAATAATTCATAAAAAACCGCGTCAGGGATTGAAGCGGATACCGGCCCGAGCCTAAGGCCTGCAGGCGTATGAGCGTAAAGCCCGCCCGGACGCCCAAATAATTCATTAATTCATCATATTATTAACTACAAAAATTACCACAAACCAAGTTATTATAAAGCCATTTCTCACAATAACCTAATACATCAAAT
Organism: Bacteroidota bacterium; assembly: GCA_013288485.1. Lineage (GTDB taxonomy): Bacteria > Bacteroidota > Bacteroidia > Sphingobacteriales > Sphingobacteriaceae > Mucilaginibacter. The sequence goes on from JABDBW010000021.1 coordinate 21,543, forward strand.
AATCTACTTGCAAGTCAATTCTCGTCCAATTAATTTCGTTTTACCTCACTTAATTCCAAAAAAATAAAAATTATCTATTGACAAATCAATTTTTACTGCTACATTTACCCCGCAATAAAGAAAAATGAAATTAACAAGTGCATATTTTTATGGTTACTACTTTTACTTCACCAGTAAGAGCCGGGACTAATATGCACTAACACACATATAAAGAAACTGAAAAGTCCCGGCCTGTAAAGCCGGGACTTTTTGCTTTAATACTGTTTTATGAAAAAAAATAAACCAAGAGTTGCTATACAGGGGATACGGGCTTCGTTCCATGAGGAAGCGGCGTTTAAATATTTTGGAGAAAATATTCAAACTATTGAGTGCAACTCGTTCAAACAAACATTCGACGCCTTAGAGAACAACGAAGCTGATTATGTGGTAATGGCGATAGAAAACAGTATTGCAGGCAGTATTTTGCCCAATTACTCGTTATTGCTTAATTATAACTTCCCGGTTATTGGCGAAATTTACCTGCCCATACAACTGCATTTAATGGCTTTACCGGGTGTTGCATTTGAACAGGTAAAATATGTAACTTCGCACCCGATCGCTATACGCCAGTGCATCGACTTTTTTGATGAGTACCCGCATCTCAAAATTGTTGAAAGCAGCGATACCGCCGCATGTGCCAAGCGTATACACGATGAAAAATTAACTGATACTGTTGCTATTGCCAATACGCTGGCCGCCAAACTATATGGTTTGGATATCCTCGAGCGGCGTGTAGAATCGAACAAGAAAAATTTTACCCGTTTCTTGATCCTTACTGCTCACGATAATGTTGAGAAAACAATAGCCAACAAAGCCTCATTATGTTTCCAGGTAAGTAACCAGGTTGGCGCATTAGCTAAGGTGCTTAATATTTTTGCCAACCAGGGCGTTAATATGAGCAAGATACAGTCGATGCCGGTTTTGGGGAAACGTAATGAATATAACTTTTATGTTGATGTAGAATGGGAGGAAACCAAACAATATGATACAGCGGTAAAACAAATACTGAAATACACCCATAACTTTAACATACTGGGCGAGTATAAACGCCACGAAGAAGATATTAATACTGAGAAACCATTAAATATAGCGCCCGAAAAACCCGAACGCAAGTACATCAAGATCAAAAAATTAGCTAAATAACCCCAATTAACAAACTATTATAAAACGAATTTCGAAACAAACAATACAATGAAACTTAATTTAAACATACAACCGTTAAATTCCTGGATAACAGCAGGAAAAGAGCCCCTGTTAATAGCGGGCCCATGCAGCGCGGAAACTGAAGACCAGCTGGTAGCCACCGCCCATTTATTAAAAAATACGGGCCGCGTAAGCGCCTTACGTGCAGGTATATGGAAACCCCGTACCCGCCCCGGCGAGTTTGAAGGCATTGGCAGCATTGGTTTAGAATGGCTTAAACGCGCCAAAGAAGAAACCGGCCTGCCTACAACCGTTGAAGTAGCTACCGCCAAACACGTGGAAGAGGCTTTAAAAGGCGGCGTTGATATTTTATGGGTAGGCGCCCGTTCAACAGCCAACCCGTTTACTGTACAGGAAATTGCCGACGCGTTAAAAGGTGTTGACATACCCGTTATGGTAAAGAACCCGGTAAATCCCGATATTTCTTTATGGATAGGCGCGCTGGAACGTATTAACAATGCCGGCATCACTAAAATGGCGGCTATACACCGCGGGTTTTCTTCGTACGAAAAATCTGCTTTCCGCAACGAGCCAATGTGGGATATCGCTATCCACCTGAAAACACTTGCGCCTCATTTACCGCTGATATGCGACCCGAGCCATATTTCGGGGAATCGTGACCTGATAGGCTACATTTCGCAAAAGGCGCTTGATTTGGATATGCAGGGATTAATGATCGAGTCGCATATTGACCCAAGCATAGCCTGGACAGATGCCAAACAACAGGTTACCCCTGCCGCTTTAGCCGAATTGATAGACCATTTAACGTTGCGTAAACCTGGCACCAGTAACGCCCAGGTTAATGATAAACTAAGCGAGCTGCGCAACAATATTGATAAAATTGACGACCTGATCATACAAAAAATGGCCGAGCGTATGCAGATAGCCGAGCAAATTGGCACTTACAAAAAAGATAACAACATTACTATTTTGCAGGTTAACCGTTGGGAAGAGATATTAAACAAACGCATAAACTATGGTAAAGCGTTAAAGTTAAGCGCAGAGTTTACAGAGAAACTGCTGGAACTGATACATGCCGAATCTATCCGTAAACAAACCGAAATAATGAACAAGGAGCAGGCCGCGGGCCAGCAAGCCGAAAAACTTACACACGTTTAACAGTATAATGGGCCAGAATATCCTGCTTACAAAAAAAACCAAAACCGTAAAGGGTGAGGTGCATTTAACCGGCTCAAAAAGCGAATGCAACCGCGCGCTTATTATTGAGGCGCTGAGTAATGGCAAAGTACGTGTAGAAAATATCTCAGATGCGGCCGACGCGGTTACTTTGCAGGAAGTTTTGAAGTCTGGGACCCTTAAAACCAACACTGACTCAGGACTTAAGACTCAGGACTTAAGACTGGTGAACATCGGCCCCGCGGGTACGGCCATGCGTTTTTTAACCGCCTGCTTTACCTTGCAGGATGAAGAAGTTGTTTTAACCGGCAGTGAACGCATGAAACAACGCCCTATAGGTGTGTTGGTTGACGCCCTGCGCAAATTGGGTGCAGAGATCAGCTACGAAGAAAATGAGGGCTTCCCTCCCATCCGTATAAAAGGTAACATCAGGCAGCTGACTAACAGTATCAGCATAAAAGGCAATATCAGCAGCCAGTATATCACCGCGTTATTGCTTATAGCAGCCAAATTACCTCTTGGTTTAGAATTGCATATTGAAGGCGACCTTACCTCGCGCCCGTATGTTGAAATGACCTTGGCCATGCTGCAGCAGGCAGGTGTAAAACATAGGTGGAATGATAACACCATTAGCATTCCGCGCCAGGAATTTAAACAAACCGTTTTAAGTGTTGAGCCGGATTGGAGCGCCGCATCGTACTGGTATGCTATAGCTGCGCTGGCTGATGAGGCCGACCTGTTTTTACACGGCCTTACCCAATACAGCCTGCAGGGCGATAGCGTTATTACCGAGATCATGGCTAACTTTGGCATTACCTCGCAATTTGGTGACGGTGGTGTGCATTTACATAAAGAAGCGAAGCCGGTTACCCGTAAAATATTCGACCTGAAAGAATGCCCCGACCTGGCGCAAACCATTATCGTAGTATGTGCCGCGTTAAATCATGAAGCCACTTTTACCGGGCTGGAAACTTTAAAAATAAAAGAAACCGACCGTATTAAGGCCTTACAAAATGAATTAGCCAAAATAGGTGTCAAACTAATAGAAAAAGGCGAAATTTATAAACTGGATTGCAGCGGAAAGTTTATCCCTGAAACCCTGTTTATTAATACGTACGAAGATCACCGTATGGCTATGGCGTTTGCGCCGCTGGCTTTACTGGTACCACAGGTTGAAATTGAAAATGCCAAAGTAGTTGAAAAATCGTACCCGGCATTTTGGAGTGATTTGGAGAAGGTGGGATTTGTTGTGGAGGTAAAAGGCGAAAGGTAAAAGGCGAAAGGTTGCTTCCCACGCGTCATTGCGAGGAACGAAGCAATCCCTACTTACGCTAAGCTAAAGCAGAAAGCCGAAGGGCTAAAGCGAAAAATAAATAGTATAAACATCATCGCATGAACAAAATGATCTCCAAACTTTGCATGTTCAGAGATTGCTTCGTTCCTCGCAATGACGAATAGAAATAATTAACATGGCAGGCAATTCATTCGGACAATTATTCAGGATAACCACATTTGGCGAGTCGCATGGCGAAGCTATCGGCGTAATTATTGATGGCTGCCCGTCGCAATTACCGGTGGATATGGAATATATTCAGTCTGAACTGGATAAGCGTAAGCCGGGCCAGTCGAAAATTACTACGCAGCGCAAAGAAAGCGATACAGTAAGAATACTTTCGGGTGTATTTGAAGGTAAAACTACCGGAACCCCTATTATGATGCTGATACCTAATGAAGATCAGCGCTCAAAAGATTATAGCCATAACACAGATATTTTCCGCCCATCCCATGCCGACTATACTTACCAGGCCAAATATGGCATCCGCGACCATCGTGGTGGCGGGCGCTCATCGGCACGCGAAACCGCGGCTCGGGTGGCAGCCGGGGCAATAGCGAAATTGCTGTTAAAAAGTCAGGGGATTGAAGTTGTGGCCCATGTAAGCAGTGTAGGCAAAATAAACGCGCCTAATGTAGAAATAACCAACGCGCAGGAGTTTATTGACCGGCGCGAAAAAAACATCGTACGCTGCGCGGATGCGGCAACAGCCGAAGAAATGATAGCCCATATTGACGCTATCCGCAAGCAGGGTGATACAGTTGGCGGCAAAATAAGCTGCCATATATTGAATTGCCCTGTTGGCCTGGGCGAACCTGTATTTGATAAATTACACGCCGACCTTGGTAAAGCCATGTTAAGTATAAACGCGGTGCATGGTTTTGATTACGGCTCGGGTTTCGCCGGGAGTGAAATGCGCGGATCGGAGCATAATGATATTTTCGTAAACAACTCCTCTGAGCAGCCGCTAATAAAAACGCTCACCAATTTTTCAGGTGGTATACAGGGCGGTATCAGCAATGGTATGCCGATAGATTTCCGTGTGGCCTTTAAACCGGTTGCAACCATTATGCAAAGCCAGACCACAGTTGACAGTGCAGGCAATGCCGCCGAAATAGCCGGCAAAGGCCGTCACGACCCTTGTGTAGTGCCACGCGCCGTACCAATTGTGGAAGCTATGGCAGCATTGGTGTTAGCTGATCATTGGTTGAGGAACAGGAACACGATCCTCAAGTAATGAAACGTGCGCTGATATTGGACCTGGATAACACCATTTATCCTGTTAGCTCAGTAGCCCCTTATTTGTTTAATAAATTTTTCTTATTGCTTAACCAGGAGGCTGATATAGATTCTTCCGCCTTAACCAGATCGAAAGACGAATTAACCCGTCGACCGTTTCACGATGTGGCTGATGAGTTTGGTTTTAGTCCCGAACTTAGAAACAAGGGAATAGAAATATTAAATCATCTTACATATGATGAGCCCATGATGCCTTTTAGTGATTATCATCATATCCGTAAATCTGATCTGGACAAATTTTTAGTAACCACAGGCTTTACTAAATTGCAGTACAGCAAGGTAAGGCAATTGGGTATCGAAAATGATTTTAAAGAGATACATATTGTCGATCCGGAAGTAAGCGCTAAAACCAAACTCGATATTTTTAAAGAATTGATGGATAAATACAATTATCGGGCAAGCGACCTATTGGTTATTGGCGACGATCCACAATCAGAGATCAGGGCTGCGATAGCATTGTGTATAGATACTTTTTTGTATGATCCGGGTAATAAATATCCCGGGGCAACAACAACATACCGGGGAGATAGCCTGGAAAAAGTATTAGTAATAATTGGTTAGTGTTTTAACTACTTTTTGTAGTCTTTTTGAGGCGATGATATACCTATGTGTATTGCATAAATGCTGTTTAAGCTGTACTTTGGCATTTTAATCATTAATGGTACAGGTATTGCATAATTGCTCATATATTTTTAAACTTAAACTATGAGAATTAATACACAAAAAATTACCTACCTATTTGTTCCCCTTTTATTTATAACACTGTCATTTATTTTTCAAAGCTGTAAAAAAAGCCGCTCGGATATGGGTAAGACCCTGTTCCAGAAAACCAAAAATAAAGTTTTTAAAGATGTTACCCCCGAAGGATTTGCCGAAGTGTTTAAAAAAGTGCTTACGGATGAAAAGTCAAAACTCACCTATCCGGAGGTTATCAATGCCTATTACGAGCAAAATAATTATGACCCCATGTTTGTGATGGATCATATTTTTAACACGGATCTCAAAACATCGGTTGAATATTACCGCGCTGCTAACGAACACGGACTCGACCCCAGCTTATTTCATGAAGCGGAAATCACGGCATTGATCAATAAGTTTTATAACAAGAAAGAGATAAAAACGCTCGACCAGGCTTACTATGCCATTGCCGAATTAGAGTTGCTTACTGCGAATTCATTGATAACTTATTCCAACGCGATGCAGTACGGCATTACAAACCCTAAAAAGCTATATAAGCGATACTTTACGGAAACAATTCGCCCCGACAGCGCGTCAATGAGTAGAATATTTGCTGTTACCGACCTTAAAAAATACCTCGACAGCATTCAACCCAAAGACCCGCAATATTTAGCCTTGCAAAAAGCATTAGCGAGCGGCCAGGCGGCTCCCGGGTTATCTCCAGAAGAAACAAAACGTATTTTAATAACCGGGCTGGAACGTTTACGCTGGAAAAATAAACCGGCTTATAAAAAATATGTAATAGTAAACATACCCGATTTCAGGCTGGATGTAATGGAAGACGGCAAATCGGTATTAAACATGAAGGTTTGTGTGGGACAGGGGCGCAATATGGATAACGTTAAAACCCTGATGCATTATGATGACACCGATAAGGTTGATAACCCTTTTATACACGAAACACCGCAGCTAAACAGTTTGATACATAGCGTTGATGTTAACCCGGTATGGAACATACCTCAAAGTATCGCCAATAAGGAAATTATTACAGAAGCGGCTAAAGACCCTAACTCACTTGAGGACAAAGGCATTAATGTTTATAAAAATGGGGTACTGATCCACCCGGAAAGTGTAGACTGGTCGGCAGTTTCAAAAACAGATAACACCTACGAGTTTAAGCAGCAGCCCGGAGATAATAATGCTTTAGGTAAAATAAAGTTCCTGTTTAATAATAAAAGCAACGTTTACCTGCATGATACGCCTGCAAAGAGCGCTTTTTTAAAGTCGATGCGGGCGGTAAGCCACGGTTGTGTGCGCCTGGGTGATCCGCAGGGGCTTGCCTTAAATTTATTTGGCGAAGGGGCTAAATACGATCTGATAGCAAAAGATATGGGGCTTGACAAGCCCGAACCTACCACCATTAACCTAACCCCGAAAGTACCGGTGTATATTACTTACGTAACCAGTTGGGTTGACGATAGCGGTACGCTACAGGTAAGGCCCGATGTATATGGGATGGATATTGTATTGTATAATGCTTTGATCAATATTAAATAAAATGTCATTTCGAACGTAGTGAGAAATCTTATACAACATACATAGCGAATATGTACGGCGCCGAAGATTTCTCACTGCGTTCGAAATGACACTCGAAATGATTATTTATTAAAGCTTCGCAGAGTCTGCGGCTGCCGAAGCGCTATCGGGCAAAGTAAAATTAGCGACTATGTTTTCGTCAAGGTATTTTGAGGTATAATTGGGGTCGTTGCCGTTAATAAATAATACGGTTTTACCCTTTATGGTATTAATAACCTGCCCCACTACTTCGGGCGATACGGCAGGGCAGCCAAAGCTGCGGCCCAAACGGCCCATTTGCTCAATGGCAGTTTGGCTTACATAATCAGCTGCGTGAAGCACAATTGCACGGGCACGGGCGTTGCTGTTAAAGCCTTCATCCAACCCATCCAACCTCAATGAACGGCCATGCTTGCCGTTGTAAACATCATCGGTAAGGTAAAAGCCTAAACTGCTTTGGTGCGATTCGTCGTTGTTTGAAAAAGCGTTAGCCACATCATCGCCGCTTCCTTTTCCGTGGGCCACCCAGGTATTTAATAAAAGCTGTTTGCTTAACAGGTCAATTATCCACATGCGTTTCTCGCGGCTGGGTTTGGTAAAATCAACCACAGTGATAACTGAACTGTTTTGGGATAATTTATTAGCTGTTTTTAAATTGAAATAACCTGTTAATGCTTTTTGAAATACCTCTATGCTAAGGCCCGCTTCCTGTAATTTCGCGGCTTGATAAACGGTTTCGGCATATTGTTCAAACAAGCCTTTTGCCGCAACAGCCTTGAAGTTAGCAGTTGACCTACCGGCGCTTACAGGTTTCCACCCGATAACACTGATTGAAAAGATAAAAAGAACGCAGCTTATCCACAAAAAATACTTTCTCATACTTTGTTGAGTTTATTCAATAATTTATTTAAAACCAGGGTGAGTTGTAGATTTATCATACAAATATACCTTAAATTAACAATAACTCAAATTATTTAATAATTGTTTACAATTAGATGAATAATTTTCCATTAAATTAATTTGCAATAAATTGTACGAAACTATGACTTAAAATGTTACAAAAGGTTTAATTTAACCTTTGTCAGCATAGCCCAGGTACAGAACGTAAAATTGGCCATTTCATTATTTACCTATTCAATAATTTACTCATTAATAGATTGGCGGATATTTAGACGGATTACTCTCACTCATCATCACATACACCGCCTCCACCACATCATCTATTGATGGTTTGCTGAAATAATCGCCATCCGAGCCGTAGGGCGGCCTGTGTTCTTTGGCGGTAACTGTTTTTGGCGGCGAATCCAGTAAATAATAGCCGTTTTGGGCCTCGAGAATGTTTTGCAGAATATAGGCAGACGCTGCTCCCGGCAGGTCCTCATCAACCACCAGCAGCTTATTGGTTTTACTCAATGAAGCGCCGCAAATATTATCGGTATCAAAAGGATATAAAGTTTGCGGATCTATCACCTCAATGCTAATACCAAATTTCTCCAGTTCTTCGGCAGCTTCCATAACAATACGCAGGGTTGAGCCGTAGGAAACCACCGTCATATGCGCACCCTCTTTCATGATCTCAGCCTTTCCCAGCGGAACGGTAAACCCGCCCGCATTGGCGGGGAGTTTTTCCTTTAAACGGTAACCATTCAAACATTCAATAACCAATGCCGGCTCATCGCCACGCAGCAGGGTATTGTACATGCCTGCAGCCTGTGTCATGTTACGGGGCACACAAATATGCAGCCCGCGCAGGGCACTTAAAATGATGCCCATGGGCGAGCCCGAATGCCATATCCCTTCCAGCCTATGCCCGCGTGTGCGTACTATAAGCGGCGCTTTCTGTCCGCCGAAAGTACGGTAGCTCAGGCTTGCCAGGTCGTCGCTTAAAACCGTTATGGCATATAAAAGATAATCGACATATTGTACTTCGGCTATAGGTTTTAAGCCTCGCATGGCCAAACCCATCCCCTTCCCTATAATGCTTGATTCGCGTATGCCGGTGTCGGTTACGCGCAGATCGCCAAATTTGGCTTGCATGCCTGCAAAACCCTGGTTCACATCGCCTATGGCGCCAACATCTTCCCCAAAGGCCACCACCCTTTTATCGCGTTCAAAATTAGCTTCGAAACAGGCGTTCAACACTTCACGGCCATCAACCAATGGCGCGTCATCGGCATATTCAGCCGCTACGATTTTAACATTTAATGGCGATTGCGGTGTACCGGTAAATAACCTGGAATTATAGCGATCTGTATTTTTTACATTTTCACTGTTCAGCCAGTTATTTAGTGCCGATTTTTCATCAAGGCTTTCGTTAGCCGTTAAACGCAGCGATTTACGTATGGCCGATACCGCGTCCCTGCGGCCGGGTTCAACACAAGCCAATAATTCCGAGATCGTTTCCTGCAATTCGTTCTTCCTGTCTGATACATGTGCCAGGTCCTCTATCAGGTGTATAGCTTCGTCAATTTCGGTTTTTATCTGGTCGCCCAAGCCGTTCCATACCTCACGCTGAACCTCGCGCACATATTTTTTGGCCGTATCTTCTAACGCTGTTATATCTTCTTCATTTATTATGGCTGATTCAACCATCCAGTTACGCATTTGAAGCAAACAATCATGCTCGCTCTCCCATTCCAGGCGGTCTTTTGTTTTATACCGCTCATGCGAGCCTGATGTTGAATGGCCCTGCGGCTGCGTCATTTCGGTAACGTGTATCAGTACGGGCACGTGGTCGCGGCGGCAAACTGCTATGGCCCGTTCATAAGTTTCGCAAAGCGCTACATAATCCCAGCCGCGCACTTTAAATATTTCATAGCCGTTGCTGCCATTTTCGCGCTGAAAACCTTTTAATATTTCAGAAATATCTTCTTTAGTAGTTTGCAGTTTGGCGGGCACAGATATGGCATAAGCGTCATCCCAAACAGATATAGCCATCGGGACCTGCAATACCCCCGCCGCGTTAAATGTTTCAAAAAATACCCCTTCGGATGTGGCCCCATTACCAATCGTACCAAAAGCTACCTCGTTACCGTTAATGGAAAAATTATCAAGATCATTAAGCTCTTTATTTTGCCGGTACAGTTTTGAAGCGTAAGCCAAACCCAGCAAACGCGGCATGTGGCCGCTGGTGGTTGAAACATCGGCGCTGCAATTCATGCTTTCGGTTTGGTTCATCCAGCTGCCGTCGGCATTTAAAAAACGGGTAGCGTAATGGCAGTTCATCTGCCTCCCAGCCGACGCCGGGTCTTTTTCCACATCAGGGTTAGCATATAGCTGCGCGAAAAATTCTTTCAGGTTGCTCATGCCCGTAGCAAACATAAAAGTTTGGTCGCGGTAATAGCCCGCGCGCCAGTCGCCTTTGCGGAACACCTTGGCCATAGCCAGTTGTGCAACTTCTTTACCGTCGCCAAATATGCCAAACTTAGCCTTGCCCGTAAGCACCTCGCGGCGGCCAATTAAACTGGCCTGCCTGCTTTCGTAGGCTATACGGTAATCATTTATTACAATACTTTTAAAATCATCAAAACTTAACTCGCCAACATCAGTTTTTCCGGTGCCGGGATTTGCAGTTTGGGGCATAAATTTTTGTTTAGAATGTAAAATTATAAATCTTTTTGTAATTGGCTTGCGTACAAATTTAAAACATTCATTTTCAACAGAAGTTTTGAATTTACATTAAACCTTTTATATTTGTGACAATCAAAAAGAAAACATTATGAAAAAAATAATTTTACTATTCGCTGTAATTGCAGGCTTCGCGCTTAACGCATCGGCACAAACTGACACCAAACCCGAATTTAAGTTCGCTGAGGAAAAACATGATTTTGGTAAAATACCACAAGGTACGCCGGTAACCACTAATTTTGAGTTTACCAATATTGGTGAAGAACCGCTTATTTTAACCGAAGTGAAGCCAACATGCGGCTGTACCATTGCCGATTATACCAAAACCCCTGTAAAAAAGGGCGACAAGGGAATTATAAAAATTACCTATAACGCGGCAGTTGCTGCACCGTTCAATAAAACAATTATTGTTACCTCGAACGCTAAAACCCCGCAAAAATATTTAAACATTATAGGCGAAGTTATAGCCAAAGCGGCACCAGGTACAAGGTAGAGTTTTAAGGTTTAACCCTTTCTCTATCAAACAGGGAGATAAAGGGTCATAAATTAATTATAAAAGGCCCGAAATATTCCGGGCCTTTTTTGTTTAGTTACTTTTTTAATATACTAATTCTATCGACATCATATTATCTTTTTATTAATTTTGCCAAATGCCAAATATATCTAATAAAGGGCAGCGAATGCCCGCTTCGCCCATCCGTAAATTGACACCTTTTGCAGACAAAGCTAAACGCGATGGCAAAACAGTATATCACCTTAATATAGGGCAGCCCGATATTGAAACACCCGAAGGCATGATCAATGCCATTAAAAATATTGATTTTAAAGTTTGGGCTTATACCCCGTCAGAAGGTACGCTGTCTTATCGCGAACAACTCACCAAATATTATAATAAAGCGGGCTATAACATTACACCCGAAGATATTATTGTTACCGCAGGCGGCTCGGAAGCGATATCTATTACGTTTATGACCTGCCTTGATGCGGGCGACGAAGTGATCGTTCCCGAACCTTTTTATGCCAATTACAACGGCTTCGCCAGCCAGAGCGATATTGTGGTTACGCCCATATTATCGTACATAAAAAATGGTTTCGCGCTACCTCCTATCAGCGATTTTGAAAAAGCCATTACCAGCAAAACCAGGGCGATATTTATTTGCAGCCCCAATAATCCGACCGGGTATTTGTATTCGCGCGAAGAAATGGAAGCCTTAAAAGCGCTGGTTTTAAAGCACGACCTGTATTTATTTGCCGATGAAGCCTACCGCGAGTTTTGCTATAACGACCAGCCCTTTGTATCGCCGATGCATTTGGATGGGCTGGACGAAAACGTGATCATTATTGATACGGTAAGCAAGCGATACAGTGCCTGCGGTGCGCGTTTGGGGTGTATCATCACCAAAAACAGGAATGTATGGAACGCCGCCATAAAATTCGCTCAGGCAAGGCTAAGCCCGGGCATGGTTGAGCAGATAGCAGGCGAGGCCGCTATTGATACGCCCGACAGCTATTTTGAGCATGTAAAAGCCGAATACACTACCCGGCGCAATACCGTAGTAAACGCACTTAACCGCATGGAAGGCGTTTTTTGCCCTAACCCCGGCGGCGCTTTTTATGTGATGGCGCAATTGCCGATAGATGATTCGGATAAGTTTTGCCAGTGGATGCTGGAGAAATTCAGTTACGAAAATCAAACGGTTATGATGGCCCCGGCCACCGGCTTTTACAGCACCCCCGGCGCGGGCCTGAACGAAGTGCGCCTGGCCTACGTATTAAATAACAACGACCTTACCAAAGCCATGATATGTTTGGATGAAGCATTGAAAGTTTACCCGGGGAGGGTGGTTGGCAGAGGGCAGTTGGCAGTGGGCATTCTTTAGTTTGCAGTTGGCGGTGGGCATACTTTATACTGCAAATTAAAAACCGTATATTTGTACCATACCAACTGCAAACTGCCCACTGGTAACTGCAAACTCCAAAAAGGGGTCGACCGGAATTGACAGGATGGAGATAAGTAGGTAAGCATGCAGCGCGTTGGGTGAATTAGCGCTTAAATCTGAACGCTCAAACTTACAAATGGCGAAAATAACTACGCCTTAGCTGCTTAATTTAGAATTTAGCTAGCTTTTGTCCCGCCGGTTCTCCGTTTCATTGGGCCGGCAACCGGGGCATCGAAAAATGAAAATAGTCCCGTCGGGCGGTGTGACAACGGGACGAAACAAAACACCTAAGGAAGACGGTACAGGTATGCAACTGACCTTCCCCTTCCCTACAACCTAACAGTAGCTAAGCATGTAGAAAGCATACCTTATACCATGTTTGGACGAGGGTTCGAATCCCTCCGGCTCCACAAAGCGGAAATTTTGAACACATAATAAGGTGATTATTATGTGTTTAAAAATTTCTATTTTACGGTCATGAATTTTTCGGCTAAAAATACAAGCAATGTTATTTTTTTAACTTGCTTATTTTTAATGTGTTAATAAAATAAAGTGTTCGAATCCCCTCGGCCTATTTTTACCAATTATAAAATTCATAACTTATTGATTATTAGTTTTTTCAATAATTATCTCGACGATCATCCCGGCAATAAACTTTAAAAAATCTTTTTCCTCATCCGAAAGATTGCCTTGTTTCTCTGACTTAATTTTCGTCATGCAATCTTTTATTCTTTTAGCTTTTCTTTTTTTGATTTCCATTATAGTTACCTTATCTTAAAAAAATAAACGGCCAAAAGAGCATAGTGTTATGAAAAGTGGGTCGGGAATTCTATAGAAATTTTCTATTTTGTGAGATAAGTTTGCTAAATGATTAATATAAAATCGAAAATTACTGGTAAAGTAATAACAACCAGCCGGAACTTAAGAAATTGATCAATGATGGCTTATTGCTGATCAGTTCCGGGACCTGTTGATCTCCTCCATGCTTTTAAGTTTCTTTCGTTTTTACCTCAATCTAATATTTACCACTTTTTTAAAATATTGGTGTATATTGGGTTTTATACTTGTCATAATCTCCGCGTCTAACCAACTAAAGCGTTTTAAAAATGAAAAAATCAATTTTCCTCATCGTGACTGCGCTGGGCGTCAGCCTGGCTGCGTCGGTCTTTGCACAGGGCTCCAGGGTCCGAGACAACGCCCCTCCTCCGCCACCCGGCGGGAGCGGCAAGTATTTCCTGGTTGACTATCCGGGCTCGAACGAGCCGAACCAACTGCGAACGCCTGTCACCTATGTACTCTGGATCCCCGATGGCGCAAAGCAGCTCCGAGGCGTGATTGTCCATCAGCACGGCGCCGGCTCGGTTACCGAGATCCAGGGCTCCACCGCCGCCTATGACTTGCATTGGCAGGCCCTGGCGAAGAAATGGGACTGCGCGCTCTGGTGCTCCTCATACCACATGGAGAACGACGCGGTCGATCTGACGCCCGGTGGCGCGGAGCTTTGGTTCGATCCACGCCGCGGCTCAGAGAAGACATTCCTCAAGGGCCTGGATGAGTTTGCCGCTAAGTCAGGACACCCCGAACTGGCGAAAGTGCCCTGGATTCTTTGGGGGCACTCGGGCGGCGGCATCTGGGCCGATGTGATGACCACGCTGCATCCTGAGCGAGTTGTGGCGGTCTGGTTGCGATCGGGCTCGGCGGAAATGTTCCGCCAGCGGTCCGAATTCCCGCAGCCGCAAGTCCCCGAGGGCGCCTATAAGGTTCCCGTGATGAGCAACCCCGGCGCGAAGGAGTCAGGTCCTTACACTGGCACGTTGGCTACGTTTAAGCAGTATCGGCTGAAGGGGGCGCCGGTCGGATTCGCGCCCGATCCGCGAACAGGCCACGAGTGCGGTGACAGCCGCTATCTGGCCATCCCGTACCTGGATGCCTGCATGGCCATGCGTTTGCCTGACAAGGGGAGCAAGGACCAGACACTTAAGCCGGTGGACATGAGCCATGGCTGGCTGGCTGCTCTCGTCGAAAAGGAGCCTCAGAATGCGGCGGCTGTTCCGGCGGCTGAGTATAAGGGCAACCCCCTCGAAGCAGTGTGGTTGCCCAATGAAGCGGTCGCCAAGGCGTGGGTCGAGTACGTCAAAACCGGCGAGGTCA
>JABDBW010000022.1:0-32805 GCA_013288485.1 Bacteroidota bacterium
AGCTAACATTATAGGGGCCTCGAGCGCGTTAAATGATGCCGACTTAAGTGCCGACGACAGGGATATGCTTAACAAAGCTATCAATACATCGATTTTACGGCTGGATAATGTAGTACAGGACCTTAACGTTATTTTACAGATAAAAGACAGTACAAATGAAACCAAAGAGAGGGTTGTTTTTTCTGATCTGGTTAATGATATAAAATTCAGCATAAAAAATTTAGTAGATAAATATGCTGTTAAAATAGAATGTGATTTTTCGGAGGTCGATGAATATTTTACCCTAAAACCGTATTTGTACAGTATTTTTTATAACCTTATTTCCAACAGTATTAAATATCGAAACCCGGATATTCCAACCCTAATTAAAATTGAAAGCCATTACAAAAACAATAAATTACAATTAATTTTTACCGACAACGGGATGGGCATTAACCTTAAAAAGAACCAGGACGAGATTTTTGGGTTATATAAACGGTTTCACCCCGAAATTGAAGGAAAGGGAATGGGCCTGTACATGGTAAAAACGCAGGTAGAAACGCTTGGAGGAACGATCTGCATTAAAAGCGAAGAAAATAAAGGAACCGAATTTGTTATTGAGCTTGAGGCGTAGACTTCCCGTCTTTCGGACTTTCCGACTATAAAAACTATCTTTGCCGCATGGCGGTAACTTTCGATGATTTTAAATTTAATCGGCAATTATTAAATGCACTGACTGATGCTGGTTATACCGAACCAACACCTGTTCAGCAAAAAGCTATCCCGCCAATATTGAACGGACAGGATGTAATGGGCATAGCACAAACGGGTACCGGCAAAACGGCGGCATACGTATTGCCCATAGTTATGCGCCTTAAATACGCCCAGGGCGACCATGCCCGCGCGCTCATTATAGCCCCAACCCGCGAACTGGCCATTCAGATAGAAGAAAATGTAAAAACCTTTGCTAAGTATACCGATCTGCGCATTGTTTCGGTATATGGTGGCCTCGGCCCCAAAACACAAATAGAACTGATAAACAAAGGTGTTGATATTATTGTAGCCACGCCGGGCCGTTTTATGGATATTTATTTAGCGGGGCATATTGTAACCAAAACCCTGCAGGTTTTAGTGCTTGATGAGGCCGATAAAATGATGGATATGGGTTTTATGCCCCAAATAAACCGCATACTGGAGGTGGTGCCCATAAAACGCCAGAACCTGTTGTTTTCGGCTACCATGTCTGATAAGATACATGAACTGTCGGCCAATTTTTTGGAGTTTCCAACGGTTATTGAGGTTACGCCGCAGGCTACTCCGGCGCAAACGGTAGATCAAAAATTGTACTATGTGCCCAATGTTAAAACAAAAATAAACCTGCTTAAAAAGCTCCTGGAAGAAGAAGGTAACATAACTAAACTGATGGTATTTTGTAAAACCCGGGTAGCGGCAGAGGATGTATATAAATTTTTACATCGTAAGTTTGGCGAGGGCCATGTTAAGGTATTACATGCCAATAAAGGGCAAAATACCCGCATTAACTCTATGAACGCGTTTAAGAACGACGAGGTTAAAATACTGGTTGCTACCGATGTGGCGTCGCGCGGAATTGATGTGAGCGATGTGAGCCATGTTATTAACTTTGATGTGCCGGTGGTGATAGAAGATTATGTGCATAGAATTGGTCGTACCGGGCGCGCCCTGCAATCAGGCGAAGCCATTACATTTTGTAACCCCGCGGAAGAATATTATCTAAATAAAATACAAAAGCTAATAAGGCAAACCGTACCTGTATATGATATGCCAGCCGATGTATTTGTAGAAGCAACGCCATACGAAGAAAAGCAGGACCAGGATAGGGAAATAGATATGCAAAAGCGCCGCGACGACCCTGATTTTAAAGGGGCGTTCCACGAGAAAAAGACTTTGAACCAGCGAAAGAAGTTTGATGAGGCAAAAGCAAAAAAACAGGGTATACAAAGACCTGCGAAAAAAGGCAGGGTAAAATCTTTCAGAAAAAAATAGCGGAAATGAAAATCAGGATAACGCCTTTAAACTTCGCCACAGCATTTTTTTTAACATTGGCTGTATATGTTTGGATATACGGGGCGGGCATTACCGGCATGAGAGTTTCGCACCTGGGGGGTATGGTTAGTATGATATTTTTACTGTTTGCCTTTGTAGTGTCATTTATGGATATAATGTTCCGTAATTTCTTTCCCGATCTTAAAAAAATATGGCTAATAGAGCTAAGCTTTATAACTTTGGCCACTATTATATTTTTACTTGTTAAATAACTGAAATGAAAACTGCCGAAATAAAGCTGACCATAGACCTTGATGATAACAACGTTCCCGAAACTATTTTATGGGAATCAACCGACTCGGCCAACAAAGAGGCAGTTCCTGTAAAATCCATCATGCTGGCGCTATGGGATCAAAACTATAAAAATGCCCTGCGGATTGACCTTTGGACGAAGGATATGCCCGTTGATGAAATGAAACTGTTTTTTTATCAAACCCTGATGACGATGGGCGACAGTTTTTTACGCGCCACCGGCGAAACCAATATTGTGGAAGACCTGCGTGATTACTGCGCTCATTTTGCCGAAAAAATGGAAATAGCTAAACAGTAAACCTATGAAAATACGGTCGTTCATATCATTTATTGGTTTTGTATTGCTAATGGCCGGCACCTGGTGCCCTATACTCCGTATGTTCCATTTGTTTAACTGGTTTACCTGGAATGTTTACGATCTGTATAAGCCTTATGGCATGGTTTTATTGCTGGTATCGGTAGTAGGTATATTAGGGGTGGTTTTGAACCGGATAAAATTGGTGCGGCTTACAGCATGGCTCGCGCTTGCTTTAGTGATCGTACTATTTGTAGGCGTATTTTTTAAGGTGCATACCAGTTTTAGCTTTTTACCTTTTAAATCATTGGCCAAATTTTTCGAAAGACAGGCCAGGTTTATGTGGGGGTGGTATTTATTGTTAGCGGGACCTGTCATAGCTTTGGCCGGGGCTATGGGTAAAAGCTCAAAATATTCCCGGAAAAGTTAAACATTACGAAGTATAACTTCATAAGCCCCAATCACTATATTTACTCCATGAAACTTACCGATCAAACCTGGGAGCTTTTTAAAAAAGAAGTTGTGCTGGAGTGGCGCTCAAAATACGCGTTCAATGGTGTGTTGCTGTACGTGGTTTCAACTGTTTTTATTTGCTATATATCGTTTCAGCTTACACCGGGGTTTGAACATAGCCAGGGTTATAAGGTAGTTTGGAACGTTCTGTTTTGGATCATTATCCTGTTCGCGTCGGTTAACGCCATTGCAAAAAGCTTTATGCAGGAGAGTAAGAGCCGTTTACTCTATTACTATTCTATCGCGAGCCCCCACGCCATTATTTTATCCAAAACCATTTATAATATATTGCTGATGTCGTTGCTGAGCCTGCTGGCGCTGGCGGTTTATCTTATTTTTTTTAACAATACCATTGGCGACCCTTTGTTTTATTTTATAACAGTACTGTTGGGCAGCCTTAGTTTCTCCACCGTATTTACCATGATATCGGCCATTGCTTCAAAAGCAGGCAATAATGGCACATTAATGGCTATATTGAGTTTCCCGGTAATTATCCCGGTTATTTTAATATTGATACGCCTGAGCAAAAGCGCTATGGATGGCCTTGACCGCAGTTTAAGTTATGGCAATATAGGTGCATTATGTGCTATAAACGTTATTGTTATGGCAACAGCCTTATTACTTTTCCCTTATTTATGGCGCGATTAATACTACTGTTCCTGTTTTTTCCGGCGGTTATATTTGCACAAAATATTACTGTTTCCGGTAAAGTATCGGCTGCAGATACAAAAGCGCCGTTGGGTAGGGCCAGCGTTTTTTTAAGCAATTCATCCTTTGGCACATCAACCGCTCCTGATGGCACATTCACCCTAAATGGCCTTAAACCCGGGCAATATAACCTGGTAGTAACTACAGTAGGGTATGAAGATCATACAGAAACAATATTATTAGCCAACGATCCGGTTAAATTAAATATTGAACTATCGCCCAGGGCCGTACAGCTTAAAGAGGTAAATATCTCCACGCTAACAAAAGCCGACCTGAAAATGGCCCTTGAGCAATTTAAACAGGAGTTTATTGGTGAAGATGATAATGCCCGCGATTGTAAAATAATGAACCCCGAGGTATTGAATTTTTCTTTCCATCAAAACAAAAATGTGCTGGAAGCCTATAATAATGATTTCTTAATAGTTGAAAACCACGCGTTAGGTTACCGGATAAAATTCCTGCTTAAAAACTTTAAAAGTGAGCGGCTTACCGGAAGGGTGGTATATACGGGCCAGCGATTTTTTGAGGAACTGCCCGGAAAAGAGGCGCAAAAGAAAAAATGGATCAAAAACAGGGATGATGCCTATTATGGTTCGGCAATGCATTTTTACAGGGCCTTGTATACCGATAGCCTGGTCAGCGCAGGGTTTAGGATATACCGGCTAACCAGGACATTGAACACCAACCGCCCATCAGAAGAAGTGATACAGCAACACCTGGATAAAGCAAAAGAACTACAGGCCGATTCGTTTTTATACTGGACAAGTATGAAGCGGGCTTCGCGTTATAGCCGGCAAATATTGGGTAAAGACCAATTGGCCGTGAAGGATATTTTGCGGCGGACAAACCAGCCCGGTTTATTTGCTATTATGTTTCCTGATTACCTGTATGTAATATATACCAAAAAATGGGAGGTGAATTATTTTAAGGACCTGTACCGCGCGCCCGATAACCTGAATTATGCTACCACCATCATCAGCTTTGTTAATAATAACCAGGGCGCCTTGTTTGACAGGAACGGTACTGTTATTGGCGACAGTCCGTTGTATGAAGGCAGTTGGGCAAACGCGCGCCTTTCAGAAATGATACCTGTTGATTATACGCCGGGCGCTCCGCCAAACCGGTAACCGCGCTACGTGGCTGAGCCAACCCGGTCCGCCTGGACCACCTGGTCCGGCCTGGTCCAACCTGGTCCGGCCTGGTCCACCTGGTCTGGCCTGGTCCACCCGGACCACCCATAAATATCGAATAATGAATGTTGAATATTGAACGCCGAAGTTACTTCATCATTCAGTATTCGATCCCGACAGCTATCGGGACGGTGTTCGATATTATACCTGAACACCGTTCCCCTTTGCATGGGCCGAAGAACAATTAAGGCTAACCTGTTTATTAGATTTGGATTAGAAAGTGCCTTATAACAACTTTGATACCCATTTTCATCAATAATTCATTTATAAATGTTTTAATTTAGCATTTCCTAAAAAAACAGGTAATAAATTATAAATGCGGTTTTCATACTTGGTTTTATTGTGTTTTTTGTGGCCCGTTTTTACGATGGCCCAAAACGGAATTATAACCGGCAAAGTAACTTCTAAAGAAACAAAGTCGGCAATACCCAGGGCCAGCGTTTTTTTAAGTAATTCATCATTCGGTACTATTACATCAACAGATGGCTCATTCACGCTAAGCAACTTAAGGCCGGGTCAGTATACCCTGGTAGTTACTACCCTGGGTTATAACGATCATGTACAAACTGTACTGGTGAACGATGAACCCATAAAGCTTACTATTGAATTAGAACCAAAAGTAATTCAGCTAAGGGAAGTAGTTATTTCGACCACAAGCGCGGCCGACTGGAAGCGAAACTACGCGCGGTTTAAAGATGAATTTATTGGGACCGATGAAAATGCCAGGAATTGCGACGTTATTAATCCTAAAATACTCAATTTTAGTTATAGCAGAACACTGGATGTATTAGAAGCCGATGCTGATGATTTTTTGGTGGTTGAAAACAGGGCGCTTGGCTACCGGGTAAAATATTTGCTGAAACGTTTTAAAAGCGACAGGATAAATGACACTATTTCTTACCAGGGGCAGCAGGTTTTCGAGGAGTTGCCCGGTACAGAAGCGCAAAAAAAGAAATGGCGTATAAACCGTGATTTGGCTTATTATGGTTCGGCCATGCATTTTTTCAGGGCGCTTTATACTGATAAATTAAAAGAAGAAGGTTTTGAAGCGCGCCGTTTTACACGGATGCTTAACCCGGAACGCCCACACCAGGATGTAATTGAGCGAAAAATAAACCAGTTTAAAATGCAACGCAGGGCAGATTCGGCAAATTATTGGATCAATCTTGCAAATCTTCCAAAATACACGAAGGAAAAATTAGCAAATGTTCCCTGGTTTTCTTTTGAACTGCTGCGTACAACCGGGGTGCCGGGTATATACGCGCTTTATTTCCCCGATCTGCTGTATGTGATCTATAACAGGAAACGCGAGGAAAAACCTTTTAAAGACGTATATATGCCGCTTGATATGCCAAATTATGAAACCAGTATCATGGTGCGCCTTAATAATGAGCCATTTATTGCGTTTGACAAGAATGGTATTGTTGTAGACAATCATCCGTTGTACGAAGGTACATGGAGCAAATCGAGATTATCCGAACTATTACCTGTTGATTATGTGCCATCAGGCAAGCAACAATAAGCATTTGTAGGGCACATTTTATTAGCCGCAATACAAATAATTAGTACATTTGCTTTAACAGATCAATATGAAATTTATTTATCAAACCTGGTGGAAAGTAATTGCTGTTATACTGGTTTTTTCCACTTTAATAACCGGCCTTTTATTCCCTGTCCCCACTTTACCTATTCTTCATGAAACCATACGGAATTTGTATTTCCATGTACCCATGTGGATGGGCATGCTTTCTGTTTTTGTTATATCAGTATTTTACAGTATTAAATACCTTAACACAGGCAAAGAGGAATACGACCTGGTTGTAGTGGAATGTGTAAATACGGGCCTTTTCTTTTTTGCATTAGGCCTTATTACCGGCATGATGTGGGCCAAATTTACCTGGGGCGAGTTTTGGAGTGGCGACCCGAAGCAAAACAGCGCGGCTATAGCTTTTTTATTATATTGTGCATATATAGTGCTTCGTAACTCTATGGATGAGGAACAAAAGCGGGCAAAAATATCGGCCATTTATAATGTTTTCGCTTTCCCGGTAATGATCGTGCTTATATTTATTTTGCCAAGACTGACTGATTCTTTGCATCCTGGAAACGGCGGAAATCCTGCCTTTGGCAAGTATGACCTTGACAATGGAATGAGGATTGCTTTTTACCCCGCCATGTTAGGCTGGAGTTTGATGGCTGTATGGATAGCCTCTGTGCGATACCGTATCCGTTTAATTGAAAATAAAAGAAACAACATAAATTAATGAAGAGGTTTATAATTTTAATACTATTAGTTGTAAGTTTTTCAACAACTTTTGCACAGCAAAATGCACCCGTTGAAATGGCCGATACTTTCCGCAGTTCGGGAAAAATTTATGTTGTTATCGCTACAATAGCCATAATTTTCATAGGCTTGGCCATCTACCTGTTCTCTATTGACAGGCGATTAAAAAAAATAGAAAAAGAAAAGTAGCCTAAAAACTAAAATTAGGTTGTTTAAATAGGGTTTTTATACCGCTGTTAAAAACAGTATCCGGCATTACGGGATAATAAATTGCGATATTGATAAAATTTATATCAAATTTGCACGCTTTATTAATAAAATTATAATTATTTCACAAAACTATGGCTACAACTAATTCGGCCGCCGATCAAACAACCCACTTTTTTGAGGATGTATGTAAGAACTTCGATTATGCGGCGCAATTTACCAAACACGATGCCGGTTTATTAGACCAGATAAAATCATGTAACAGCGTTTACCGCTTCCGTTTCCCCATACGACGCGGAAATGGGTTTGAGGTGATAGATGCCTGGCGCGTTGAACATTCGCAGCACCAATCGCCAACCAAGGGCGGTATCCGTTATAGCGAAATGGTTAATGAGGATGAAGTAATGGCGCTTGCCGCGCTCATGACCTATAAATGCGCTATTGTTAATGTTCCCTTTGGCGGCGCTAAGGGAGGTATAAAAATAAATCCTAAAAATTACACCGTACAGGAACTGGAGAACATTACCCGCAGGTACACCGTTGAACTCATCAAAAAAAACTTTATAGGCCCAAGTATTGATGTTCCGGCGCCTGATTATGGATCGGGTGAACGGGAGATGAGCTGGATAGCCGATACTTATGCTACTATGAACCCGGGGCAGTTAGACGCTATGGGGGCCGTTACCGGCAAGCCTATCGCGTTGCATGGCATAGCGGGCCGTCGTGAAGCTACCGGCAGGGGCGTTGCCATTGCTACGCGCGAATGTGTAAGCATAGCCGAGGATATGCAAAAAATAGGTTTGCTGCCGGGTATTTCAGGCAAAAAGGTTATTGTTCAGGGGTTAGGTAATGTGGGCTATTATTCGGCTAAGTACCTTTCAGAATTTGGCGCGTTAATAGTTGGCTTATGCGAATTTGAGGGCGCTATTTATAACGAAGACGGCCTGGATATTGAAGCCGTTTTTCAGCACCGTAAATCAACCGGATCAATTTTAGGTTATTCGGGCGCTAAAAAAGAATTTAAAAGCACTATGGAAGGTTTGGAGCAGCCCTGTGATATTTTGGTACCGGCAGCATTAGAGAACCAAATTACATTGGACAATATAAAAAATATAAAGGCGAAAATTATTATTGAAGGCGCTAACGGGCCAACCAGCCCCGAAGCCGAAGCTATATTTTACCAGATGGGCGGAATCGTTGTTCCTGATATGTATGCCAATGCCGGGGGCGTAACCGTATCTTATTTCGAGTGGTTAAAAAATCTGTCGCATGTAGCGTTTGGTCGTATTAACAGGCGTTTCGAAGAAAACTCAAATCTTAACCTGGTAAATATGGTGGAAGGTATTACCGGTGTTGCCCTCACACCAATGCAACGTTCAACCATTATAAAAGGCGCTTCAGAACTGGAGTTGGTAAATTCAGGGTTAGAAGATACCATGATCCGTTCGTACCACGAAATAAGAGAAATTTATAGCGCTAATAATAAAATAGATACGATGCGTACCGCCGCGTTAATAGGCGTTATCAACAAGATCGCGGTATCTTATCAAAATTTGGGCATTTGGCCGTAATAACGTTTTAATAACCTGCTGTTTGTGAATTAAAAATTTGTAATTTAGGGGTTAGCTTTTGGCTGCCCCCTAAATTATTATGGGCAGGCAACCGGGTGCATATACACAGCGTATTTTATATATAAACATATTTCAAGTTTATTTTATTAATAATAAAACAGCCGTTTAATCACTAAAAGTGAGAGGATTATATAGGATATTATTGACTTCACTATTACTGGTGGGTACGCGTGTTTTTGCGCAGTGCCCACCCAATATTGGTTTTGAGGCGGGTACATTTGACGGGTGGATATGCAGCGCAGGAAATATTAGTTCCTCAGGCGATATCAATGTTGGCGGTAATTATGCTATTAATAACAGGCATACATTGATCAGTGATGCGGCCGGTGTTGATACGTTTGGCCATTTCCCTATTCTTTGCCCTAACGGAAGTAAATACTCTGTAAGGCTGGGCAATGCTATAAACGGGGCCCAGGCAGAACGTTTGAGTTACCAATTTACCGTACCGCCCGGAAAAGGGTATAGCCTTGTTTTTTATTGCGCGGTAGTTTTGCAAAGCCCGGGTCATTTACCCTATCAGCAACCTAAATTTACCGCCCAAATTTATGACGTAACCGACGACAGATATATCGAGTGCCCTTCATTTGATTTTGTGGCAGCCTATAATATACCTGGTTTTCAAAAATCGGATGTAGTTTTACCTGTCGACACTACGCAAGGCCACGCTACTACGCCGGTTGATGTTTATTATAAAGATTGGTCGGCAACAACCATTAATTTGGTGGGTTATGCCGGAAAACAGGTACGGTTAGAGTTTACCACTAATGATTGCACGCTGGGCGGCCATTTTGGTTACGCCTATATTGATATTGACGAAGAATGCGAGCAGCCAATTACCGGTAATACATACTGCGCCGGCCAGCCATCAATTACTTTGCATGCCCCTAAAGGTTTTGATAATTACACCTGGTATAAAGACGACCCCACACATGCCCCTGTTGGCACCGGTGAAAATTTAACAATAACCCCGGCGCCACCCGATCAAACCAAATACGCTGTTTTAATTACCCCCTATCCCGGTTTAGGTTGCCCCGATACGATATATACGGTTATTAACAGGGTGGATGCCCCCTTTAAATTAAATGTGTTAGATACCGTATGGGGATGCCGGGGCCCCGGAGCCGACCTGACGGCAGCCGCAGTAACCGCCGGAAGTACAGATGGTATGATCTTTAAATATTTTACAACCCCTGACGAATCGTTATTAAACCGTATACCTAATCCCAGGTCGGTTATTAATCCGGGTGTGTATTATATAGAGGGTATAAGCCCGCAAGGTTGTACAAACATAATGCCTGTACAGGTAATGCTGCATGATAAGCCGGTAATTACAATTACCGATCCTATGCCGATTCAATATCCCCAAACGGTCGATCTCTCAAAAGTATACATACCTATAAGCGGGCAAACCTATAGTTACTATAGCGATGCTAAAGCAACAATTCCGCTTCCAAGTAAATATGCAGGAGTTAGCGGTACTTATTATTTGAAAGCGGTAAATATTTTTGGCTGCGAAACCATAACTTATACAAATGTAGTGGTTAAACCGCCACCACCTTACAGTATAACGGCCCCTAATATTTTTACACCTAATAACGATGGCATAAACGATTATTTTTCGGTTAAATTAGATGGTTTTATACTCTTCGGGGATGTTAAAATATACAACAGGTACGGGCAACTGGTGTTTACTGCCAAATCGCAAAATGATCTTTGGGACGGCAACTACAGTGGCCACCCCTTGCCGCCGGGGGCCTACTATTGGATATTTGAAGGCACAGACCAGTATTACCATGTCCCCATAAAAAAAGCGGCTTCTATTACTATCGCCAGGTAATCAATAATAATTCTAAATAATATATATCCTTAGTAATAAACATTATTAGCTGTACGTTTCGTATTTTTGTAGCCTGGTATTACAAAAATAAACCACAAATGAAAAAATCATCCATATTTGGCCTTGTTGTTATAGCTATTGCCATAGCGGTTATTATAAGCGTATATTCTAATTCAAGCACTTACGGCTCATTTAAAGATGCTCAAAGTACAGCTACCGAACTGCACGTTGTAGGGCATTTGGATAAACAAAAACAGTTGTTTTACGATGCAACGAAGGACGCCAACTATTTTTCTTTTTATATGAAAGATAATAAAGGCGAAGAGTGTAAAGTAATATTTACCGGCACCAAACCGCAAGATTTTGAACGTTCGGAACAAATTGTTTTAACCGGGGCAATGAAGGGCCATGAGTTTCACGCCTCATCAATATTAATGAAATGCCCTTCGAAATATACCAATGATAAGGTAGAAATTACCGAATTCAAGGCTAAGCAAACCAGCATTTAATATTTTTTTAATGGATACAGCTTTTAAAGGCGAACACCTTTTACCCGGCCACCTGGGCCAGTTCTTTACTATCCTGGCATTTGGTTCGGCCCTGTTATCGGCCATAAGTTATTATTTTGCCACAACCAATAAATTTGATAATTCGTGGAAACGGTTGGGGCGCATAGGTTATTACATCAATACCGTTTCGGTAGTGGGGATAGGTGCCTGCTTGTATTACATTATTTTAAACCATCTTTTTGAATATTATTATGCCTGGGAACACTCATCAAGGGCGTTGCCTATACATTTTATTATCTCCAGTTTTTGGGATGGGCAGGAAGGCAGCTTTTGGTTATGGACCTTTTGGCAGGCGGTATTAGGTAACGTATTAATATGGCGCGCCAAATCATGGGAAACTTCGGTAATGGCGGTGGTAGCCTTATCGCAAGCCATATTAGCTACCATGCTGATAGGGGTTGATATCTTCGGCCAGCGCATAGGTACATCGCCCTTTATTTTGCTGCGCGAGGCGATCAATTTGAAAGAGTCGGCGCCCATATTCGCGGCCAACCCGGCACTTTACCATAATTATTTAACCTATATTAAAGATGGTAACGGCATGAACCCCTTGCTGCAAAACTATTGGATGGTGATACATCCGCCTACCTTGTTTTTGGGTTTTGCATCAATGGTTGTACCTTTCTCGTATGCTATTGCCGGCCTTTGGCAAAAACGTTATACCGAATGGATAAAACCTGCTATACCTTATTCGCTTTTCGCGATGATGGTATTGGGTACAGGAATTATTATGGGTGCGTTTTGGGCCTATGAGTCGCTGTCATTCGGCGGTTTCTGGGCTTGGGACCCGGTAGAGAATGCTTCCATTATTCCCTGGCTGATATTGGTTGGCGCGGTTCACGTAATGATTGTTTATAAAAATACCGGGCATTCTTATTTTACCGCAACCGCTTTAGTTTTAACCAGTTTTGTGCTGGTGCTTTACGCGTCCTTCCTTACCCGCAGCGGTATTTTAGGCGATACTTCGGTACACGCGTTTACAGACGCGGGTATGTTCTGGCACCTGGTTGCCGATGTGGTTATATTTTTAGTATTAGCCGTTGTTTTATTGGTTATGCGCTGGAAAGAACTGCCCCGTACCAAAAAAGACGAAGAAACCTATTCGCGCGAGTTTTGGATGTTTGTAGGCGCTGTGTTTTTAAGCCTTTCCTGCTTTCACCTGGTTGTTGTATCATCCATCCCGGTTTGGAACGCTATGTTTGGCACCCATATGGCCCCCCCAACCGATCCGGTAAAGCATTATAATATTGTGCAGGCATCGTTCGCCGTAGTAGTTACGCTGCTGACGGGTTTTGCCCAGTTTTTGAAGTATAAAAAAACAGCGATAACCAAGTTTTTAGCTACTACTATTGTTTACCTGGCTTTGGCGGCTTTAATAGCGGCCGTTATTGTATATGTAACCGGTGTTTATAAGCTGCAATTTGTTTTTATACTTATTATGGTCGGCGCCATTTACTCTATACTGGCTAACGGAAAAGTATTAATTGACGCGTTGAAAGGTAAATTTAAACTGGCCGGATCGGCAGTGGCGCATATTGGTTTTGGGTTGATCATGGTGGGCGCGTTAATTTCGGCGGGAACCAGCAAGGTGATATCAGAAAATAATACCGGCGAGCAATTCTCTGATGATTTTGTGAAAGCGAAGAATAATCCGAAGGAAAACATTATCCTCTACAAAAATACGCCCGTGCAAATGGGTAAATACCTGGTAACTTATGTGGGCGATTCTATTGCCCCGCCAAATCACTATTTTAAGGTAGATTATAAGGTTATGGATAGCGCGGGTAAGGTTACGCAGGAATTTATGTTAAAACCCAACGCCCAGGCCAATTTGAAAATGGGCTTAATATCATCGCCCGATACGAGGCATTATTTATTCAGCGACTTGTATACGCATGTAACCTATTCGAATGCGATAACCATTGGCGAAGGCACCCCCGAAGCAGCGCATGATGAAGCTGAGGACGATAAGAATTATGACGCGCCGGTAGCCTACGAAGTAACTCCGGGCGATACCATCCGTTTCAGGGAAGGGTATATTGTATTAGATAGCATAGGTAAAATGGATCATATACAGGATATAACCCTTACCGATAAGGACCTGGCCATAGGTGCCAAATTGCGCATTGTATCGCATAATAAAACTTACGCGGCCGAGCCTGTTTATATGATAAGAAGCAACAATGCCTTCGATTTTTCGCGCAAGGTTGATGATGCCGGCCTGAAGCTTCGCTTTACCAAAGTATTGCCCCAAAAACATAAAATAGAAATAACCCTTTACCAGCAACCCGAAAGCGCCCGCAAATGGATAGTAATGCGCGCCATACAGTTCCCTGATATCAACTTCTTGTGGTCGGGCACAATTATTATGGTTATTGGTATATTGCTGTCTATATTCAGGAGAAATAAGGAGTTGAAGCCGGAATAACCCAATTTTTGCCATGCGCATCACACTGATCGGTTCCGGCAATGTAGCCACACACCTGGCAGCCGCGTTTAAAAACGCGGGGCATTACATTGTGCAGGTTTATAGCCGCAGCCTGCAAAATGCCGCCCTGCTGGCCTACCATGTAAAAGCGGAGCCGATAGACGACCTGCAAAACATCAACCCCGAAACCGATCTGTTTATAATAGCTGTTAAAGATACTGCGATAGGGGTAATTGCCGAACAATTGGCCCAATACCAACAACTAAAGGTACACACATCAGGCGCTGTAAGCCTATATACGCTACTGGCATTTTCTGATAACGTGGGTGTATTCTACCCCCTGCAAACATTCAGTAAAACAAAAGAAGTTGATCTCAGGAATGTGCCGATCTGTATTGAGGGCGCGAACGAAAGCATCACCAAAAATTTAGAGCAACTGGCCCGAACCATCAGCAATAAAGTTTACCGGATCGACAGCGACAAGCGCAAAATAGTACATTTGGCGGCGGTATTTGCCAATAACTTCCCCAACTACTTATATACGGTCGCGCAGCAAATCCTGGCCAAAAGCCAGCTGGATTTTGAGTTGATACGGCCGATCATTCAGGAAACCGCCCAAAAAGTACAGCAGGGCCTGCCCGCGGCTATGCAAACCGGCCCGGCTATCCGCAACGATGAAACTACAATAAATAACCACCTGCAACTGCTTAAAGATGAGCCCGCTTTACAGGAACTTTACAGGTTGTTAAGTCAGGGTATTATCAAATTGGATAATACGGGGCAAGGCGACAAGTAATTTTGTTACTTTTGCCGAAATGAATATTTTTAAAGTAAAGATCAACTTTGAAGAAAAGGAGCATGATGCTGTTGAGTTGCCCATCGCCGAAGGAGAATCTGTGTTGGATGTATGCCTGGAAAACGGTATCGAGTTGCAGCATAATTGCGGCGGGGTTTGCGGTTGCAGTACCTGCCATATCTATGTAAATAAAGGAATGGATAATATCCAGGAAATTTCTGATAAGGAAGAGGATTTTATTGACCGTGCGGTTAACCCGCGCATTAATTCAAGGCTGGGTTGCCAGTGTATAATAATTGATGGCGATATTGAAGTTACCCTGCCGGATCAGTCGCAATTTTTGGGCCACTGATGAAGGGTTGTACGTGTGACGTTATACGTTGTACGTTTTCCCGGGAAAATTAAACGTAATACGTACAACGTTAAACGTATAACATAACAAAATGACAGACAATAAATTTACCCTGCCTATTAACTGGAGCGATCATGAAGATATTGCCATGGAGCTTTATGAAAAGTTTGGCGATGATTTTAACGAATCGAAAATATACCGCATCCGCTTTACCGACCTGTTGGAGTGGGTGCTTGAGTTGCCAAATTTTGCGGGAACGCGCGCCGAATCAACCGAAGGGCATTTGGAGCAGATACAATCGGCCTGGGTTTATGAATGGCGGGATAACCAGTAATTTTAGTTTGCAGTTTTGAGTGGGCAGTTTGCAGTGGTGAGTAGTGAGTTTGTAGCGGGATTGGTAAACTTAATAACGTAATTAGTATATTTAAATGGATAATTAAGCTAACCATAAAATGAATGATGACGATACTTCCGTTACTGAAGAAATGGAAGATATGGGACTGTTAAAAATGATGATGGAAGTAGATCGTAGCGAAAAAGTAACCCGCGAAGAAGTTATGGAAAAACTTAGTCAGTCTCCAATAGTTTAATTAATGCCAACTGCGAACTGTAAACTGCCAACTGAATCCGTGAAATCAACAATTAAATCAGTGTAATCACATAAATGGAATCCTTTCTTAATAAACTAAAAGATATTACCACTTTCATTTTTGATGTGGATGGTGTATTGACGGATGGTTCGGTATTTATTACAGATACCGGCGAACAAAGCCGCGCGTTTAATATTAAGGATGGTTACGCGTTGCAACTGGCCGTAAAATGCGGTTATAATGTTTGCGCCATTTCGGGCAGCCGCTCAAAAACGGCTATCTACCGTTTAAATAGCCTGGGTATAACCGATGTATTTATTGGCGCCCATGTAAAAGCCAATAAGTTTAAAGATTACCTGGAAGCAAAAAGCATCATCGCTACCAATGTTTTATTTATGGGCGATGATATTCCCGACCTGGCTACTATGAAAATGGCCGGACTGCCTGTTTGCCCGGCAGACGCGGCTGAAGAAATAAAAGCGGTTAGCCTATATGTTTCTCCTTACGGCGGCGGCAAAGGCTGCGCGCGCGATGTGATAGAAAAAGTGCTGAAGGTGCAGGATAAGTGGATGAGCGAAGAAGCCTATAGCTGGTAGGGTGTGGGTGATGGTTCATGGATCATAGTTCATGGACATATCGTCAACAACAACCATGAACTATTAACCATCAACTATGAACTTTCCCCCAATAATTCTCGCTTCCAAATCACCACGCAGGCAGGAACTGTTAAAACAGATGGACCTTGATTTCCGCATCGTATTAAAGGAGGTGGATGAATCGTACCCCGATAATTTAACGCCCGAAGAGATAGCGGTTTACATAGCCCAAAAAAAAGCCACGGCATTTGATGAAATTGTGAGTGACGAAGTAGTGCTTACCGCCGATACCATAGTAAGCATAGAGGGCCATATATTAGGCAAGCCCGAAACGGAAGAACATGCCATAGAGATGCTGAAAATGCTATCCGGCAAAACTCACCAGGTTATTACGGGCGTTTGCCTGTTTTATAAACACGAATATCATAGCTTTTATGATGTATCTGATGTAACATTCCGCGTTTTAACCGACGATGAGATCAGTACTTATGTAACCAAATACAAGCCTATGGATAAAGCAGGTTCCTACGGCATACAGGAGTGGGTAGGCATAGCAGGTATTGTGAAGATCAATGGATCCTATACCAATGTGGTTGGTTTGCCAACGGAGAAGCTATACCAAGCGCTTATAAAACTATAAAACAAAACCCCCGCGTCATTGCGAGGAACGAAGCAATCTCTGCACATGCTAATCAAACAAGAAAAATTTCCTTATTAGCCTAAAGCAAATAGTAAACTCTTGCGGCCTGTCCTGCGTAGAGATTGCTTTCCCGAAAAATCGGGACAGGCTGTTCCTCGCAATGACGCGCGCAGGAATGTATTATTTCACCTTCAAACTATTATTCCCCCTGTTTATATCCGGCAAAGCATTATCCGGGTCAACGGTTACCGATTCTGCTTCGGTTGTGGTTGGTATAGTAAAAGTAGTGGCTTTGTTCTGCAGCCAGGTTTCAACCGGGAGCGATATGCGTTTTTTACTGCCATCTTTCAGTTTAACTTCAATAGTAAAAGGCATCGACATTTGCTCCTTGTTTACAACAGTTACCTGGATGCCGTTTTTGGCATTGCCGCTAACATATTTGGCGCTCACCAATTCCAGGTCGAGTTTGTAATTATTGTAGAACCAGCCCTTCCAGTACCATGACAGGTCCTCGCCCGCACCATTTTCCATCGACCTGAAAAAATCATCAGGCTGCGGATGTTTATAGGCCCATTTATGTATATAGTTTCTAAAAGCATAATCAAATCGATCTTTCCCCAATATCTGCTCACGCAATAATACCAGGCCAAATGCCGGCTTAAAATAAACTATGGGGTGGCGGTATTTTTCGGCAATTGCATCGGCGGCCGTCATAATAGTAGGCGCGTTGGGGTCAAGCAGGGTAGGAATGATTTCGTCAGCAGGATTGCCGCCGCGCGGCGCGTATTCGCCATCGCGTTTGGGTGCGAACTCGCCGTGATTAAACGCATCCGAAGCATACACATCAATAAAGGTATTGAAACCCTCGTCCATCCAGCCATAACGGCGCTCATCCGAGCCAACTATCATCGGGAACCAGTTATGGCCAATTTCATGTGCTGTTACCCAGAATAATTCTTTTCCCTTATCATTAATACCGTCAAAAACAATTCCGGGGTATTCCATGCCACCCGCTATGCCCGCCTCATTTATGGCGACAGGGTAGGGGTAAACAAACCATTTTTCGGAAAAGTATTCAATCGAACCTTTTAAATACTCAGTAGCTCTTCCCCAGGCATCATTACCCACGCTCTCAACAGGATAAACAGACATTGCAAGAGACTTTTTACCGCCGGGCAGGTTAACCCTCGCCGCGTCCCATACGTATGCGTTCGACGCGCCAAAGGCCACGTCGCGGGTATTGGCCATTTTAAAATGCCAGGTAAGCGTACCTTTATGAACAGGGCGCGACGACGCGTCGGTTACTTCCTGCGGTGTTCGTATCATAATGGTTTTATCGCTGTTACGGGCAGCAGTCAGGCGGCTTATTTGTTTGGCCGTCAATACTTCGGCCGGGTTAACCAACTCGCCCGAACCGGCTACTATCATATCCGCCGGAACGGTTACGCTGTAATCAATATCGCCGTATTCACAATAAAATTCGCCTGCGCCTAAAAACGGCAGGGTGTCCCAGCCGCGGGTATCATCATACACACACATCCGCGGAAACCATTGGGCAATTTCGTATATACGGCCATTTTTGGTAAGCACATGGTCGGTACGCCCGCCGAAATCGCCAGGTATGGTATAGTGGTATTTAATAAGCAGGTTTATTTTTCCACCATGAGCGGTTACGGCCATCGGCAGACGAATTTGCATACGGGTATCAGTAATTACATAAACAGCTTTTTGTGTTTTGCCATTTTGAAGGATGTAAACCGATTCTACCTGGTACCCATCCGTATGCTGGTTTGCGCCTGGCTGAAACCCGGTCACAAAATTGGAGCGGGCATCTTTTTTATAGGTGTTTTGGTCCATCTGCAGCCATAAAAATTGTAAGGCATCCGGGCTGTTATTGGTGTAGGTGATATTCTCGTCGCAGCTTAACGTTTTGGTTGCAGTGTCAATATTGGCCTTTAGCTGGTAGTCAACCCGGTTTTGCCAGTATTTTGGACCGGGATCGCCATTTGCCGAATGAAACTCATTGCCTTTTTCTGAATAAAATAAGGGAGAAAACAAGTCAGAAGGAACGTAATTTGACTTTATGGTATCGTTAGTTGTATTTCGTGGTTTTCTTTGAGCGTTGGCAATAACAGCTAAAAACAAGAGGAGGCCCAGTGCGGTAAATTTCAATTTCATACGTATCAGTTAAGGATAGCAATATACAAAAAAAGCCCCCTCTAAATCAATAGCGCTATTAGTTAAGCCAAAAAATATCGAACACCGAATTTCGAATGATGAATAATGAAGTGTTGTAAGTTCAATATATTTATGACTTCGGAGTTCGACATTCAAAATTCATTATTCGACATTAATTCCCCCTTTGTTTATCTCTTAACTTATAGGATTGGAGAGGGTTGGGCGGGGCTTACCCCATCATCTCCGCCAAAACCCCTTCTTTTAAAGAATTGGTCGACATGCAAACCTGATCAATACTGAGCGCCTGCATAATAAAGCGGGTAATTATTGAAGCCACTACGATCATATCGATACGTACAGGAATAATGCCCCTTGTATTTTCACGTTCATAGTGCGAGGAGGCAATCAGTTTATCGGTAACATTTATAAGATCGTCTTTTTGAAAAGTATAGTTTTTTATTGCCTTTAGGTCGAAAGGATTGCCTTTTTCTAATTCTATCACCTCGGCAAAGGTTTCAAACGCGCCTGATGAGCCTACCAGTACATCAGCGGGGTACTTTGAGGCCACTGCAAGTAAACTGATCAAATTTTCCTGCAGGTAAACATTAAGTGCATTTATAGATTCTGTGGGGATAGGGTCGGTGCGATGAAATTTGTCCATCAGCCTCGCGGCGCCTATCTCGAAGCTTTGTTTCCATAAAATGCTATACTTATTACCTATAATAAACTCCACGCTGCCTCCACCGATATCCATAATCAACGAGGTTTGACTGGATAGGCTGCCCGCCAATTTCACCCCCTTATAAATATAGTCGGCTTCGTGTTCACCGTCGATAGTTTCAATAACTATGCCCGTTTTTTCGGCCACTTCATCTATAAATTGTTTTCCGTTCGAGGCGCCGCGCAATGCCGAAGTAGCTACCGCCCGGGCATCTTTAACGCCGTGCGTTATAATATCCCGATGGAAGTTTTGAATTGTATTTATACCGCGCTCATAAGCCGCGGGCTGTATAATGCCCTGGTTAATGCCGCCCTCGCCCAGTTTAACCGGTTCATGCTTATGCACCACTTCCTGGTAAGAAGCCGCGCTGCCCTCAGCAATTAATAAATGGAAAGTATTGGTGCCGAGGTCCATTACGGCTACTTTGCGTTCATCCATACGGTTAAATAAGCTGTAAGGAATAAAGTTAAAAATAGTATTAAAGTTTTACCCCTAATTCAAAATAAAAGTCATTTAAAACAAAAAAGCCCAAAATCATAATGATCCTGAGCTTAAAAAACCTTTTACCTTTCAGCTTTTACCTTTCACCCCTCTACTCAAAATATTCCTTCATCCTTTCAAAGAAACTTTTTTCATTCTTTCCGGGGTTAGGTTTAAAGTTGGGTGAGTCCTGTAATTTTTCTAACAAGGCACGTTCCTCATTATTCAATATTTTTGGCGTCCATATATTAATATGTATCAGTTGGTCACCGCGGTTGTACGAGTTTACTTCGGGTACACCCTTACCTTTCAGGCGTAATATTTTACCGCCCTGTGTACCGG
This sequence comes from Bacteroidota bacterium, assembly GCA_013288485.1. Classification (GTDB taxonomy): domain Bacteria; phylum Bacteroidota; class Bacteroidia; order Sphingobacteriales; family Sphingobacteriaceae; genus Mucilaginibacter. Next base: position 20,674 of record JABDBW010000022.1, read on the forward strand.
GGTCTATCCTTATCTTGGCTTTGCCGTCAATAGTGGGCACTTCTATGTTTGTACCTAAAGCCGCGTCAATAAAGGTAATATGCAGGTCGTAGATCACATTATTGCCATCGCGTTTTAAAGTTTCGTGCGGTATTTCTTCGATCAGGATGATCAGGTCGCCGGGTACGCCGCCGCGTGGGGCCGCGTTTCCTTTCCCGCTCATGCTTAACTGCATACCTTCGCTTACACCGGCAGGTACATTCAGGCTGATAGTTTCTTCGCCGCGCACCACACCATCACCATGACAAACCGTACATTTCGAAGTTATTACCGAGCCTTCGCCGTTACAGGTAGGGCAGGTGCTGGTAGTTTGCATTTGCCCTAAAATAGTATTGGTTACCCGCCTTACTGCGCCCGATCCGCCGCAGGTTTTACAGGTTTGAAAAGACGATTTATCTTTCGCGCCTGTACCGTCGCAGGTTTTACAATGTATTTGCTTGTTTACCTTTATTTTCTTTTCGGCGCCATTGGCAATTTCTTCCAGCGTGAGCCTTACCTTGATGCGCAGGTTGCTGCCCCGCGCCACACGGCGCCCGCCCTGGCCCTGCCTGCCGCCACCGCCGCCAAAAAATCCTTCAAACGGGCTGCCCCCGCCAAAAATATCGCCGAACTGGCTAAATATGTCCTCCATATTCATGCCCCCGCCGCCGTAGCCGCCGCCATTGGCCGATTGCGCATTGGCCGCATGGCCAAACTGGTTGTAACGCTGGCGTTTTTCGGGATTGCTTAAAACTTCGTATGCCTCGGCGGCTTCTTTAAACCGTTCCTCTGCTTCCTTATCGCCCTGGTTTTTATCCGGGTGATATTTAATAGCCATCTTTCGATAAGCTTTCTTTATCTCTTCCGCATCGGCACCTTTTGCAACGCCCAGTATATCGTAGTAATCTCTTTTTGCCATTTATTTAATGAGTGAATTAGCGCGTGAGTGAATTAGTGAATGTTTTAATGTTCATTTAATTCAATCGTGCGCTAATTGTAATTTCTATTTTTATATAAAATCAGGAATGAGTAATAGCAGAATGTATTAACATCCACTAATTCACTCATTCCATCATTCAGTCATTGATCACGCTCCTACTATCACTTTTGCAAAGCGTATAACTTTGTCGTTAAGATAGTAACCTTTTTCCATTTCATCAATAACCTTCCCCTTTTGGTCATCGGTAGGGGCCGGGATGTTGGTAATGGCTTCATGCAATTCAGCATCAAAAGGATTGCCTATTGATTCCATGGGTTTTAAACCCTTTTGCGATAGGATATTATTTAATTTATTTTGTACCAATACAACGCCTTCTTTAACGGCATTAATGTCAGTAGCATTTTCCATCGACCTGACAGCACGTTCAAAATCATCAAGTAACGGCAGTAATGATACAATTACTTCCTTACCGGCTGTTTGTAGCAGTTCTGCACGTTCTTTATTGGTGCGGCGCCTGAAATTATCAAATTCGGCATACAGGCGTAAGTATTTATCGTTGGCTATTGATAATTCTTCCTTTAAAAGTAGTTCTGTAGCTTTTTCAGCTGCCAATTCGCTTTGATCCGCATCCACGAAATCGGTATCAATATTCCCGTCTAAAGCTTCGGGTGTTTCTTCTTTATGTGTCTTTTTTTTCTTAAGCATATTATTAAAAATTCATAGCTAATAGTGCCAATCAACTACCTTGCCAGTAGGTTTGCGTGCGACAGGCTGTCAGTGGATAGTTGGCAGTTGGCAGTGCGCAGTTGCCAAGTATGCAATTTAGTAACAATTGCAAACTGCGCACTTGTAACTGCCAACTAAAGAATTGCGTCTTCCAAAACCTTACCATTCTCGCATTTGATAATACGCGACGGAAAGGTGCGGATAATATGGTAATCGTGCGTAGCAACCAATACCGCTGTTCCCGACTGGCTTATTTGTTTTAATAATAAAACAATTTCTTCGGAGGTATCCGGGTCAAGGTTACCGGTTGGCTCATCTGCTAAAATTATTTCGGGGTTATTTAATAAAGCACGGGCAATTACCACGCGTTGCTGTTCGCCGCCTGAAAGCTCATGCGGCATTTTTTTTAATTTTGAACGAAGGCCCACTTTCTCTAATACATCCAATATACGGTCGGCAATTAACTGGTTATCTGTCCAGCCGGTGGCGCGCATTACAAATTGCAGGTTTTGGTCGATAGAACGGTCTGTCAATAACTGGAAATCCTGGAAGACAATACCCAGTTTGCGGCGCAGAAAGGGGATATCTTTATCTGTTATTTTATGCAGGTCATATCCGCAAGCATGGCCATCGCCAACTGTAACTGCCAGGTCGCCATAGATAACTTTAAGCAAACTGCTTTTGCCCGAACCGGTTTGACCAATCAACCATACAAAATCACCTTTATCAATATGCAGGTTAACGTTCGACAATACCAGGTGTTTTTGTTGAAAAATATCAACATTATTTAGCTTAATAATGGAGTTTCCTATCATTGTTTCAGAGTTCTAATTTTAAGATCTGTCCAAACGGCAGCTCTTTAATAATGTTCATTATATATTCGGTTTTATGGCTCAATCCCACTTTATCCAATGATTTTTCGGGCCTGTCAACCCTGAAATAAGCAAGCAGCGTAAACTGGTCATCCCTTAGCTGTACATAATCGGGTATTTTGGCCACGCCTTTAACTTTTATTATATACATTTTTTAAAGGTTAAAGGCGAAAGGTAAAAGGTAAAAGGTGCTTATATTACCTTTTACCTTTTGCCTTTTACCTTTCAGCCTCAAATGTATTGTTATTTTAAAGATTTGCCAAGAAATCCATCGTATCAATGCCATCGGCATAATCACTTAACCCGGGTTGCTGGCTTTGGCCAAAATTAACCAACTGGTTTTTCACCTGCAAGGGGGCATCGCTAACTATACATTGTATTTTATCGCTCTCATTTTCAATTAATTGCTGCGCGTCTTGCAAATCATCATAGTAACTGTAATACAATACGGCCAGCGGCGATACCAAGCGTTCGTCTTCTTTAAGCAGCAAAAATCCATTATCTAAATGCTTATCACTGTTTACCAAATAAATAGATTTATTATAATCGTAATTGTTATTGTATTTATGATGATTGATAATAGGCTGGAAAGGCTCTATCGCCTCAAAAAATTTAGCCAGTTCATAGTTATGCGGGATCAACATTTTAGATACGTTGCGGCAACCCAAGCCATAATAATCAAAAATATCATGGCCCAAGTTATATAATTGGTGTTCGGTCTCATTTCCTGTTAATACGGCCAAACTATTGCGGTTTTTGCGGATAATATGTGGCACCTTGCCAAAATAATATTCAAAATACCGCGATGAGTTATTGCTGCCGGTGGCAATAACCGCATCGAAATTTTCCAGCCTTTCAACAAAACTAAACTGATCTTTGAAGCGGCTGTCAATGGCCGTCAGTTTTTCTAAAACATATTTTATTAGCCGCGCATCCTGTACCGATGCCTTAATTAAGGCATGGTTGCCGGTAGCCAATACGCACAATACATCGTGAAAGCCCACCAGCGGGATGTTGCCTGCCAGTATGAGCCCTATTTTTTTAACAGACGCGCTTTTTGCAAGATCATATTTATTGAGCCAGGCAGTCAAATCATCCGCATTAAGCATCAGGCCGGTAGCTTTTACCGCTTTTTCAATACTGGCAGGTGTAAACCAAGCATTATGCTGCTGCTCATTGTTTATAATTTCTGTTAATTCTTCATCGGTGGCCGATAGCTGTTTTCCAAGTTCCGAAAATGTATTTATCAGTTCTTTTATAGTAAATTTTGACATATATATGGTAAGTATTCAAACTCGTAAATTCTTTTTTTGTTATATTTGCACGCTTTGTCAGTTTGGCAAAGGTAATTGAGAATACAAGATTATTTAAAAATATGGCGATTATAATCACCGATGAATGCATAAACTGCGGAGCTTGCGAACCTGAGTGCCCCAATAATGCTATTTATGATGCAGGCGCGGCATGGCGTTTTTCGGACGGTACAGGCTTAAAAGGTGTTATAGATTTTGGCGACGGGGTTACTTTAAATGCTGAAGAAACACAGGCAGCTTTATCAGACGATATATATTACATAGTACCCGATAAGTGTACAGAATGTGTTGGTTTTCATGATGAGCCGCAATGCGCGGCAGTTTGCCCCGTTGATTGCTGTGTGGATGATGAGAATGTTCGCGAAACCCGCGAAGAACTGCTGGCAAAGAAGGAATGGTTACACATGAACGAATAATATTTATAATGCGAATTAATAAAAGGGAATACACTAATATGTATTCCTTTTTTTATGGGTGAAACATTTAAAAATTTGTTAACGTAAAAGCAGGCTGATATTTTAGAATGGAATACGGAATTTGCAATTTAGCTGTTATACCAATGCGCGCCGAACCAAACGAGCGCAGTGAACAGGTATCGCAGGTTTTATTCGGTGAAACGTTTAGTATTTCAGAATGGAAAGAGGGGTGGGCACAAATTATTACCTCGAATGATAGTTATAAAGGCTGGATAAGCCGGCTGCAATTTGCCATGCTGGGCCATATGGCCTATAACGAATTGCAGGACAAACCACCCAGGTTAACCTATCGGGCAATAACGCAGGCCTGGAAGCTCAGGGATAACAGTATTTTGTATTTGCCTGCGGGGAGCTCACTTTCTTTTTTAAACGGTACGACGTGTTATTTTGAAAAAGAAAAGTTTGAAATATTGGGCCAACTGGGCGAAAGTGAAAACATTGACATAATTGCTAAAACTTTTATTAATGCCCCTTATTTATGGGGAGGGCGAACTCATTTTGGAATAGATTGCTCGGGCTTTACACAAGCTGTATTCAAACTGAAAGGAATTCAGCTAAAACGTGATGCCTGCCTGCAGGCTGAACAAGGTGCCAAAGTAAGTTCTTTATCAGATGCCTATGCCGCTGACCTGGCGTTTTTTACTAATGCTGAAGGCAAGGTAACTCACGTGGGCCTATTGCTTAACCGAGAGCATATTATTCATGCATCAGGAAAAGTTAAGATCGATACGATAGATGACAAGGGTATATATTCGGAAGAATTGCAACGCTATACTCACACACTACACAGCATCCGGCGCATAATTTAACCGAACTGTATATCCCATAAAATTATTTTTTTATCATCACTTGCCGAGATCAGCTGGTTGCCGTTCCATGCCAGTTTATTGACCGATAAACGATGTGTTTCAAATCCTTTTTCACGGCTGATAACTTTATATAACTTAAAATCGTCAGCTCCCCAAAGCTTTATACTTTTATCCATACTCGCCGTAGCAAAATAGGGCTGGGAAGGATGGAAGGCTATATGATTAACGGCGAATAAATGGGCCGGGATATTTTCTATTAATTCGAAAGAACGGGTATCCCAAATTTTCACTTGCGCGTCGCGTGAGCCTGATACCAAATAATCACCAAGGGGTGAGTATTGCACAGCGAATACTGCCATTGAATGTCCCTTTAAGGTGTTTACTAAAGTATAGTCTTCAAGGTCGTAAATCCTTATATCATTATCGCGGCAACCAAATGCCACTTTTTTTTCATCAGGAGAAACACTTATACAGCGAATGGTGTCTGTTGAAACTTTTATGGTATGCAGCAATTGCAGCGTATCCAGGCTCCATATGGTCACACTACCGTCTTCTGATGCTATTAACAGTTCCTTTTTATTGTTAATAGACTTAATATCAAATATGGGTTTATCATGATGTTTCAGCGTGGGAAGGAGCTGCTGTTTTAAAAAATCAAATACCAGCACATCGCCATTACGCAGGCCGGCCATCATTAAAGGATAACTGGCCGGACAATGAATTGCATAAATTGAAGCCGCTACCGGGAACATCACTTTGATGAATGAATTGGTTTTTAAACTCCATTCAACAACACCTTTATCATTACCGCCGGTAAACAATATACCGGGCTTTTGCGATAAGGTAAGCGCAAATATGGGGTTACTGTGCCCGGTGAGTTCTGCTGTTTTTTGTACGGTGATCATTCTTTTTAGTTTGCAGTTGCCAGTTTGCAGTGGACAGTAAAATATTAACTGCAAACTGCCTACTGCAAACTGATAACTTATTTATGTCTTTCCTCTAAATTCTTAGCAATAGTTTGCAGGCTCAAGCCTTTTTCGCGCAGCAAAACCAGCAGATGAAAAATAAGATCGGACGATTCATTGATCAGGTCGGTTTCCGTTTCAGCTAAAGCAGCTATTACAGTTTCAACGCCTTCTTCGCCAACCTTTTGGGCTATTTTATTTAAGCCTTTATTTCGCAGTTTATTTACATACGATCCTTCCTTCGGGTTTTCATACCTGTCGGCAATGATCTGCTCTAATTGTAGGATGAAATTTTGATTATAGTCCGTATTAAAACAGCTGCGGCTACCGGTATGGCAGGTAGGGCCATCGGGTTTTACTTTTATTAAGAGGGTATCCTGGTCGCAATCCAAACTGATGTTTTTTACATGCAGGAAATTATTGCTGGTTTCGCCCTTGGTCCACAAACGGTTTTTTGAGCGCGAAAAAAAGGTAACGATATTTTCCTGTACGGTTTTATCGTAAGCCTCTTTATTCATATAGCCCAACATCAGTACTTCCAATGTTTGCTCATCCTGTATTACAACAGGAACTAAGCCGTCTGTTTTGTTGAAATTTATTTCCATTTTTATAGAATAATGTCATTTCGACCGTAGGGAGAAATCTATACAGTGCAAATTATACAGTGTATAGATTTCTCCTCGTTCCTCGTCGAAATGACAGTTGGTATTGTTATCTTATTTCAATATCCCTGTCTCTTAAAACTTCCTTCAAATCGGGTATCAATATCTCACCATAATGAAATACCGATGCTGCTAAAGCCGCGTCGACATTTGTTTGCTCGAACACATCCACAAAATGCTGCACCGAACCCGCCCCGCCGGATGCGATAACTGGTATGTTTACCGCGTCATTCACTTTTTTTAACAGTAAATTATCAAAACCACCCTTCGTGCCATCGTGATCCATCGAAGTTAGCAATATCTCGCCTGCACCACGGCTTTCTGCTTCCAATATCCAGCTTAAGGTTTCTTTTTCTGTTGGTATGCGCCCACCGTTAAGGTGCACTATATTTATGCCGTTAGTTAATCTTGTATCTACTGCTATCACTACAAACTGTACTCCAAACGCTTTTGCCAGTTCATCAATTAACGCGGGGTTACGTACAGCTGCCGAGTTAATAGATATCTTGTCTGCACCAGCGTTCAGCAAAGCGTCCGCGTCAGCAATTTCATTGATGCCGCCGCCAATGGTAAAAGGAATATTGATCTGTCTTGCCACAGCTTTTACCAGCTCAACCATTGTTTTACGGCGCTCGTGCGTAGCAGTTATATCTAAAAATACCAGTTCATCAGCCCCCTGGCGCGAATAGTTCCACGCCAGCTCAACCGGGTCGCCTGCATCGCGCAGATTAACAAAGTTCACACCTTTTACAGCGCGTCCGTCTTTAACGTCTAAACAGGGAATGATTCGCTTAGCTAGCCCCCCCCGCCCCCTAAAGGGGGTGCTAATGAGTTCGTTTGTTATTGTAGTCAAAACTTCTTCAAGTTGATTAAATATCTGTTCATTTTTAAAACGAAGGAATTTAATGCCATTGGCTTCTAAATAAAGTTGCCTTTCAATATCATTAGCGGCTACATCGGGTACGTTATGGATGCTGCCATCCAATTCAATTATCAATTTATGTTTATGGCAATAAAAATCAGCTATGTAAATGCCGATAGGATGTTGCCTTCTAAATTTTACACCTAACTGGCTGTTTTTTAGATATTCCCATAGCAATGTTTCTGCCGGAGTCATGTTTCTGCGTAAGACCTCTGCGTTTTGAAAAATTAAGCGGTCTGGATCCAAAAACATTTTTTGCTTTCTCATTAACTATTGTTCCCCCTTTAGGGGGTTAGGGGGCGATTTAGATCGATATCAAGGATTCTAAATTCCAATTCTTTACATCATCAATGCTGATCCGGCCTTCGTAAATAGCTTTGCCAACTACACATGATTCAATTTTTAAGCGGCTTAGGTCTTCGATGTCATCCATTGAGCTTACTCCACCCGATGCTATCAACTTTATAAAAGGCGAATGATCAAGCAGTTTTTCATAAAGTTCAATTCCGGCACCGCCTAATTTGCCGTCTTTGCCAATGTCGGTACATAAAAAACGGAAAAATCCTAACGATAAACACCGGTCAACATAATCCATGAGTTTAATTGGCGAACTTTCCATCCAGCCTGAGTATTTGATCACTTCATCCAATACATCAATTGCAATTACAACCTGGTCCGAACATTTATCGCGGCCGCAAATAGCTTTGCTTAATTCATCTAAAAACATCGGGTTGGTAAGCGCCTGGGTGCCTACAATTACCCGGTGTATACCTGCGCCTATCAGCTCTTTAACCTTTTCAATGCTGCGTATACCTCCGCCGTACTGTACCTGCATATCGGTTTTGCGTATTACGTCAAAAAGATACTGCTGGTTAGAGAAATCATTTTTTGCCCCGTTAAGGTCAATTACATGAATGAGATTAGTGCCGTACGACTGGTATTTATCGATCATTTCTTCCAAAGTAACATCGTATTCAGTTACTTGCTGATAATCACCCTCACGCAAACGGACAACTTTTTTGTCTAAAATATCTATGGCGGGAATTATATACATGTTTTTATAATTTTGAAAAGTTTGTTAATAAAGTTTCACCATATACCCCTGACTTTTCAGGATGGAATTGCACACCATAAAAATTTTGCTGCCAAATTGATGCCGAAAACTTAATGTCATAGTTTGTTGCAGCTAAAGTATATACGTTATCGTACTCAATAAAGTATGAATGTACGAAGTAAAAATATGAACCGGCAGGAATATTTTCAAAAAGTGAATTTTCTTTTTCAGCATACACCCGGTTCCAGCCGGTATGCGGCACTTTATGGTCGGGGCTGCTTTTAAATTTTAAAGTTTTTATCGGCACTATATTTAACAGGTCCGAATCACCCTCTTCGGAATAAGAAGTGAGTAATTGCATACCCACACAAATTCCCAAAGTGGGTTTTTCAAGCGCCTTTATTGCAGGCACCAGCCCGGTTTGCTTCAACTTTTGCATAGCCGCACCTGCGTGCCCAACTCCCGGAATAATGTAACGGTCAAACAGTTCCAGGTCGGCCACAGTATTTACCATGCCATAAGCAATGCCCAACCGGTCTAAAGCAGCCGTTAGCGAGAAAATATTGCCGGCACCGTATCTTATAATACCTATCATTTTGTTAGAGTCAAGAATCAAGAATCAAGAACCAAGATAAGAACGCAAATAGTCTTGCTTCTTGGTTCTTGTCTCTTGATTCTATAATAAACCTTTAGTTGAAGGTAAAACCATTTTGTTCACATCCCTTTTTACCGCCATTTTTATGGCTTTGGCAAAGGCTTTAAATATCGCTTCAATTTTATGATGCTCATTCTGACCCTCGGCCTTAATATTTAAATTACACTTTGCCGCGTCGCTGAATGACTTGAAAAAGTGGTAAAACATTTCTGTTGGCATTTCGCCAATTTTCTCCCGTTTAAATTCAGCATCCCAAACCAGCCAGCTTCGTCCGCCAAAATCAATGGCTGCCTGTGCAAGGCAATCATCCATTGGCAGGCAAAAGCCGTAACGCTCAATGCCTTTTTTGTTACCCAAAGCCGCGGCGAAAACTTCGCCTAAAGCAATACCGGTATCTTCAATTGTATGGTGTTCGTCAATATGCAGGTCGCCTTTTGCGGTTATCTCTAAGTCGATGCTGCCATGCCTCGCTATTTGATCAAGCATATGATCAAAAAAATGCAGGCCCGTTGATACGTTGGCTTCACCCGTACCATCCAAATTTATTTTTACATAAATGTCGGTTTCTTTTGTAGTACGCTTGCTTTCAAAAACGCGTTCACCTAATTTTAAATATTCGTATATTTTTTTCCAGTCGGTTGTTTCCAACGCGACGGTATCTTTTATTTCCTCATCTTCTTTCGCGCTGAACTCCGCACCGCCTAAGTTGGAGTGATTATTGAGCCATATAGCTTTCGCGCCTAAATTTTTAGCTAATAACACATCATTGCGGCGGTCGCCTATGGTGTAGGAGTTTTTCAGATCGTATTTACTGGTATCAAAATATTGAGTAAGCAATGCCGTGCCCGGTTTGCGGGTGGGGGCATTATCTTTAGGGAAAGTACGGTCGATAATTATGTTTGAAAATTGTACACCTTCATTTTCAAATGTTTTGAGGATGAAATTTTGCACCGGCCAAAATGTATCTTCCGGGTATGAGGCTGTACCTAGACCATCCTGGTTGGTAACCATTACCAGTTCGTAATCCAGTTCAGTGGCAATTTTAGGCAGATATTGCAATGCGCCGGGGTAAAACTCCAGTTTATCAAACGAGTCTATCTGCTCATCAACGGGCTCTGTGATCATAGTGCCGTCGCGGTCAACGAAAAGTATTTTCTGCAAATTGCTCATTTGAATTTTTTTAGGGTTTCGATCAATTTATCATTTTCAGCAGGTGTACCTACCGTTATCCGCAAACTGCCTTCGCAAAGATCAATTTTTGAACGGTCGCGTACAATTATACCCTTTTGTACCAGGAAATTATAAATTCCTTTCGGATCGGTTGTTTTAACCAGTATAAAATTAGCGTCGGACGGATAAATATCCAGTACAAAATCAAAATCTTTTAAATTCAGCACCAGTTTATCGCGTTGCACTAAAATTTCTTTTATCCAGCCGTTTACCTGGTCAACATTTCCCAATGCCTTTAGCGCCAATTGCTGCGATGATTCATTTATGTTATAAGGCGGCTTAACCTTGTTCATTACCTCAATGATCTCTTCGCTGGCGAAGGCCATCCCTACGCGTAAACCGGCAAGCCCCCATGCTTTCGAAAGGGTTTGCAGCACCACCAAATTGGCATATTCTGTCAATTCCTGTATAAAGGTTTTTTGCCTGCTGAAGTTAATATACGCTTCATCAACCACCACCAAGCCATTAAAGTTAGCCAGCAGCGTTTCCACATCGTCTCGGTTCATGGAGTTGCCCGTTGGGTTATTGGGCGAGCAGATAAATATCAGCTTGGTGCGCTCATCAATAGCTTCGGCAATGCCGTCAAGATTTAATTGAAAATCGGCGGTAAGTGGTACTTTGCGCGTTTCGATATCATTGATGTTTGCCGATACTTCGTACATGCCATAGGTAGGGGGTACCAGTATCACATTATCAACGCCAGGGTTGCAAAAACTTCTGAACAGGATATCAATTGCCTCATCGCTGCCATTGCCTAAAAATATATTGCGGATGGGTACACCCTTTATTTCGCTCAAACGTTTTTTAACATTGTATTGCAACGGATCGGGGTAGCGGTTATACGGCGTATCCAACGGCGATCCAAAAGCATTTTCGTTCGCATCCAAATACACGCTGGCCTCACCCTGGAACTCATCGCGCGCGGAAGAGTAGGGGGTTAGGTTTTTGATGTTTTTTCTTAATATTTTATCTAAACTAAACATTGTCTTGTTCCGTTGTGTCATTGCGAGCGATAGCGTGGCAATCTCAAGGATGCAATTTACTTATGCAAAATTCGCGATTGCTTCGTCGTTCCTCCTCGCAATGACAATTAATTCTTTATTCTGATTGACACCGCATTTTTATGTGCATGTAACCCCTCCAATTCGGCCAATATCTCCACCGATGGCCCTATATTCTTTATGCCCTCCGGCGTTATATGCTGGAAGGTTATTTTCTTCACAAAAGAATCAACCGATACACCCGAATATGCCCTTGCATACGAGCTTGTAGGTAAAGTATGGTTAGTTCCCGATGCATAATCGCCCGCGCTCTCTGGCGTTAAATTACCCAGGAAAACCGAACCTGCATTAATAATGCCAGCAGTTAACAGTTTCCAGCTTTCAGTTGCCAGTATCAGGTGTTCGGGCGCATATTGGTTACTAAAATCCATCGCTTCCCCGTGCCGAAATTGTAAAACAAGCGCTGGCCAACTCCTACATCGTGGTAAC
>JABDBW010000022.1:32815-34639 GCA_013288485.1 Bacteroidota bacterium
AAAATCCATCGCTTCCCCCAACGTTTTTGTTACCACGATGTAGGAGTTGGCCAGCGCTTGTTTTACAATTTCGGCACGGGGCAATACAGCGGTTTGTTTTTCAATCTCTTTTAAGGTTTCCTCAACTATCTTTGCAGAAGTGGTAACCAATATGGCCTGGCTGTCAATACCATGCTCGCTTTGGGCTAATAAGTCGGCGGCAATGTATTCGGGCGTAGCTGTTTCATCAGCAATAACCAATACTTCCGACGGTCCGGCAGGCATATCAATAGCCGTTGTGGTGGTCGACTGTATAATGGTTTTAGCCCTGGTAACAAACTGGTTGCCGGGACCAAATATTTTATCAACTTTAGTAATAGTTTCCGTTCCGTAAGCCATAGCAGCAATGGCTTGGGCGCCGCCCGCAAGAAAAATTCTATCTACCCCTAACAGCAACGCAACATAGGCAACGAACGCGTTCACCTTCCCATTTTTTTGCGGGGGCGAACAAACCACAATTTCATGGCAGCCTGCAATGATTGCCGGTATTCCCAGCATTAAAAAGGTACTGGGCAAAACCGCCGTACCACCGGGAATATATAGGCCAACTTTTTCAACGGGCCTTATTTCGCGCCAGCAGGTTACACCCGGCATGGTTTCAACTTTATCCTCGGTTTTTAACTGAGTTTGGTGAAAGCCATATATGTTATTGTAGGCGATCTCTAAAGCCAGTTTTTGTTCCGGTAATACTGCAGAGGCAATCTCTTCCAGCTCTGCTTTATCCAAATAAAGTTTGCTTAGCGTAACCTTATCAAACTTAAATGCATAATCATATAACGCACTGTCGCCATGCTGCTGAACGTTTGCTAAAACATCCTCCACAACAGCACGTATCTCGTTCGCCGGATCAACATTACGCTGCACCAGTTTGGCGATATCGGTTTTGCTTAAGTTTGAATAGTTGTATGTCTTCATTTCAATTGGCAGTCTTCAGTTTGCAGTTGGCAATCTGCAACTTACTGCAAACTGCCCACGGCAAACTGCCTACTATAAAATAATCTTCTCAATAGGCATCACTACAATGCCTTGCGCGCCTGCTAATTTTAACTGGCTTATCTTGTCCCAGAAATCACGTTCAGGGATCACTGTATGTACCGCCACCCAATCGGCCTCTGCCAATTGCAAAACCGAAGGGCTTTTAACGCCCGGTAATAAGGCCACAATACCTGCCAGGTTATCTTTATGTACATTTAATACCACGTATTTGGTTTCTTTAGCGCGCAGCACCGATTGTATACGCTGCATTAACTCCTGTACCAGATCGCTGTTTTCGCTGCCTTTTGAACCTATTAATATAGCCTCGGAAGCCATTACATCAGCAAATGGTTTTAATCCATTGCTTTTTAGTGTACCACCGGTTGATACCAGGTCGCAAATTGCATCGCTTAAACCCAAACCCGGTGATATCTCAACCGAGCCGGATATGGTACGGATATCGGCTTGTATGTTTTGTTTTTGCAAAAACTTACCTAATATAACAGGATAGGTGGTAGCTATTGATTTTCCGCCAAGGTCGGCCAGTTTTTTAATATCGCTGTTATTGGTTATCGCGATCTTTAATGAGCATTTGCCAAAACCCAGCCTTTGCAGGTAACTTACTTTTACTTCGGTTTCTTCTATTACATTTTCGCCTACTATGCCGAGGTCGGCAATACCGTCCTGTACATATTCGGGGATATCATCGTCGCGCAAAAAAAGAATTTCCAATGGAAAGTTTGATACAGGAGAGATAAGCGAGCTTTTGTAATTTTCAAAATTTAAGCCGCAATTCTTTAATAATTCAAC
>JABDBW010000023.1 GCA_013288485.1 Bacteroidota bacterium
GGCGGGGGAAAGTTATACGGCAAAAGCTATATTGACCAATGGAACCATCAAAGATTACCCGTTACCCGCAGTAAACCCAAGCGGCATAGCATTGCGGATAACACCCAAGGGAAAAGATTCGCTGGAAGTAACTCTTGCCACCACCACAACCCCTTCAACCAGCTACTATCTCATTGGCCAAACAAGGGGCATGGTCTGTTATTCATCGATCATCAGTTTTAAAGGATCTGCCACAAAAAAGACAATAGCAACAGACCTGTTCCCGACAGGCATAGGCCATTTTACCCTGTTCAACAGCGCCAACCAGCCGCTGAACGAACGAATAGTTTATATCGATCATCATGATAACCTGCAACTAAGCGTTGCCACCGACAAACCGGATTATTTGCTTCGGGATAATATTGGCTTAAGCCTGCAGGTAAAAGACAAAAGCGGCAAACCCGCACGCGGTAATTTCTCTATAGCGGTTACCGATGACAGCCAGGTGAATACAGACAGCCTGGGCAATAATATACTAACCAGCCTGCTGCTCACTTCCGACCTGCAGGGAACCGTTGAAGAACCAGGCTGGTATTTCAATGAAAAAAATGCAGACAGGGCCGCAGCGTTAGATAACCTACTGTTAACCCAGGGCTGGGTAGGCTACGACTGGAAAGAAATATTCGCGCCGCCGGTAAACCCGGAATATGAGGCAGAACCGGAATTTAATGTGAGGGGGCGGGTAAGCAATATTCTGAATAATCCCATAGATACGGCAACGGTGATGCTGATCTCGACCAAACCGGAGTTATTGCTTAAAACCCATACTGACAAGGAAGGCCGGTTCTCTTTCAGCAATTTCCCGCCTTTGGATACCATAAACTTCCACCTGCAAACCCGGCGCGATTTTAATGTGGGTTTAACCGTTGATGAGTTTGTACCGCCCGAATTATCTCCGGCAGATGACATGCCAGCACCCTGGTATGTTAACACCGATAGCACAACATTAAATTATGCGCATAAAAAGAAAATAGAATGGGATGAGGGTTTTGATGCCCGTAAAACCATATTGTTAAAAGAGGTAGAGATAAAAGCCAAAACGATTGTAGGTTTCACGCCGCTTTTAGAGTTGAATGAAGAAGAGATACGGAATGCACGTCCGGGTAAAAAAAAATTGACGCTATTTGACCTGCTTAACCAACAACAAAAGCTAAGCCAAATACCTCTAAGAATGATAGTTGATGGGCAGATGTATACGCGCACTTATTTTAAACATGAGATAAAACCGGGTATGAAATTTGACATTATGGATGATGAAAATATGCGTCCGGTTACCAATCCCGCCGAAACAGGCGAAATAATCCCCTTTCTAAATCACTTTACAACCGAGGATATCAAAGGGTTTACCGCAAAGCCTATACGTGTAACGGTAATGGTTTGGATACCGGGGTTTAATAAATATGTACCTGTAGAAAGATATTATCTGCAAGTTAATGTTACCACTAATATTAAATTCGGTGACAAAAAAGTTCCTGCCGGCGACTACGTCTACCGCCCTATGCCCATTAGCTGGCCGCATAAATTTTATTCGCCGAAGTATACGGTTGCAACAACCCCTGCCGGTAAAGACCGCCGCTCAACTATTTTCTGGGAACCTAATCTAATAGCCGATGCCGCCGGTAAAGCCAGCCTGTCATTTTACGGTGCCGATCTGCCAGGTACCTATACCGTTATAATTGAAGGTACTGATTTGAACGGCAGCTTCGGTTACAGCAGGCAGAAAATACAAGTGGTTAAAAAATAATTTACGGGAAACTATAAACAATTCCCAAAGCCAAACCTTCTGTTCCCTGTGGCTGTGGCGAGGTGCTCTTGTCGTACAGGAAAGTGCCGTTCATGGTAACATTTATTAAACGGTTCACCTTGGCGGTGATGGTGGCATCTACCCGGTGGCTTATATAAGCGGGCGATTTTTGGTAAGGGATAAATAAAGCATAGCGCGCATTAACGCGCAGATTTTTCATCAGGTCCTTTTCCAGCGTGGCAACCACCTGGAAGGCGAGATCGTTTTTAAAAGTATGGCCGGGCGCTACGCCATAATTAGCGGGCAGGTTATGATAAATAGTAGTATCTCTCAAAAATGTTTGCCTTGCTGTGCCAGTACCAAAGCGCAGGTCGAAATATTTTACGGGCTTAAACTCAAAACCCACCGACTCGGTTAAGTATCCAGGCGCCATAAAACCGGATATGGTAAGCGGCTGATCCACAGCTGCGCCCGTCGCGCTGGTGTACTGAAAGCCTTTACTAAACTGCGATTCAAAACTCAGCGAGCCAAAAAAGAACCAGTGTTTGGATAGTTGCGTGGCTATTTTATTATCTAAAAACATGCGGTCGTTGGTTTTACGAGAGCCCTGCCCCTTGTTTTTTGAGATCCCGTACAGGAGGTTTATTTCCGAAGTATAATCAAACGGGGCTTTGTTGTAGGTGGTTTTATAATCAAAATTAGTTCCTAAAGCCACCGCGTTTACGCCACCCGCGCTATAATTATCACTAAATGCCGACTGGCTGAAATTTAAGGCGAACGTGATCCATTTATGCCAGTAGCTCACTTTATAATCAAGCATGGAAATAGGGATCAGTTCCCGTTCTATTTGCAGGCCCCTAACCGGCACCGGAAGGGCATTTTTAGGGGGATCTATACGGAGTCTATTGAGCAGCGTTGTATCAATTTTAACACTGTCTTTTCCCGGGCTATCTGTTTTTTGCGCTGTTGCACATGAGGCGGCCAAAAGGAAAGCTAAAAAAAACGTGCCGGATATTGGTTTTACCATAAAGGGGCAAATAAAAGCAATTTTCTGCGAAAAAATCAGCCAAATAGCAATCCAAATACTTCTTCAATGTTGGCAACCATAATTACTTCGACCTGGTAACGCGACAGATCAATGCGCTTTTTATCCTGCGCGGCCGATGGCATATTATATTTTGAAATAAATATCCGTTCAAAGCCCAGCTTTTGCGCTTCGGCAATGCGTTGTTCCACGCGGTTTACCGCCCTTATTTCGCCCGATAAACCTATTTCGCCGGCGAAGCAGGTTTTAAAAGGTATGGGGATATCCTGGTGCGATGATATAATGGCGGCGGCAAGTCCCAGGTCGATGGCCGGGTCCTCTACGCGGATGCCCCCCGTTATGTTTAAGAAAACATCCTTAGCGCCCAAATTAAACCCGCAGCGTTTTTCTAATACGGCAAGCAGCATACTCATGCGCCGGGTGTCGAACCCATTGGCATTGCGCTGCGGCGTTCCGTATACTGATGTGCTTACCAGCGCCTGGGTTTCTATGAGCATGGGCCTCATGCCCTCTAACGTGGCCGATATGGTGATGCCGCTCAACGGTTCGTCGCGTTGCGAAAGCAATATTTCCGATGGATTAGACACTTCCCGCAGCCCCTCGCCCAGCATTTCGTAAATACCAAGCTCGGATGCCGAACCAAAGCGGTTTTTAATGGTGCGCAATATGCGGTAAACGTGGTGTCGGTCGCCCTCAAACTGCAAAACGGTATCAACCATGTGTTCCAGTATTTTGGGGCCCGCTATCATTCCGTCTTTGGTGATATGGCCAATAAGAAATACAGGTGTTGAACTTTCCTTTGCAAAACGCAACAGTTCGGCCGTGCATTCCCTAACCTGCGATACACTGCCCGGCGTAGATTCAATATGCGAGGAATGCAAAGTTTGTATAGAATCGACAATAACCAGGTCCGGCTCCAGTTCCTCAATTTGTTTGAATATGTTTTGGGTAGATGTTTCGGTGAGGATATAACAGCCCTTATTTATTTCGGAATCCGGAATGTTGATTGCGGAATTACCCTGGCTGCCAACTGCCAACTGTTTACTGCCAACTTCACAGAGTCTTTCTGCCCGCATCTTTATTTGCCGTTCGCTTTCTTCGCCCGAAATATAAAGCACTTTTAAATTGGGCATATTCAGCGCCAGTTGCAGCATCAGGGTTGATTTACCTATACCCGGCTCACCGCCTATCAGTACCAATGAACCGGCTACAATGCCTCCGCCTAAAACGCGGTTAAATTCTTTATCGGGGGTAAGCAGGCGGTGTTCCTCGCTAAAAGTAATATCGGCCACCTCGATGGGTTTACTGGCGCGCTGCTGTGTGGTGCTGCTTACCTTCCAGGTGGGTACAGATTTACTGTCTTTCTCAATAACTTCCTCCACAAAAGTGTTCCACTGCTGGCACGAAGGGCACTTGCCCAGCCACTTAGCCGACTCAAAGCCGCAGCTTTGACAAAAATACGCGATCCTGGTTTTAGCCATGTTGTTGATGTGCACCTGCCTGCCGCAGGCAGGGATATGCAGATGTGCAAATGTGCGGATTAGTTTGGGAATAGCAAAGGATTTTACTAAATATTTTAGCATTTGCGGTGATAATGATGCATCATACAAAGAATTTGTATTTTTATATCCATTTGATAAGAAGATGAAAAACGAATGCAAACTTAATTTGGAATGGATACCAGCTGCCTATACAACTGACAAAAGCATCCCGATAGCTATCGGGACAAAAAATGAAGCGGAAACAATAAAAAAGGTAGCCCAGGCAATAAAAACCAAGAGCCTCTACAAAACTGATATTGGCCTTGGTAAAAATAAAAAATATGGGCGTTACTAACTGCTTTCTATCCCCCGTTCCCTGGCCACTTTAACCCTTTAACCTTTTACCTTTTACCTTTCACCTCAAAAATGTACTTTTGCAAACTTTATAAAACTTGTTACTTATGCTAAGAACTCATACCTGCGGCGAATTAAATATCAGCAACTTAGGCCAATCAGTAACTTTATGCGGGTGGGTACAAAAATCGCGCGATCTGGGCGGCACTACCTTTATTGATATGCGCGATCGTTACGGATTAACCCAGCTGGTGTTTAATATTGATACGGATGCCTCGCTGCGTGAAACCAGCCGTACACTGGGCCGCGAATTTGTAATTAAAGTAAGCGGTACGGTAATAGAGCGTACCAACAAAAACCCCAAAATACCTACCGGCGAAATTGAAATAGCGGTGGAAGCCATTGAGGTGATCAACGCTTCAAAAATCCCCCCGTTTATGATAGAGGATGAAACCGACGGTGGCGAAGAGTTAAGGGCGAAATACCGTTACCTCGACTTGCGCCGTACCCCTATACGCAATAACCTGGTACTGCGCCATAAAATGGCGCAGGAAGTACGCAAGTATTTAGATATGCTTGATTTTATTGAGGTGGAAACCCCCGTGCTGATCAAATCAACCCCCGAAGGCGCGCGCGATTTTGTGGTGCCAAGCCGCATGAACCCCGGTGAGTTTTATGCCCTGCCGCAATCGCCGCAAACCTTTAAACAATTGCTGATGGTAAGCGGTTTCGACCGTTATTTCCAGATCGTTAAATGTTTCCGGGATGAGGACCTTCGCGCCGACCGTCAGCCGGAATTTACACAGATAGATTGCGAAATGGCCTTTGTTACCCAGGAAGATATCCTGAATATTTTTGAAGGGTTAACCCGCCACCTGTTTAAAGCGGTTAAGGGAATTGAGTTTGATGATTTCCCGCGGATGCAGTATGCCGACGCGATGCGTTTATATGGATCGGATAAACCCGATATCCGTTTCGGGATGCAGTTTGTGGAACTGAATGATATTGTAAAGGGCAAAGGCTTAAGCATATTTGATAGCGCCGAACTGGTGGTGGGCATTAACGCCAAAGGCTGTGCCGATTATACCCGCAAGCAAATTGATGAGCTGACCGAATGGCTGAAGCGCCCCCAAATTGGTGCTACGGGGATGATATACTGCCGGTATAATACCGACGGCACCTTAAAATCATCTGTTGATAAATTTTATACCGAGGACGACCTGACCAACTGGGTGGCGGCATTTGAAGCCGAGCCCGGCGATCTGATACTGGTATTGACAGGTAATGCCGATAAAACACGCAAGCAATTAAATGAGCTGCGTTTAGAAATGGGTAACCGCCTGGGCCTGCGCGATAAAAATAGTTACGCGCCATTATGGGTTTATGATTTTCCGTTGTTAGAATGGGATGAAGAAACCGGGCGCTTCCATGCCATGCACCATCCGTTCACCTCGCCGAAGCCCGAGGATATTGCCTTGCTGGATACCAATCCGGGCGATGTTCGCGCCAATGCTTACGACCTGGTTATAAACGGAACAGAAATTGGCGGCGGTTCCATACGCATCCATGACCGTACCCTGCAGGCGCTGATGTTTAAGCATTTAGGCTTTACAACCGAAGAAGCACAAAAGCAATTCGGCTTTTTAATGGATGCCTTTGAATATGGCGCTCCCCCGCATGGCGGTATCGCTTTTGGGTTCGACAGGCTTTGCTCCATATTTGCAGGGTTAGATTCTATTCGTGATGTTATTGCGTTCCCTAAAAATAACTCGGGCCGCGACGTGATGATCGATTCGCCATCAACAATTGCGAATGCACAATTAAACGAATTGAAAATTAAAACTGACCTTTAAATACCATTCCGCATATAAAAAGAGTTATAAAGCAAGGTTAAATGCTAAAAAATGTTAAATTTTAGCTATGGTTGATGCTTTTTAATTTCAAATGATTTTCTTTAAAAAAATTTACATGAAAAAATACTTTTTACTATTCATTACCCTGGTTATCGCACTGGCATCATGTAAAAAATATGATGTCAACAAACAAAACGCCACCGACGACGCGTTGATACAGGCTTATTTAAAGGCGAATAATATTACTGCCATAAAAGACCCCTCCGGCCTTTATTACCAAATAATAACACCCGGCGGAAACGCGTTTCCCAGCGCAACGTCTGCCGTCGGAGTAAACTACACAGGCACTGAATTAGACGGAACCGTATTTGACCAAAACCCTAGTGCAACACTATTTTTAACAGATGTAATAAAGGGATGGCAAATAGGTGTGCCTAAAATTGGTATCGGGGGCGAAATAAAACTTTTTATACCATCATCATTGGGCTATGGTAACCAGGCGGCAGGTGCACTTAAGGCAAATACAGTATTAATTTTTGATATAAAACTACTTGGTTTCACTAATTAGCTATTATTCACGCGGCTTATGATTATTGGCTGATAATGACCGACAGCGGATAATATTTTGTAATTTTGCCGCAACGGCCAAAGAAGTTAAATTTTAGCCCCCGGTATAATTTTTAAGAACAAAATCAGTTATAAAGTAAAAATCTGCATGAAAAAACACTTTACACTATTTTTTAGCCTGTTTGTTATTGGTTTAGCATCATGCCAAAAAGGCGATGTTACCAGCCAGCAAGCGGCAATAGACGATGCAAAGATACAGGCTTATATAAAAGCCAATAATATACCGGCAATAAAGGATCCTTCCGGATTGTATTATCAAATAGTTACACCGGGAGATCCAACTACAAAACCAACACTCCTCTCAACCGTTCAGCTTACCTATACAAACAATTTTCTTGATGGGGTAAATTTTGACCATGTTGATGTTGTAAGTTATAAATTGGGCAAGCTGATTAATAGCGGAGGCTTTATGACGAGGGGGATGCAAATTGGGTTGCCGTATATTGGCACCGGTGGAAGGATTATTTTAATAGTGCCTTCGGCGCTGGGTTATGGAAACACGACGCAGTATACAGTACCGGCAAATTCTATATTAATTTATACTATTGATTTGATAGGTGTTTATTAACTTCTGTAATTAATCGTATATCATTTATAACAACATGAAAAAATATTTTTTATTATTCGGCCTGTTTATCATTGGGTTATCGTCATGTAAAAAACCTGCAACATTTGACGCTGCCGCGCAAGCCGCTGCCGACGACGCACTTATACAGGCTTATATACAACAACACGCTATTACCGCTGTAAAAGATCCTTCCGGGCTTTATTACCAGATAATTACTCCCGGTACAGGCGCTCATCCCAATGATAACTCTAACGTAACTGTTGGTTATACCTGTACTTTGACCGATGGTACCGCTATTGATTCCAGGAGCAGCGCCTATTTCGCGCCCCTGGGCCTTACTATACAGGGGTGGCGTACTGGTCTGCCCCTTATTGGCACAGGCGGAAAAATTTTGTTGTTGGTACCGTCGGCGCTTGGTTATGGCAATGCAGCCCAAGGGGCCATTCCGGCTAATTCAGTACTGGTGTACAATATTACATTGCAGGGCTTTAACTGATGTTTTAAGCGCATTAATTTAATTTCTTAAATTCATACGGGTCGTATTCAACAAAATCGGCCACTTTAACCCTCACGCTTGTTATTTTTCCATTTTGAAAGGTAAAGTTGAAAACTGTTTTACCATATACCGGGTCAGAAAAAGTGGCATAAAACCTATTGCCGCCTAACGGCTGCAGGTGCACAAACATTTTTGTATGATGTTCGAAACGCATTTCAAGGTCATTGTTTTCGCCGGGCGTAACAACCATATTACCATATAGGTCATTATAATATTTGCCGGTATAATTAACCACAGGCAGTGCAGGCGGCAAATTTAACGCGACCGAATCGCGCAGTTTTTTATTAACTTTCTGCTCGTCGGCTGCATGGGCCTTGTATTGGTTTAAATAAGCATCACTATAATTACGGTATTGCATTTTAAAATAGGCATCCATGATCTCCCAGCGCAACGCTTCATAAAATTCGTTTTGATCGGTATTGGTTAATATAATAATACCTAATTGATCCTGCGGTACCAATGTCACTGATGATACGTAACCGTTTACGCCGCCATCATGCATAATAAGGTGGTGGCCAGAATAATCCTGTATAAACCAACCCAGCCCGTATAATTCATAATCAGTTTCGCCATTTAAATGATGTACGCTGCCTACAATATCCTGCGCCTGCCTGGTAGCTTGTATCGCTGCTGCCGGTATTACTTGCCGGGCACCTACCTTTCCATTATTTAATAAAGCCAATACCCATTTGCTCATATCATTTACCGACGAGCAAATGCCACCCGCGGGGGCCAGGCCATCCAGCTGTGCGTAAGGTATAGCGGTAAGGCGCTCATCTACAATAGTATGGGGTACTGTTCTGTTTAATGATTTGGGCATATCTTCGGTTAACGCTAAAGTATTGCCCATGCCAAGCGGCGCGAAAATATTTTCTTTTAAATAAACCTCCCATGATTTGCCGGTTACCCGCGGGATGATCTCACCGGCAGTTAAAAAGGCCGAATTGGTATATCCCCATTTAGTTCTGAAAGGATAGGTAGCCTTCATGCGGCCCAGTTTTTCAATTATTTGCTGACGGGTAAGATTGGTATTATAAAAGGTAAAATCGCCCTGGAAGGTTTTAAAACCCAGCCTGTGGCATAGCAGGTCGCGGATGATAGCCTGCTCGCCCGCCGCTTTGTTTTCAAGTTTAAAATTGGGCAGGTATTTGGTCACATTATCGTCAAGCGAGAGCTTCTTCTCTTCCTGCAACATGGCAAGCGCGGTCGCGGTAAATGCCTTGGTATTACTGCCTATCATGAACAGGGTATTTTCGTCAACCTTATTGGCAAGCCCAAGTTCTTTAACGCCGTAGCCCTTCATCACTACTATCTTATTATCTTTTATTACACAAACAGCCGCTCCTGGAATGCGCCATTTAGTTAATGCCCGGTTTACATACACATCAAGGCTATCGTTAATAAATGATGAGCTTCTGTCTACCCCCTGCGCATGTGTTACCGATAGCCATAGAAGGCAATAGATTATTAAAAAAAGTTTCTTTTTCATTAAGATCATTTTTTTGTTTTTGATGATGTTAACAATGTGCTAATTTAATGAAAAGCGACCCTAAAGTGCTTATTCAACTAAAACAACAACGTCAAATGATGGAAAAAGATTGGTATTATTTTACAATAATTTATATGCTTAAAGGAAATTGGCGGTTAATACAAACCAGATTTTAGATAGGATGCTTTATAAAGAAATGTCGTCTGAACCAACCCCGTTGTCACTTCCTTTCAATGCATGAGGGGAATAATGATCAGGTTCAAAATCCGTTTTACGGCCCAGCATGGTAAAGTTTTCGGCCACCACTTCGGTAGTATATTTTTTTATACCGTCCTTATCTTCGAATGACCGTGTACGTAATTTGCCTTCAATGTAAACCAACTTGCCTTTTTGCAAAAATTTAGCGGCCACTTCGGCAAGGCTTCTCCACAATACAATATTATGCCATTCGGTTTGTTCAACTTTTTTACCATCCTTATTAAAAGTTTCGGAAGTAGCCAGCGGGAAACTCGCTACCGATACACCACCTTCTAACTGGCGTATTTCAGGGTCCTTGCCCAAATGGCCAACAAGTATAACCTTATTAATTCCCGACATATTTTTAATGTATGATTTAAAGGTACATTTAAATTCTAATTTAAAAAATTATCTAAAAATAGAAAAATCACCTTTGAAAGCGCTAATTTTTTTATTTTTTCTATTTTAATGAAATCCCAGTTCTTTTTAACTTTTAAAGGCCGCTGCTGTAAATAAATAAAGCGTACATATAAATGCTGGTGTGTGAGTATATGTTTTTTTACTGAGATGCTTGCAGGCATTTTAATGTCGTCACCAAAAAACGCTACAGTTTCGGGCAGGGCCAGCAGCTCATTGAGCGATAACAAAGATGCAGTTTCTATTAACGGAAGATCGTACATGTTGGCCCAAATGTCGCTTTCATCCCTTTTATTCATCAAAATACTGTCGCCATCGGTATAGAAAAAGTAGTTAAAAAAACGCTCTTTTATCTTTATTTTATTGATCTTAACAGGTAATTCGGCCACAGCATGGTGTGCAAAAGCGTAGCACGCGCTATTAACGGGACAAATGGCACAGGCCGGATTTTTAGGCTTGCAAAGCATGGCCCCAAACTCCATTATTGCCTGGTTGTGTAGTGCAGGGTTTTTCTTATTCAACAAATCGTTAGCGGTGGCTTGAAATATTTTTTTACCCTTGCTGCTATTTATAGGTTCGGTAATGCCAAAGTAGCGGGCTATAACCCGGTATACATTGCCATCAACCACGGCCTTTGCTTCGTTTGCCGAAAAGGAAGCAATGGCTGCGGCAGTATATTCGCCTATACCTTTCAGTTTGATGAGCTGATCGTACGTCTTAGGGAATTCACCATTATGCTGTTCGTGCACAATGCGGGCCGTTTTAAGCATGTTGCGGCCCCGCGAATAATAACCCAGGCCCTGCCATAATTTTAATATTTCGTCCTCATCAGCAGCCGCGAAACTGCTTACGTCGGGATATTTTTCAACAAAGCGATAAAAATAAGGTAGCCCCTGGTCTACTCGGGTTTGCTGCAAAATAACCTCGGAGAGCCATATAATATAGGCGTCGGAAGTATCGCGCCAGGGCAGGTCGCGTTTGTTTTTATTGTACCAGTTTACCAGTTCGCCGGAGAAATCCATGTAAGGCAAAAATATGGGAATAAGTGCTTAACGGCGTGAACTTTGTAAAGATTATATGACCGTTGTTAGTCAAAATAAAAAAAATGTAGAATTATTTCGCTGTTTCGCAAATAAGCGATACTTTTGCAACCCTAAATAAGTTAAGTAATTACGTATTTTAATAAAAGAAAAAGGACATGACTAAAGCAGAAATTATAACTGAAATCTCATCTAAAACAGGAATTGAGAAGGTTGACGTACAAGAAACAGTTGAGGCATTTTTTAAGGTTATTAAGAATTCAATGGTAGGCGGCGAAAATGTTTATGTTAGGGGGTTCGGAAGTTTTGTTGTAAAGAAAAGGGCTAAAAAAACAGCGCGTAACATTTCAAAAAACACTGCGATAATTATTCCTGAGCATTTTGTGCCAAGCTTTAAACCGGCTAAAACTTTTGTAGAAAAAGTTAAATCAGGCAACAAAGCAACCAAATAAATAAGCAGCTATGAATAAAAAACAAATAGTTGTTATTATAGCCATTGTGGCTGTTATGGGCTATTTGTATTCATTACCTGTAAGAGGCTTAATAAAGCCCGGCGCGGTGCGCGATAATGAAAAAGGGACAGCGGTTAAGCAACAGTCGCCGCCGAGTGTTGCTGTTACGGTATCAACGGTATCTGAAACGGCTAAAGTTGCAATAGGCGCGGCTTTATCGGCAAAGATCAATGACCTTGAGGGCCGTTTAAAAAACACCGCCAACGATGCCGACAAACTAAAGCTTGAAAAGCAGCTGGCTACGCAATGGGATGATGTTAACCAGCCTGCGCCGGCGGCATTTTATTATATGGAGATTGCCCGGAAAGAAAACATCCTGACCGACTGGTTAAATGCCGGCAACCGTTTTAATGATGCCTATAAGCTTACACAGGATACTACGGTAATGCCTGCGTATATAACCAATTCTGTTGAAGCTTTTCAAAATGTGCTGAAACTGAAGCCCGAAAGTTTAGATGGTAAAACGGGCCTCGGTGTTGCCTATGTAAACGGAGGGGCAACCCCTATGCAAGGCATAGCTTTATTGCTCGAAGTGGTTAAGCAGGACCCCAATAATGAAAGTGCAAACCTCAATTTGGGTTTGTTCTCTATGAAATCAAGGCAGTATGATAAGGCTGTGCAGCGCTTTAAAACCATTATTGCGCACAAGCCCGAATTTGAACCCTACTTTTACCTTGCTGAAAGTTATAAGCAGTTAGGAGAAAAAACAGAAGCGATTGCCGCTTACGAAAAATGCAAAGAATTAATGCCCGACCCTGTTTTTGGTCAGCGCATTGATCAATATATTAAGGAATTAAAAAATTAACAGTTTAAAAAATTATTATTATGCCAAGCGGTAAAAAACGTAAAAGACACAAAATGGCCACCCATAAACGCAAAAAGCGTTTAAGAAAAAACAGGCATAAAAAGAAATAGGCAGGCTATTAAGCACCTTATTTTATGCCCGCTTTTATAGCGGTGAAATGCCCTAAATTATTGTTTTTTGCCCTATTATTTAATACGCGGTAACTGGTAAATACCAGGATGCCATTTTAAGAAATGGAGTAGCAGTTGATAAAAGAATTAATTATCGATTCATCCCCCAACGGGGCTACTATTGCATTATTACAGGATAAACAACTTGTAGAGCTACATAAAGAGCAGATCAGCAACAACTATACCGTTGGCGATCTATACCTGGGACGGATTAAAAAAATAATGCCCGGATTAAATGCTGCCTTTGTTGATGTAGGCTATGAGAAGGATGCTTTTCTGCATTATCTTGATCTTGGTCCGCAGGTTCAAAGCCTGCTTAAATTAACCAAGCAAGTGCGTAGTGGTGGTTACCAGTCAAAGCTTTTAGATAACTTTAAGCTGGATGGGGATATTAATAAAAGCGGGAAGATTGGTGAAATTGTAACCAAGAACCAGCTTATTCCTGTACAGATAGCTAAGGAGCCCATATCAACCAAGGGCCCCCGTTTAAGTTCCGACCTGTCTATTGCCGGCCGCTATGTGGTATTGGTGCCGTTTTCTGATGTGATCTCTATTTCTAAAAAAATAAAGAGCAACACCGAGCGTAACCGCTTGCGCAAGATAATAGAAAGCATAAAGCCCAAAAACTTTGGTGTAATTATCCGTACCGTATCTGAGGGAAAAGGTGTTGCTGAAATGCAGAAGGACCTGCTCGACCTGGTATCAAAATGGGAATCATTTATAACCCGCCTGCCAACCGTTGAGCCCGGTAAAAAAGTGTTAGGCGAAATTGGCCGTACATCAACTATCCTGAGAGATATACTAAGCCCCGATTTTCAGCATATCTATTTAAACGATCCCGATCTGTACGAGGAAATTCGCGCATACGTTCAAAATATTTCGCCCGAGCTGGAAAATATCGTCCGTTTACACAAACATAAGGAGCCCATATTTGAGCATTATGGCATTGATAAACAAATAAAGGGGGCTTTTGGTAAAACGGTAAATTTAGCCGGCGGCGCTTACCTGGTAATTGAGCATACAGAGGCCCTGCATGTTATTGACGTTAACAGCGGCAACCGCACAGCAAATAAAGAGAACCAGGAGGAAAACGCTTTCCAGGTAAATAAGGAAGCGGCCAAAGAAATTGCCCGTCAGCTGCGCCTGCGCGATATGGGCGGAATTGTGGTGATTGATTTTATTGACATGCACAAGCCGAATAACCGTAAAGATCTGTTTGATTTTTTACGGGCCGAAATGGCGCTCGACCGTGCCAAGCATACTATTTTACCGCCGAGTAAATTCGGGTTGGTGCAAATTACCCGCCAGCGGGTGAGGCCCGAAATGAATATTGTTACCAGCGAGGTTTGCCCCGCCTGCCACGGCACCGGTACCATAAGGCCAACTATTTTATTGCTGGATGATATTGAGAACAACTTCAACTTTATTTTGGTTGAACAGAACGAAAAAGGAATAACTCTCAGCGTTCACCCATATATAGAGGCCTATATTAAAAAGGGCTTTATTTTTACCCGCCAGGTAAAATGGTTCTTTAAATACGGGCAATGGATAAAGGTTAAAAGCAACCCGGCTTACCAGATCACCGAATTTCATTTTTTCTCGTCGAAGGATGAGGAAATTAAGTTGTAAATGTGGCGCCTCAAATCACGCGATTTTGTATCCATCCGCATAAAGTAACCGCATCGTATAAATTGAATATTCACTTTGTTAAAAGTTTACTAAAAGAAGGTGGGGGTATGCTGTTGACGAATGACGGGGCCAAAATACCCATCTCGTGTCAAAATAATGATGAAGTGAAGGTGGCTTTGAGGCGGGTGTTGTAGAGAGGAATTAAAGCTTGAACCTTTTAGGATCTCGCCGGGTGTCCCAAATGGTAATAATCTCTATGTAAGTATCATTTATTTGATAATAGATGAGATAGTCTCTAACGATCAGAAATCGGACGTCTTCGATCTGAACTGACTTTCCTATATATGGAGCTTTTGGTAGCAGATTAATATTAACTAAAAATTCCTGGCTGAGCTTTATGCTGTAAACTTTCGATTTATTTCTATTGGCCCAATATTCCAAAATCTCTAATCTTTCCTGGCGAGCCCTAATAGACCACTTTATTTTTTTAACCATTCATTAATTTCTCTTGTTGCTTCTTCATGAGATATCCATTGACCATTTTTTATTTGTTCTATCCCATCTTTAACCGCTTCAATCTCATCCGCGCTCATTATGTAAGTTCCGTTATTAACCGCCAGTTCAAGTTCGACTGTATGCGCAAGGCTATCCAGTAACTCCTCGTCATTGATACTGTTGATCTGTGCTATAAGCTTTTCTTTTAATTCAATAACTGTCATAATATTGCCTCCTAATCAAATTTACATATAATCTATCAAATCCAAAACCTATATTTGCTTCATAATTCTCAAGGGGTGCCTTGCTTTGAGCAATCAAACTGAAAGACAGGCTGAGATCAAACCCATGCCCCCCGGCCCCCTGAAGGGGGAGTAAGTAGTTCACGCTATTTATTCCCCCCTTCAGGGGCCGGGGGGCGACACCTGATCCGGGTAATGCCGGCGTAGGGAGAGGTAATAAGTTAAGTGTACTGCATATTCAACCCTGGTGTGCAGATGGTTTAACGTTTTTATTTAACACATTGAAAAATTTATTTACGGCATTATTTGCCTTGCTGCTGCCTGTAATGGCATCGGCCCAATTCTCTGTTTCAGGGAAAATTACCGACCAGCAAACCGGCGAAGCGTTGGCCGGGGCTACAGTATCAGTTGAAAGATCAGCAAGCACAGTTTCAGGCGCTGACGGAAAGTATCATTTAGAAAATTTAAAGGCGGAAAACTATATTGTTTCCGTAAGCTATCTTGGTTATCAAACCCTGCAAAAAAGCATTACACTTTCAACGAATACTGTATTTGATTTTGCGTTGGCTCACAGCACTATCCTAACCGAAGAGGTTACCGTAAACGCTACTCGCGCCTCGGCCAATTCGCCAACGGCCTTTACCAATTTGAACAAGAAGGATATTGAAAAAAACAATTCGGGCCGGGGCTTTGAGTATTTGCTGGAGCAAACGCCGTCAACTGTTGTAACCTCTAATGCAGGGGCAGGCGTGGGTTATACCAGTATCCGCATCCGCGGGTCAGACGCTACCCGCGTTAACGTAACGCTTAACGGCATCCCGCTTAATGATGCCGAGGACCAGGGCGTGTATTTTGTCGACCTGCCCGACCTGGCCTCATCGGTTGATAATATACAGGTGCAACGCGGGGTAGGCACCTCAACCAACGGGGCGGGCGCTTTTGGTGGTAGCATCAATATACAAACTACCACCCGCCGCGATACGGCTTATGCCGAACTGAACAGCTCGGCCGGTTCGTACAAAACGTTTAAAAATACGGTTAGCCTGGGTACAGGCTTGTTGGGCGGGCATTATAGCTTTGACGGGCGGTTATCAAACATTACATCCGATGGGTATATCGACCGTTCGGGGTCTACGCTTAAATCCTTTTTTTTAAGTGGGGCCTATTATGGCAAAACCAGCGTATTGCGCCTTAATGTTTTCAGCGGGTACGAGCAAACCCACCAGGCCTGGGACGGTGTGCCCGAGGATAGTGTAAAATTTGGCAACCGCAGGTATAATGAACTGGGTTATATTGCCGCAAGCAATACCTATTATCCCAATCAAACAGATAACTATACCCAAAATTATTACCAGTTGCTTTATGACCAGCAGATCAATCCGCAGCTTTCATTTAGCGGTGCCTTGCATTATACCAAGGGCTATGGGTATTACGAGGAGTATAGAAATGGCGACGCTTTAAGTGACTATGGCATTACCCCCGTTACCGTTGGTGGAGTGGCAATTACCACAACCGACCTCGTACGTCGCTTATGGCTAAATAATGATTTTTACGGTGCTACCTATAATCTGAATTATAAGCCGGATAATAAACTCGATATGACGCTTGGCGGTGCTTACAATGAATACAAGGGCCAGCATTATAACAATATTGAATGGGCGCAGCAAAGCACTAATATTCCACCGGATTATGAGTATTCGAGGGATAACGCAAAAAAAACCGATTTTAATATTTTCGCCCGGGCCGAATATCATTTAGGCGATGTACTGCTTTATGGTGATATGCAATACCGGCACATCTATTATTCGTTCTTAGGGTTCGACCAAAACCTGAATAACGTACAGCAGCAGGTAACGCTTAACTTTTTTAACCCAAAAGTTGGCATCACTTATAACATAAATTCGCATGATAATATTTATGCCTCGCTAGCTGTGGCCAATCATGAGCCAAACCGCAGCGATTTTATAAATTCATCACCATCAAGCCGTCCTAAAGCAGAAAACTTGAAAGATTTTGAAGTGGGTTTTCGTACCAGCCGGGCAAACTTTAGCGGCAATATTAACGGGTTTTATATGCTGTACAAAAACCAGTTGGTACTAACCGGCGCCCTTGATGATGTGGGCGAAGCCATACGCACCAATATAAACGATAGTTACCGCGCGGGCATAGAGGCTAACGCCAAAGTGAAAATAACAAAACAATTAAGCTGGGCGGCCAACGCGTCGGTAAGCGCCAATAAGGTGAAAAACTTTGCCCAATACCTGCAAAACTATGATACCAATACACTGGATAAAACCCAATATACCTCAACAGATATTGCCTACTCGCCCGATTTTATTGGTGCAAGCACCATCAGCTATCAACCCATAAAAAATGCAGAGATCGCTTTTATAAGCAAGTATGTGAGCCGCCAGTATTTGGATAATACCTCCACTCAAAGCAGGTCGCTCCCCCAATATTTTGTGAACGATGTGCGGCTGAATTATAATTTCAGCATAAAAGGCATTAAAAATATTGGCATTGGCTTATTGGTAAATAATGTGTTCAGCGCTAAATACCAATCAGATGGCGCTACCTACCCGGATATTGAAGGGGGCAAAGTGGTTAACTATAATTACTTTTTCCCGCAGGCCCCTGTAAACTTTTTGGCCTCGCTGAACCTTAAATTCTGATCGTATGCATTACTGGCTGCACCTTTTTACAGAACAAATTCGCGAAACCACGTTCATGGAATGGGCTGCCGTATTGCTAAGCGTAGCTGAAGTGCTGCTGGCCAAAATAAACAACATCTGGCTGTATCCAACGGGCATAGCGGGTACATTCATCGGGATATATGTGCTATTGCTGGCGGGGCTTTATGCCGAATCGGTTTTGAGCGTTTATTATATAGTGATGAGTGCTTATGGCTGGTATTATTGGATAAAGAAACGCGGCGAGCCACCCGTAAAAATTACCTGGACAACAAAAAGGGAGTGGATAATTACCCTGTTTATTGTTTTTGCCGGATGGGCCATAGGGTATGTATTATTAAAAAATTTTACCACATCAAATGTTCCTGTTTGGGATGCGTGGGTATCATCAACAGGCTGGGCAGGCATGTGGCTGCTGGCCAGGCGAAAACTGGAAAACTGGATAGTGCTTAATATCTCGAATTTGTTTGCCATACCCTTGCTTTGCTATAAAAAGCTAATTCTTTTCGCGGCGCTTACCTTTTTTTTATTTATAGTGGCCTTTTTTGGTTTTTTTGACTGGCTCGCTATATGGAAAAAAGATAACTCCCATAAAAAATCATATCCCGTTTAATCATTAAAATGGAAAATATAAGCCACCCATCAGCCTTTATTGAAACGGATGACGTTGCTATTATCCGTGATTCAGCAGCCCTGGCGGAACAGGCAGGCATGCTGCACACCGAACAATTAAAAGTTATTTACAGGCAAAAATGGTTTAAACTGTTGGTGCCTGAAGTTTATTCGGGGCTGCAAATAACCCTGCCCGACCTGGTGCGATTACAGGAAGCCATTAGCTGGGCCGACGGGAGTACCGGCTGGGTGGTTACCCTGTGCAGCGGCGCCGGTTGGTTCGGCGGGTTTATTAATGCCGAAATTGCCCGGCAAGTATTTAACGACCCGAAAACCTGCCTTGCAGGGAGCGGCGCAACAAGCGGTACGGCAGAAATTACAGCTTCGGGCTACCTGGTTCACGGTAGCTGGAGATATGCAAGCGGCATACATCACGCCACACATATTACAGCCAATTGCATCATCAAAAAAGATGGTGAGAATGTTTTAGACCGGGACGGAAAGTCAATAGTATTGCCTTTTATATTTGATAAAAAAGACGTGAAGATATTGCCCGACTGGAAACACACGGGCATGGTGGCTACGGCCAGCGACTCTTTCGAAGTTAAGGGCTTCGAAGTTTCATTTAACCGGCAATTTAAAATAGAGGGTCCGGCAGCTGTTATTAATGACCCCTTATACCGCTATCCGTTTTTACAATTGGCACAAGCGACGCTGGCCGTTAATTTATCGGGTATTGCCCTGCATTTTATGGATCTCTGTGAAGATGTTTTCAAAGAAAAACTGAATCAGCCCCGGCTCACCGATGAACAGAAAGCTGTTTTAACCGATAAATTAAGCACGTTAAAAGCCGCCATCAACCGGCAACGAAAAAGTTTTTTTGACTCGGTTGACCAATCATGGATCGCTATTCAATACGCGGACAATATTCCGGATGCGCTTTTGAATAAAGTAAGCGTCAATAGCTTGAAACTGGCGCATTTGGCGGTAGAAAGCGTGGATAAACTTTACCCTTTATGCGGCCTGGTAGCGGCACGCAACAATACCGAAATTAACCGTGCCTGGCGCGATCTGCATACAGCCAGCCAGCATGCTTTGCTAACTTTCCCGGTTAATTAAGTTTAAAGAAACTGTATCTTAACATAAATTTCACATCGAATTTTGATTGTATTACTGATATTTGGTTCTTTAACCCGTACCACATGAAGATTAAATTTTTACTGATCGTATTTTGCTGTTTTTCAGCCTTAACCATATCGGCCCAAACAAAAAAGAAAGTGCATACTGTAAGTACGGTTGCGCCGGTGGTAGTTGCTGATACTCCCCCCGTAAGTACGGACTTACCCCGCCCTAAACTTGTTGTTGGCATTGTAGTGGACCAAATGCGCTGGGATTACCTGTACCGCTATTATTCACGTTACGGCAATGCCGGCTTTAAGCGTTTGCTTAATGAGGGCTTTAGCTGCGAAAACACCAATATTGATTATATACCAACAGTAACGGCCGCGGGGCATACTGCTATATATACGGGTTCTGTGCCGGCGCTGCATGGTATTGCCGGCAATGATTTTATTATACAGGCTACCGGAAAATCTATGTATTGTACAGACGACAGCACCGTGCAAACTGTAGGCGCCGCAGGCAAAGCAGGGCAAATGTCGCCAAGAAACCTGCTAACCACTACGGTTACCGATGAGCTGCGTTTAGCAACCAATTTCCATTCGAAAGTAATAGGCATAGCGTTAAAAGATCGCGGTGGTATTTTATCTGCCGGGCATACCGCTAATGCGGCTTACTGGTTTGATGATAAAAGCGGCAACTGGATAACCAGCACCTATTACATGAAGGACCTGCCGCAATGGGTAAAAGATTTTAACGACCAGAAAATACCGGAAACTTATTTAAAGCTGGACTGGAACACCCTATACCCCATAAACACCTATTTGCAAAGCACTGCCGATAATAACAATTACGAAGGCGCTTTTAAAGGCACCGACGCGCCCACCATGCCGGTAAAAACATCGAACTTATATAAAGGCAATTTGGGCCTGATAAGGAATGTGCCTTACGGTAATACCATGACGCTCGACCTTGCGGTTGCGGCCATAAACGGGGAGCAGTTAGGCGCACGGGGCGAAACAGATTTTTTGGCGGTGAGTTTATCATCAACAGATTATATCGGCCACCAGTTTGGTATCAACGCGGTTGAAATTGAAGATACCTACCTGCGGCTCGACAGGGATATTGCCAGTTTTCTAACTTATTTAGATGCCAAGATCGGTAAAGGAAAATATACCGTGTTTTTAACCGCCGACCATGGGGCCGCACATACTCCCGCTTTTTTAACAGATAATAATATACCGGCAGGTGTATGGGACGATGCGGTTACCGTAAAGGACCTGAACACCTTTTTAATGAACAAATATAAAATTGATGGTTTGGTGATCAGTTTTAACAATTACCAGGTTAATTTTAATTATTCCATAATAAAGTATTTGCACCTTGATGAAAGTGTTTTGAAAAGCGATGTTATAGCGTACCTCGAAAAGCTGCCTTATGTAGCCTTCGCGGTTGATATGGAAAAAGCGCAAACGGCCCCCATCCCGCAAGAATTGCGCACCCGCATTATAAACGGCTATAATGCCGAACGCAGCGGGGCCATACAGATCATTTTAAAACCGGCCTGGTTTACCGGCCACGGAACAAACGACAAGGGCCCGACCGGAACCACGCACGGCACCTGGAACCCTTACGATGCGCACATCCCGCTGGTATTTATGGGATGGGGCATTCAGCATGGCACGCTTAACCGGGGAACACATATGACGGATATAGCGCCAACCATAGCGGCGCTGCTGCATATACAAGCGCCGAATGGATCGATAGGCGAGCCTATCAGCGAGGTATTCAAACCATGAAAAAATATGTCTCTAAACTCCATTACCTAACACAAGATCTACCCACACGCTCCCATGCTGAACAGGCGCTAATAGCCTGCGAGTCGGGCGCAAACTGGCTGCAGTACCGTTGCCTAACCAAACCAGACAAAGAACTGATCGAAGAAATAAACCAAATAGCCGGAATATGTGATGAATGGGGCGCCACATTGATATTAACCAATCATTATCACTTGCTTGACAAGGTTGACGCCCAGGGCGTGCATATAGAAGATTTTGATATCGACCTCACCGTCATCCGTAAACATATTGGCGACGATAAAACTTTAGGTGCATCATCAACCGACATAGAGCGGTTGCTTTTTGTTCAAAATTTGGGCGTAGTTGATTATAGCGGTTACGGACCATTTGCCCATACAGATACCAAACCGAATAACAAGCCATTACTGGGCTTTGAGGGTTATCGCCAGTTGCAAAAACACAACATTGAAATACCGGTTATAGCCGTAGGCGGCATTACTTTACCCGATGTTGAACCGCTGCTGGAAACCGGGGTTTATGGCATAGCCGTATCTGCGGCAGTTAATTTGGCTATTGATCCGGGCCGGGCTTTGAAAGAATTTTATCAAAAGATATATTGACTGCTGATAGTATGATTTTTGGATTACGTTGATTAATATTGGCAAACGGCCACTAATCACTAACACCCATGTCATCACACCACATTGTCCGCGAAAAGCAGGAACCGGCCCTGGTTATATTAGGGTTGGATAGCTTTGCCGACGAGCTGCTCGGCCAGTTATTAGAGTGGAGCCCCGTGTTAATTACCACACCGCTTATAGCCGAAAACCTAAACTCGCGGGGTATTAAAATAGACTGGATAATTAGTGATGAGATAGATGATAGCCTGCAATCTGATATTAAATACCTGCCTGTTGAAGGGAAATCTATCATTACATCAGCATTAAATTATTTAACTGAACAAGGTTACCCGGCGGTTAATGTTGTAACGGATGAGTTTGCACTAACCGATTACCTGCCATTTACAGATAAAACAAACCTGGTGATATTTTGCGGGCAGAAAAAAATATACGCGGTTCATCCCGGCTTCAGCAAATGGAAGCCCGCGGGCGAAATAATAGAATTACTGTCAACTCCAAGAGACCTGGAGGCGATAGGATTGGAAACAATAAGAACCGGCGTGTTTAAAACTGTTACCGATGGCCTTTTCAGCCTTCGGTTTACTAACCCCATTTTGTTTATTGCCGAAAGCTTGTAACATTAAATGATCCGGAGCGTTTTATAGGGTGCATAAATTGGAGAATACTGTTATTATTGTATAACTTTAAACTGTTTAAACCTGGATTAGTCAAAAAAAAACACCGGCAGTTATAATGCCGGGTTAAATAACCATTAACATGAAGAAGGTATTTAAAAACGGGATTGCGTTCGGTGCATTGTTAACCCTATGTTTGGCATTTAATGCCAGTGCACAGCAGGCTACAATGGAACAGGCGAAACCTCAACAGCAAAGAACCAGCCCACCGCCGCAACGGACAGACAATCTGCAGCCTCAACGTAATAATAATGTGAGTGTGGCCCCGCCGCAGCGTAACAATAATGTAAATATTGCGCCGCAACAGCGCGGTAATACTGTTACCCGCCAAAGAAATAACAGCGTTAATACGGTGCAGCCGCAACAACGCGGCGGCAACGTGAATGTTGCCCCGCAGGGCCAACGGCAACGCGGCTTTTCATTTAACCCTAACCGGGTTGGCATAGCCCCCAATACGCGCGTTTATCGCAGTTATCCCGGCTTGCCGTATGGCAGCAACCACATAACCGTAAGACCGGGCGGCGTAACCGGTGTTTATTATAATTATCATGGTACCTACCGGTCATTTTACAGGCCCAAACTGGGTGTTAGCCTAACCGTTATGCCCTTAGGTTATTATCCCTTTTATTTTGGCCCCTACCAATACTTTTATAACGACGGTTTTTTTTACCAGTATGCCGATAATGAATATACGGTTGTTGAACCCCCTATTGGCGCTGCAATAGCCGCCCTGCCCCCAAAGGCGGAGTCGATAGTAATAAATGGAACACAGTATTATGAATATGACGGGGTGTATTATCAGCCCATTACCAAGGATGACGGTACTATTATGTACCAGGTAGCCGGTAAAGACGGTGAATTAAATACCGATAACAATAGCGCGCAACCCCTGCCTCCGCAAATTGGCGATATAGTTACCAGTATTCCGCCTAATTGCAAAAAGGTGAGCCTGAACGGCCAAAATTTCTATGTATCCCCCGATGGTTATTACTTCCAGGATGCAACGGATGCAAATGGCAACAGGGTTTATAAAATTGCAGGCATACCAACTGATGAGCCGGGTAATTAAGTAAAAACCGGCAGCCCTTTTACAAGCTGCCGGCCAAAACAAAACAACCCCTAGCTTTTAATATCGTCACCTTGTTTGATCTCATCGGTTGGGTTGGTAACAATTTGATCGGTTGGTTTAAGGCTGCCGAAAACTTCGGTGGCATCATTACCGGCAAGGCCCTCTTTAATATCAACAAATACGGCTTTGCCCTCTCTTACAGCAATTACATATTGCCGCTCGGTCGACCGCACTATGGCGCTGTTAGGCACCAGCAATGATTTAGCGCCCGATAGCATGGGTATTTTCACTTCGGCATACATGCCCGGCTTTAGCTCACCGTTCTTGTTCCATACATCTATCTCTACCGCTTCCGAACGCATGCTGCCCAGCGCGTTTGCCGAACGGCTGATCTTTGCGGTTTGCGGTTGGCCAGGCATGGCATTAAAGGTAAATGTTACGGGCTGGGCCAAATCCACCTTATCTACATAATCTTCGGGAATAAATACTTCCAGGCGCAGTTTATGGATATCCTGTAGTATCAGCATGGGCTGGTCGGTAGTTTTACCCGGCGCGACCAGTGCGCCCGGCGAAACATTGCGCTGAATGATCATGCCGTCAAACGGCGCGTAAATATTGAGGTAGCCCAGCATTGTTTTTACCGATGCCACGTTGGAACGTTCTGATTGGGCCATCGCTTCATCGGCTTTCATTTTTGATATGGCATTATCCAGGTCAAGCGGCGATACCGACCCCGGTTCGCGGGCGGCTTCTTTTAAACGCTGGTATTTTTCTTTACTGGCGGCAGCATTTTCCTGCGCCTGCAAATAGCGTGAGGTAGCGGCCTGCAACTGCGATTCCATTTCCGGCGCTTCCAAAGTGATCAGCAGCTTGCCCTTATTTACAATAGAGCCGCGATCCACATAAAGATTTTTTACGAAGCCATTTACTTTTGGGAATAGGTTTACCTCATTATACGGGTTTAGCTGCCCCGGTAAACGCACAGCGCTCGACAGTGCTTTTTCTGTAACGCTGCCCAATTTGTATTTGCTTACCGCTTGTTTAGCGGAAGCGGTCATGTCAACCGGTTTATTATTGCCTGAACAGGCGGCAAAAAAACAGGCGATACCTAACAGATATGATCTATATTTCATAATGGGATGTATTTAAATTTTTTATTTCGTTTGAATTTTCGGGCATTAAAGATGATGATTGGTAGGTGGTTTTATTTTGAACCCAGGCAAACACCATAGGCAAAATAAACAGGGCCGCCAGGGTAGAAGCGAATAATCCGCCGATAACGGCACGGCCCAATGGGGCGGTTTGTTCGCCCGCTTCACCCATACCTGATGCCATGGGTATCATTCCCGCCATCATGGCAAAGCTGGTCATGAGGATGGGCCGCAGCCGGATGGAGGCGCTTGTAACCGCAGCCCGCGTAGCATCCTTAAATTCCAGCCGAAGGTTTTCGCCGTTGGTAACGATCAGGATAGCATTGGCTACCGATACCCCGGTACTCATGATCATACCCATATACGATTGTAAATTGAGCGTCGACCCGGTGAGCAGCAAAGCCGTTAGCGAACCCAATATAACCGCCGGAATAGTGGATAATACGGTTAACGATAGTTTAAAGGATTGGTAATTAGCCGCCAGCAACAGGAATATAACCAGTATGGCGAATAACAAACCATTTTGCAAACTGGATAAAGTTTCGGTAAGCAGGTTTGACATACCCCCAACTTCGGCGAGCAGGCCCTTGGGTGGTTTCCCTAACGAGTTTACCGCTTTTTGAACCGCGTCGGTGGCGGTTCCCAGGTCTTTTTTATAAATATTGGCGCTTACTGTTAAAAACCGGCGCGGCCCGGTGCGGTCATATTCGCCCGGAACGTAGTCGGTTTTAAACGTGGCCACATCGCCCAATACGGGACTACTTTGCCCTTTAAGTAAGGGTATCTCTTTTAACTCATCCATTGTATTCATCACATACTCCGGTATCTGTACCTGCACCTGGTAGGTATAGGCTTTATCTTCATCCAACCATTGGTTTTTTTCGCTGAAACGGCTGGATGAGGTGCTTGCGGTAACAGACCGCGAAATATCACTCACATTTAACCCCAATTGCGAAACCTTCGCCCTGTCGAGCGTAATAGATATAACGGGGAGTTTTAATGGCTGTGCGATCTGCACATCACGCAGGTAACTTATTTTTTTTAGCTGGGTAGCTACATTGTTCGCGTAACCTTCTATCTGGGCCATATCCCTCCCGGCTACCCGCACCTCAATGGGTGTTGAGGCCCCCTGGCTCATTATCTTTTCGGTCATATCAATCGGCTCGAAACTTATAAGCAGTTCGGGGATGGCATAGGCAATATTTTTACGGAGGGCGTCTTTAAGCTCATCCATATTAATTTTATAATCATCGTCAAGGTTAACCTGCAAAACTGCTTCGTGTGTACCGGTATTAAAAATATACAAGTTACTTGAGCCATAGCTGCTGGGTATTATACCGGCATAAGCCGAAGTGACCTTAACATGATGGTTAACCGTGCTGTCAATTATATTTAATACCTGTTTCAGTTTTTCTTCGGTCCTTTCCAAACGGGTACCGTCGGGTTCCTTGATACGCATCTGGAACTGCCCATTATTTAATTTAGGCATCATATCCTTGCCTATTATAACAAAGCAAATACCCACCAATGCCAACACAACAAACAGGTATATGGGTACCACAATTTTTTTTGCCGGCATCCATCGCTGAATAATTTGCATGTACCGCATTTTTACCCGTTCAAACAGGTCATTCTTTTCCGGGTGCTGCCGTTCTTCCTTTAAATGTT
Organism: Bacteroidota bacterium; assembly: GCA_013288485.1. Taxonomy (GTDB): domain Bacteria; phylum Bacteroidota; class Bacteroidia; order Sphingobacteriales; family Sphingobacteriaceae; genus Mucilaginibacter. The sequence goes on from JABDBW010000023.1 coordinate 26,727, forward strand.
TGTTTACCTGTATCTCTTCTTTGCGGTCGAGGGCCTCGCCTGCATGAGCATGAATTTTGTTATGATGATAATGTTGGTAGCGTCCCTCTTTTATCATCCAGTTGCTTAATATGGGTACCAATGTTTGCGCCAGTATAAACGATACCACCATGGTAAAGCCAATAGATAACGACAGCGGCAGGAACATCGCCCGGGGTACACCATTCATCATAAAAGAGGGCGCGAAAACAGCCAGTATACAAAGCAATATGAGCAATAAAGGAAAAGAAATTTCCTCGCAGGCATCATAAATAGCGAGGCGTTTGGGCTTGCCCATTTCCAGGTGCTGGTGTATATTTTCAATGGTTACCGTTGCCTGGTCGACGAGGATACCTATAGCCAGCGCTAAACCGCTTAAGGTCATAATATTGATAGTTTGGCCCGCCAGGCCTAACAGCAATACACCTATCAATATAGAAACCGGTATGGTAATAACCACAATTAAACTGCTGCGCAGGTCGCGCAAAAAAAGCAGCACCATGAGCCCGGTAAGCAGCGCACCCAGACCCCCCTCGGTCATTAAGCTCTTAACCGCGTTTATTACGAACACCGATTGGTCAAACTCATACGATATCCGTACATCATCGGGCAGCAGGCTTTGCATTTCGGGGATCTTCTTTTTCAGTGTTTGTACCACCGTCCAGGTAGAAGCATCGGCGGTTTTAACCACGGGGATATATACCGAGCGCTTTCCGTTAATAAGGGCATAATCAACCGTGATATCTGAAGCGTCAGCGACGCGTGCGACATCTTTTACCAGTATGGGCACGCCGTTTTTTGTTATTATGGGGATATCGCCAAACTCATCCGCTTGTTTTACCAGGGAATTCATGGTGGTAACAAACATGGTATTGCCCATGCGGAGGTTGCCCGATGGCGACATCACATTAAATTTGGCTAAAGCCTCAACCACCTCATCGGCAGTTAAGCTATAGCTGCGCAATTTGTTAGGATCAACACTAACGGTTATTGACCTGGAATTGGCCCCGAAAGGCGGCGGGGCCGACAGCCCGGCAACCGTGGAAAACATTGGCCTTATACGCGTTGCCGCCAGGTCATATATTTCTTTAAGGCTATGCGCTTTGGCCGATAACACCAATTGCCCTACCGGCAAGGATGAAGCATCAAAACGAAGAACCTGCGGGGGCAGCGCGCCGGGCGGAAAGAATTTCATAGCGCGGTTTATTTGCAGAGCTATTTCGGCTGAGGCCTCGGCCATATCGGTTTTTTCGTAAAAACTTAGCTTTAGCAGGGTAAGTCCCTGTATATTTTTACTGGTGATATTTTTGATCCCGTTTACATACAGGAACTGATCCTGCATACGCGTGGAGAAAAACCCCTCCATTTGCTGTGCCGACATACCTCCGTACGATTCAATAACATATACAGTGGGCAGGTTTAGCTGCGGAAAAATATCTATCGGGATGTTTATTGCACTTAATACCGCGAATATTAAAAGGCTCATGGTGATCACTATGGTAGTGATGGGCCTTTTTAACGCGGAGGTGACCATTGACATAATTGATTAATTTAAAAGGTTTAAAACTAAGCTAACCTGGTTTTCGCTCACTGCTTTCTGAAAAAGCGCGTTCGAGAAAGCGTATTTAGCCTGTACATAATCGGTTTCGGCACGGTAAAGTATATTAAGCGCCGCGTTAAGCTCAATAATATCTGTTAACCCGCTCCGGTATAACGACAGTTTTTGGCGGTAACCCGCTGTTGCCGCCCTTAACTGGTTGGGTATTTCCAGCAGGCGCTGCTGCGCGGTAGTCAGCTCCACATCGGCCTGGCTGGCGCTGTTGGCAAGCAGAATTTTTTGTTCCTCCAGTTTTTTGAGGGCATAATCGGTAGCTGTTTGCTGGGTATGCAATTTCAATTGTTTTCGCCGCAGGTCAAACAGGTTATAGGATATACCAACGCCAACCAAGTAATTGCTCCTGTCGAAATTAAATCCGGTAGAAAGGCTGTTGTAATTGTTTGCCGCGTCGATACTTGAACCCCGGCCCCAGGCAGCCGCCTCCAGTAAAATTTTAGGGTTATAGCTTTTTTTAACCATATCCTCTCTTTGCAGGCTGCCCTGGTAAACAGACCGGTAGTAATTTATAAGCGGGTGGTTTACTGTATCGGCTGAAAACAACTGCAAAGCGGCCGACTGGCTGATCAGTTTCATTTCGGCAGTAGTATCGGGCATTATTGACTGGTAGGGCAACCCGCTTATTGCCGAAAGCTGTAATTGTACCTGCTTTAACTGGTTATTTAACTCAATGTAAGTGAGACGCGCTTTCGAAAGTTCGGCTTCGGCAATACTGGTATCTACCCCTGCCCTTACGCCGCTGCGGGCCAATGAGGTTATAGAACGCATGATCTCCTGGTTGCGCTGTATATTGCGTAATTGTATGGCTAAAAAATCTTGCAGGCGAAGCAATTGTAAATAATTACTTATGGTATAAGCCTGCAACCCATATTTAGACTGCGCGAACTGATTTCGCTCAACCTGTACATCGGCATTGGCCACCTTGTTTTGCGCGCCGTAAGCGCCAAAATTGTAAACTTCCCAGTCGAAAGCGGCTATGCCCAGGTTATCAGCAGCGGCTGTGGTGGTATTGGTAGCATGTATGCCCCCCGAACTTGACGGGATAATGCCGAAGCCAAAGTAGGGGCCAACGGTATTGTTGCTGCTGCCAATATCGGCCTGGTAATTTAATTTCAGGTTGGGCAGCCAGTTGCTGCGCACCTCGGCGGCCTGCGCCTGCCGGATAAGTATAGCGGCAGAATCTGTTAACAGGATAGGCGCTTTTTGATCAACCTTGTTTAGCAGCTCTTTTAAGGTAATGGATTGCTGCGCATTTGCCCCTATTGCTATTATCAGCAATAAAAACACACACAGGTATCTTTTTATATTAAACATTTTGATCTGAAAGAAGTAATTAAATGAAATTGAATAAAGAAAACAGGCCGGCATAACGCGGCATTGTTTAAGATTGTCCGCCGGACTGTGGCCCGGGGCAATTAATTAAAGAAGATCAAATAAGGAGATTGCCGTTACGCAGGTAGGGCGGTTGAACGGGTACTAAGCTTAATTGCAGTTCGTTTAAAAAACTGTCGGTAATATTGTTTCCCTTTTTAAAAAAGACCGGGAACAAAATGGCAAGAAAGTAGGAAAAAAGTAAAACCGGGTTAGTAACCGGGTTGGCCAGTTTGTTCAGAATGGTGTTGATGTCATTGTCGCTGCCCTCCCTAAATTCGAGTTTGCGCTTGCTGAACACTTTGATCAATATATTTGACTGGTGCGGCGGATGGACACGACTAAATACGCTGAAACCATAGAAAGGCTTCGCTAACAAAAGAAGCACAGTAAAATAGAACATTATTTTAGCTGTTTTAACTTTTTGCATATTAGGCGTTTATTGAACTTTATTTAAAAAACAAATTTCAGCAGATTTTATTGTTACGTAGCATAGTAATACTAATGTTACATAGTTTGCTATTTTAATAATTGCAATAGCTTTTGAAAATCGTTTTTATATTTACATTTCTCAATTTATGTTTATGAAAACCGCAGCAGACTTTATCCCGAAAATTAAACGCGCCGGATTATTGATGGTTGCCGGCCTTTTGTTAACCGTATCGTCATTTGCGCAAAGTTTAAAGATAGCCACAGCGGCCAACCTGCAATCAATAATTGAAGTGCTGCAAAAAGACTTTAAGCAAAAAACAGGTATTGACATAGAACCCATTGTTGGCTCATCGGGAAACCTGGTAGCACAGATCAGGAACGGGGCCCCGTTTGATGTTTTTTTATCGGCAGATATGGATTTCCCTGAAACTTTATTTAAAGCGGGGTTAAGTACAAAAGCACCCGTGGTTTATGCACTTGGCAGTTTAATAATTTGCAGCAACCAGGATATCGGCTTTGAAAATTGGGAACGGACATTGTTAACCCGGCGTATAAAAAAAGTTGCCATTGCCAACCCGGCCTCCGCGCCTTATGGTTTGGCAGCGGTGACTTTATTGAAAAAAGACGGCATACTCGATAATATAAAAAGTAAAACAGTTTACGGCGAAAGCATAGCGCAGGTAAATACCTACATTACTACCGGTGTGGTTGATGTTGGGTTTACCACCCAGGCGCTGGTGAAGGACCCGGCCAATAAAACCAAGCTCTATTGGAAAGCGATCAACCCTAAAACCTACGCGCCCATACGGCAGGGAATGGTTATACTGAAACATGCCGGTAATAGCCCACAAGCAGAGAAATTTTACCAATATATTTTAAGTGCCGGCGCTAAGCGTATATTTGAACAATACGGTTACCGTATTCAATAATTAACCCGGCTTAATGGACCTTTCACCAATCTGGCTTACGTTAAAGCTGGCAGCAATTACCACGTTGCTGCTGTTAATAGCCGGCCTGCCTGTAGCATGGTGGTTATCGAGGGGGAGGTCGTTTTTTAAAACTATTATCGAGGCCATTATTACCATGCCGCTGGTATTGCCGCCATCTGTGCTTGGTTTTTATTTGCTGCTGGCTTTTAGTCCGCGGCATGGTTTGGGTAAATGGCTGCAGGATGCTTTTGATGTTCAATTCGTTTTTTCTTTCCAGGGTTTGGTACTGGCTTCGTTTATTTATAGTATGCCCTTTATGGTAGGGCCCATTAAATCGGCATTACAGCAATTGCCGGTATCGCTTTCGCAGGCATCGTACATTTTAGGCAAAACAAAGTGGCAAACATTTAAAAGCGTATTGGTCCCCAATATAAAACCATCTATATTAACCGCCATTGTACTCACTTTCGCGCATACGCTGGGTGAGTTTGGCGTGGTGCTGATGATAGGCGGCAACATACCCGGCGTTACCCGCGTGGCATCCATAGCCGTGTACGATTCGGTTGAGCGAATGGATTACCCGGCCGCCAATACCTATTCGCTCATTTTATTCAGCATTACATTTTTAATGGTGATAAGCGTTTTTGTTTTTAATAAGTACCAGGCTAAATCTCCATTGGAATGATCAGCATAGCGATAGAGAAAAAACTGAAGGTTTACCAGGGACGGCAGGTATTAAAAATTGAGCGGCAGTTTCCCGCGGGAAGCATTACCAAAATTTATGGCCCTTCCGGTTCGGGGAAAACCACGTTTTTAAAAATTATAACAGGATTTATAACCCCCGAAAAAGGAAAGATTTTGGTTGATGACAGTACATGGCTGGATACTGATTTAAACATCAACATTCCTCCCCAAAAACGAATGCCGGGTTTTGTCTTCCAGGATTACGCGCTGTTTCCCAACATGACGATAAGAGAACACCTGGAATATGCCACAACCGATAAAGACTGGATAGTCCGCCTGTTGCTTTTGGGCAAGCTGGATACACTTATCGATCACAAACCCATTCATTTATCAGGCGGACAGCAGCAGCGCCTAGCCATTTTGCGCGCATTGGCTATTAAACCAAAATTGCTGTTAATGGATGAACCATTTTCAGCACTCGACCCTGAAATGAAAACGGAATTAATTGAAGAATTAACGATTGTATTTAAAGAAATAGGTGCAACCGTTTTAATAGTGAGCCATAATCCGCAGGAATTGGAGGGATTGGTTGACGGGGAATTGTTGATTGTCTGAACCATGATTTATAGGATTTTAAGATTGCAGGATTATTTTTTTGATAATCAAGGTAATCCCTAAATCCTATAAATCATGGTTCAGACTACTGCACCGACGCCACGATCACCTTATCCAAATTATGCAGGTACCTCCTGCCGGTTTTAAAATCCATCATGGAGGTCATTTGCAGGCTTTCTTTCATATCGGCCGCTTTTATGCCGTTCTTTTCCATGATGATATATACATGGTTGCCAACTTCGGTATTAAACAATTCGTTCCACGAGTATACCACCTTATAGCCATCCGAACCAACGCATTGAAAATAGAGGGTACTTAAAAATTTCGGGCTGCTTACATCAAAAACAGTATGGCTTAGAATATCTTTTAACAGTATACCTTTTAGCTGGTCGTCCTGGTGTTTAAAGGCACCGGTATGATCGGTAACTTTAATATCGCCAATATTTTGCAGGGCATATTGCTTTAAAGAATCCATGGTAATTATTGAACTTTTTTTAACCGCGCCCGTTATGCTGAACCGGTTGGTTGGTTTATACGTTTCCTGTGCAAAGGTTAGGGTTGTACAAAATGTTAGCAGCAATAAAAGCTTTTTCATAATAAGTATAAGATGCCGGTAGTTATAATGTTAATTAATGTTAAAAGTATGAATACCCACAGAATTTAAAAAATCGTTGCCCCGCCTTTTGCGTATATAAGGTAAATTTACAAAATGAAAACCATAAAAATATTTATCCTTACTGCCACACTCGCCATAACCGCAATGGCAGACGCGGCGTTTATAAATATAAAACCGCCCGTTAAAAACAATACCATATCAGGCAAAGGCTTTGCCGTTATTGAGCTTTTTACTTCCGAAGGCTGTTCAAGCTGTCCGCCTGCCGATGAATTAGTTGCACGTATACAAAAGGAATATACCGGCCAGCCGGTTTATATCATGGCATTCCATGTGGATTACTGGAACCACCTGGGTTGGAAAGACGCGTTCAGCAGTGTAGATTATACCAAAAGGCAGCAAATGTATTCGCAGCGCTTACGGGTAGAAGTATATACACCGCAGATAGTAATTAATGGCAAAAAAGCATTTGTCGGTTCAGAAGAAAATACGCTGCGTAATGCTATTAAATCCGGGCTGCAAAACTCCGCACCGGCCCAAATAATATTAAGCGGCCTCAAAGCCGGCACTAATAAAGCAACCGTTCATTACCGGGCGGAAGGAAATGGAAAAAATAGTGTGCTCACATTGGCCCTGGTGCAAAAAAATGGCCAAACCAGTGTTAAAGCCGGAGAAAATAAGGGGCGGAGCCTGTCGCATGTGCAAATTGTGCGCAAGCTGCAAAGTGTAGCGTTAAGCAATGGTAAAGAGGGCATACAGAGCCTAACATTGCCTGCCGGATTTAATCCGCAAAGCTGGGAGGTCATCGGCATATTACAAAACACAACCACAGGCGAAATTACAGGGGCGGCAAAAGAAGAATTTCAGTCAGCGGGTTAAACTACATGTTTAAATCATTAAATATTATCGCTAAATTCACTCATCACAATTTATGGCTTTAAATGAAACAGATTAAAGAAAAACATTCCTTAGCCATGCGATGGTGCCATTGGGTAAACTTCCCTATACTCACCATCATGATATGGAGCGGTATGCTTATTTATTGGGCCAATGATGTATATACCTTTACTTTGTTCGGTCATACGTTTGTGCGCTTTTTCCCCGAGTGGTTTTATAATACCTTACATATACC
>JABDBW010000024.1 GCA_013288485.1 Bacteroidota bacterium
GCGTGTGCTGATTGTTCAGAATAGTCGGTAAATACTGCAATGGTTTTCATGACCTGTAGGGGATAAAAATTATTATTTGATGATTTTGTTGGGATTTATATGATATAAATGGCAAGCATAGTTAAATTTATAATCACACTTAACGCAAAGAAACAACCTGGAGGCATTTTGTACCGAACTGGAGAACGAACTAAAGTTAAACAGCTTTCCTGGCGCCTATCTGCCAGAAATTTCATATGAATACTGTGATACAGAAATAGTTGATGTTATGACTTCGGTTATCGATAATAAAAGTATTGCATTTATCGTAATCGCCACTCAGAGTGAAGATGATATAGGTACTTTTATGATGAGGGAAAATTGCCAGAAAATTATTGATTGGTCAACCGTTCCGGTATTAATTGTACCGGAAAATACAGCGATCCACAATCCTGAAAAAATTGCTTTTGCCGCCAACCTTGATGCTAATGATACCGATTATATTAATATGCTTACTGCTATTACTCAACAATTTTCGCCCGAAATAATGGTTACGCATATTAATATGGATTCCTCCCAAAACGAATATGAAACGGCCGAAAATTTATTAATAAAGAATATTTGTTATAAGGTTAATTATGGGCGCATCTATTACCGAAGTACCTCGACAAATAATATTAAAAACGGTTGGGAATGGCTCAACAAAAATAAAAAATGCGACCTGTTGGCTATGGTTCAACAACCAAAATTTGTGTTAAAAGAGTTTTTCAAGCTGGCAAGCACCCCGCAAATCACTTATCACCTTACTATTCCGATTTTAATATTTCCCACGCTAATCTGATATGCTTAAACCATCAGGGAAAGTACCTTCGGCACAATATGTTTTACAAAAAGTACAACCGGCCCTGCTGGGGCTTATGGATGGATCGGTATCAACGTTGGCGCCGATATTTGCCGCAGCAGGATTAACACATCAGTCAAATAAAGCATTTTTTATAGGTATAGCAGCTTCTATAGGCGCCGGTATAAGTATGGGTTTAGCCGAGGCCCTATCGGATGATGGAAAAGTGACCGGGCGAGGTACCCCATTATCAAGAGGCTTAATTACAGGATCTACTACTATTGTTGGGGGGATGTTGCATACACTTCCTTTTTTGATAAAGGATTTGAATACGGCCCTTCATGCGGCTTATTGCGTTGTTGCTGTTGAACTCATATTAATTGCCATAATCAGGTATAAATTCATGCATTCTCCTTTATTGTCAACTATATACCAGGTAATTATAGGTGGCGGAATTGTTTTTGTATTAGGGGTTTGGCTCGGAAAGTTAGGAGTGTCTATTTAAATAAGTATAGTGTTTAATTTTCGTTCGGAGACAATAAGCTCATCAATACACACCATAAGGCTTTTTGATGTTTGTTCGGGCCATTCACTAAACAGTTGTTTGTAATAATCAATTCCGTTTTGCAGCTGTGTTTTAAAGTTATTTAAGTGCTTCCTCTTTTTCTCATTCAGGTCTTTTATATGCGCCAATATATCTGTTTGCAAATAATCAATATAAAGGTCTAACTCCTTAATAAACAGGTTGGGTCTTTTAATTTTATCCAGCAGGTCGAGTTTGCCGTAAATATGTTTAACCATTTCCTCTAAAGAATATATTCCGTTAAAATAAGCCAGGTTGGGACCCGGGCATATAGCAACCGCCTTGTTTTCTTTAGGCTTACTGATACCATATTTAATATAAACTGATGAACATAAGCCTTCGCATAAGCATAGTTTTTCGGTTACCCCATCAAACTTCTCCCGGTACTCATCTGGCGGCAATGCCAATGCCTGCAATTGCTTTATCTTTAAATTTTGATATTCCCTCGAAGCCGTACAAATAGGTAGCCCGGTAAATTCGGTATTAGTGATCAAATATTTTTTGGTACATGGGCTGCCCGGCCTCCCTTTCTCCAGTCTTTCCGCTCTTTGAGTTTCACCACTGCCTGGTTTAAAATTATTAAACAATATGCCCAACGGCGACGCGCCGCTCAGGTAAAAATCGGTTTCGTCAGCCCCGGTTAATTGTGCGAGTGTTTTTTCATCCACGTTTGTTACTTCGGGCACCAATAAAAACGGGCTTCCCCATCCCGTAGCGTCTAACTCATAATATTCCATCAGGAAGCTATTTTCCGTGGCAGTGCCAATACCGCCCTGTACGCTTACACGCTGTTTGGGAATAAACCGGCACTCTATCCCTTTTTGCATTAAAGCGGGCTGGTAAAGCTGGTAAAGTTCCTCGACCATGGCTTCTCTTTTTTGCTTAAATTCTTCCAGGATAGGGCCTAAAAGGTAACCTTCTGTTGCGAACGCGTGGCCGCCACAATTCAAGCCAGATTCTACCCGGAATTCTGAAACCCACAAGCCTTTTTTTGCCAAAAATTTAGCCTGGATAAGGCCCGACCGGAAATCGCTAACTTTTAAAATGATCTTCTTTCTGAATTTATTATTATCGCCAGGCAAAAAATCATCAAAAGTTTCCAGGTAACTATATAAGCGCGGGTTCATCCCTGCCGATAAAACAACCGATGATTCAAGGTTACTTTCTGCAAATCCGCGTAGGGCCGCGAGCGCGTCGGTATTTTCATCGCCGGTGTATTCATTATCGGCGTTGTAATTCATTTTATCTAACTTGGCCATAATGTTAACATCTATTGCCCCTTTGACAATTTGGCGACGCAAAACATTTTGAAGTACTTCTTTACGATGGTTATCCTGGCATTCCATCATCAGTTCATAATCTTGTTTTAATTTTGATGATCCTGGTAATAGTTCAAAATACCGGCAAATGTCGCTATCTTCTATAAAAGGCATATTTCTCAGCTTTTCAAATTGCTGGTTAACTAATTTGTCAACAAAGTTTAAATAGGCTGTTATACGCTTTGTCCTGTAATCATCTGCAGTTTTAGGGATAGTGATAAAAGGTTCGTCATTTTCCTTCGAATGATATTCGCGTATACGTTCGATCAGCTCATCATCTACAATAGATAACGCTGATGAAATACCATAGCGCGCAACCTTAAGTGGCGTATCAATTGAATACCCTAACCCTAATACAGGAATGTGAAATGTATGGCCCATAAATAATAAGTAATGTGAAACTACTATATAGCTGCCGTCTCAATGGCAAAACTATATATAACAGAAGATTTAAAAACTGATGAGGATCATATTTTTAACCATCATTTATCATTCTTCATCTTCAAATATCGCGGCAGATTTAGAGAAGAAATTTAGGATACTTACTATATGGCCATACTAAACAATTGCGTACCGGGTTTATCAGCCCATAGCCTTGCATCAAGCGCTGTGCAAATATTCCTCAAAAAACGTTTGCCCAACGGGGTAACTTTTAGCCCCCATGAATTAAGCAATATTAACCCGTCATCAGCCAATGGTTGCAGGCGTTCCAACCCATCAAATAAAGAATTACAAGGTTCTGTATAATGATTCCATTTGGTTTTACCCTTACACATAATGTTTAATATGTGCCTGCGTATCACCAGGTCATCCTGGGTTAATAAATGGCCTTTAACAACGGGCCATTCATTGTTATTAACCAAACTCAAATAATCCTCTACAACTTTAACATTTTGAGCAAACGCGTACCAGGAATCACTTATAGAAGAAACGCCTAATCCAATTAACAATTGGGTATGATTACTGGTATAACCCATAAAATTACGATGTAATTTACCGGTACGTTCTGCATTAAAAAGCTCATCATCAGGTAATGCGAAATGATCCAGCCCTATTTCCTCATAGCCATAGTTTTTTAACAGGCTGCGGCCTATTTCGTACAATTTATTCTTGGCCTGAGGATCAGGCAGATCATCTTCTGTAAAGTGTCTTTGCCCTGGTTTTATCCAGGGCACATGCGCATAGCTGTAAAAGGCTATTCTATCGGGCATTAATTCGCTAATAACCTGGAAAGTATTGATCAAACCTATTGTTGTTTGTAAAGGGAGGCCGTATATCAAGTCATAATTTATAGAGGTATAACCTATTCGCCGTGCGGCGTAAGTTATATCTCTAACCTGCTGAACACTTTGATGCCGGTTGATGATCTTTTGCACTATGGGGTCAAAATCTTGTATACCCAGGCTAAGCCGCCTAAAACCAAGGTTATATAATGTTTGCAAATGGGTAACCGTTGTATTATTCGGATGTGCTTCAAAACCAAATTCAGCTTCAGGATGAATAATTGTATTTTCTAATAAACCGCTAATTAATAATTGTAAATTTTCAGCGCTGAAAAAAGTTGGTGTGCCGCCGCCCAAATGTATCTCGCGAATTATGGGTGTTTCAGGCATGATGTCTTTATACATTTCCCACTCTTTCAATACAGCTTTAATATATGGCTCTTCTACCCCGTGATTTTTTGTAATGCGTGTATTACAACCGCAATAATTACACAGGTCTTCACAAAAGGGCAAATGCACATACAAACTGATGCCGTCCGGTTCGTTAGTATCTACAAAAGAAAACTTTACAGTTTCTTTCCATACCAAATTATTAAATGAAGCAGTGTCCCAATAAGGCATAGTGGGATAGCTTGTATAGCGCGGCACAGGTACATTGTACTTTTGGGCTAGTTCAATATATTTTTTTTCTGTTGGCATTTAAATTTTTATTGAATGTTCTTCAGTATTATGAAAACGGCAATTGTTAGCGCAAGTGCAAGCATCGCCCACGCATTTATTAGCTTGCCATAGATCCAGGCTTTTAATGGTCTGGTCGGCAATCTCCTGCAAATCTTTATTGGTTAAATTTGATTGGGACGAATAAGAGGGAACATTCGCGATCATAATATTGCACATAGCAGCTGCTTCTTTGTCAATATGATCTGTTCCGGCCGAGCCTGTAACAATAAACTTTACGCCCAGTTTTGCCAGTTTTTCTATTACGGGAGCCGAAACATCGTCGGTAGCGAAAACAATAACTGCCTTTTTGCCTTCTGCAAATACAACTGTGTCAAGACTTAAAGAATTGGATATAAGGGTTATATCATGTTTTTTTTGATTGGCTTTCGCCAGAAACTCCTTCTCAAAAGACTTAATACTGTAAGCTACTACTTTCATCCGTGTGCATTTATAAGATACAAAACTATCTTTAAAATGCAGGGTGCGGAATGAGCGGCATCAGTAAGAAAAATGATCTGCGTCAGTTTTTCATTTTAGAAAGGCGCGTTAAATCCAGGATGGTAATAGTACTTCCCTTTTTGTCAATTAATCCTTCATCTTTAAAATCAGACAAAGTTCGGCTAACCGTTTCAGTAGCCATTCCGGCCATGGCGGCCAGGTCCTCACGGGCTATTTTAAAATTATCATCCGTTTTAGTTTGGCTCCGGTGTAAACGTAATAAGGCTTCCGCCATTCTTTTTCTTACAGAATTATAGGCTAGCTGCAATAATTGCTCTTCCTTTTCGCGGATATCATTTGCCAAAAGTTTAATAAACTCGCGGGCAACTTCAGGATACGAATTTATCAAGGGGTCAAGCTGGTCTTTGGGTATCAGGCATAATAGGCTGTCTTCTAAGGCTGTTGCGGTGTCCGAATAGGTTTCGTTCGAGAGCATGGCCTGCACGCCCAGGTAATCATCGGCCGAATAAATACCTGTCATTAACTCGCGTCCATCTTCGGCCAATTTTATTGTTTTTACTTTGCCGCTTATTACCAGGTAAAGTCCATTTCCTTTATCACCGTCATAATAAATAACCTGGTTCTTTTTAAACTGCCTGCTTTTACGTTCCTGTATTATTTTCTTTAACTCATCAAAGCCGCTATTTTTGCCTATCAATGTGGTTAACCTGTCAAGCGATTTGCTATAGAAGTTTTGCTGCAATTCTTTTTTCTTCAACCTGCTTTCAATGGCGTTTAAAAGGTCCATATCATCAAAGGGTTTGGTCAGGTAGTCGTCTGCACCCATTTCCATTCCTTTACGCAAATCAACCCGCTCTGCTTTCGCGGTTAAAAAAATAAAAGGGATCGCAGCCGTCTCAGGTTTTTTATTCAGCATATATAATACGCCATAGCCGTCCAGTTCAGGCATCATAATATCACATAATATAATGTCGGGGATATTTTTGATCGCCAGGTCGACCCCGTCTTTACCATTATTTGCTGCATAGACCGTATAGTCCGCCAGTTCTAAAATTTCAATTACGTTTTCGCGTATGTCGTTATTGTCTTCAATAATTAGTACTTTTTTGCTCATGTTGCCGGAAATGAGATAGTGAATAATGTTCCCTGATTAACGTTACTTTCAAAGTCAATTTTGCCATGCATTAGGTTGGCATAACGTGCAACAATATTTAACCCCAAGCCTGTTCCGGGGATGTTACCCGTATTATGCGCCCTAAAAAATGCCTCAAATAAATGTTTTTGATCGGTATCGGGAATGCCTATACCGTTATCTTTCACAGTAATTATACAGCCTTTTTCATTGATCTCAGTATTAAATTCAATAAATGTATTCTCTCCCGAGTATTTAATCGCATTACCTATCAGGTTGAGAACGCAATTTTTCACCAGGTTTTGATCAAGTTTAATCGTGCTGGTGGTCCCGGTATGCTGATATAAGATATTTTGGTTTTCCTTTGCTACGGTTTGCATTTCTTCGGTTATCTCCTCTGCCAGTTTAACCAGGTCAAATTCGGTAAATAAGGGTTCAACTTTTCCTGCTTCCAGTTTTTCAAGTGACAGAAAATCATTTAATATAGTAGTTAAATTACTTACCGCGTTTTTTATGCGAGCTATATGTTTTTTAATATTTGGATTATCAAAAGGCTGTGCATATTTGTCAATTAACGACGAAGAAAGCTGTATAGCGCTTAAAGGGGTGCGAAACTCATGCGATGCCATAGATACGAACCGGCTTTTTAATTGCCCCAATTCTTTTTCCTTTTCCAGCGACAGGCTAACCTCCTCCTTTGCCTGTTGCAAAGCTTCAAGGGAATTCCTCAATGATAAGGTTCGCTCCTCTACCAGTTCTTCCAGGTGTATGGCATATTCTCTGAGGCGATCTTCCGCTTCCCGTTGATGGCTTGTATCATGAATAAAACCGGCATATATTTTCCGCCCTGAATATTGTACTTCACTTACCCCTAATCTAAATGGAAACCGGGTACCATCTTTTCTTAAACCAGTTACCTCGCGCCCAGTACCAATAATATGCGGATCGCCGGTTTGTTGATACCGGTGGAGATATCCATCGTGCTCTCCGTGATACGGCTCGGGCATCAGCATAGACACATTGTTACCTATCACTTCTTCGGGGGTATACAGAAACAACTTGCACGCAGCCGGATTAATTGATTCTACTTTTCCTCTATCATCAATAGTAATTATGCCGTCAATTGCATTTTGTATAATGGCATTTAGTAAAGCAGCATTTTCCATAATAGATAACAACCGGAATTTATGGTAACGTGCAAATATCAACAATATACATCACAAAAGAGTGTCCGGTTATATGAAGAAGAATTTTAGCACTTTCATGATGTACATCAGTTGTAATAGTGACTCAAGTCATTAGTTGCGGGAGTGAATGATGATACTTTTGTTCCTTAACAATTCATTCCTATTAAAAATAAAAAAATGAAAGCATTAGTTTATCACGGCCCCGGGAAAAAATCATGGGAAGAAAAACCAAAACCGGTAATAGTAAAACCAACGGATGCCGTTGTAAAAATTTTGAAAACAACCATTTGCGGAACCGACCTGCATATTATGAAGGGTGATCTTCCTGAGGTTGCCGATGGCAGGATCATAGGCCACGAAGGAGTTGGTATTATAGAAGAGATTGGAACTGCTGTAAGCAATTTTAAAACAGGCGACCATGTAATCATATCCTGTGTTACCTCTTGCGGCAAATGTGCATATTGCAAAAAAGGTATGTATTCGCATTGCGAAGATGGCGGGTGGATATTGGGCTATAAGATAGACGGTACGCAAGCTGAATATGTAAGGATACCTCATGCAGATAATAGCCTTTACCCCATCCCTGCAGGCTCTGACGAAGAAGCGCTGGTAATGCTGAGCGATATTTTACCAACGGGTTTTGAGTGCGGTGTTTTAAACGGACAAGTAAAACCCGGTGACATTGTAGCCATTGTTGGCTCTGGGCCAATTGGTATTGCGGCGTTACTTACCGCTCAATTTTATACACCCGCAGAAATAATCATGATAGATCAGGATGAAAACCGCCTGGATGTTGCGAAAACTTTCGGGGCAACGCATATTATTAACAGCGCTAAGGATGACGCGATTAAAAAAATTAAGAGCCTTACAAACGGCAGAGGTGTAGATGTTGCCATTGAAGCAGTTGGCATACCTGCAACATTTGAGTTATGCCAGGAAATTATCGCTCCCGGCGGCCATATTGCCAATATAGGTGTTCATGGAAAAAGTGTAACGCTTCACCTTGAAAAACTTTGGTCAAGTAACATTACTATAACTACCCGGTTGGTCGATACCGTTACAACACCTTTATTGCTAAAAACAGTGCAGGCAAAAAAAATAGAGCCAAAAAAATTGATCACACATCATTTTAAACTGGATCAGATCATTGAGGCGTACGATACATTTGGAAACGCTGCAAAAGAAAAAGCATTAAAAGTAATACTGGAAAATTAAAGAATGGCTAATAAAAATGATATTCCATTTATAGATGGTCCAC
Organism: Bacteroidota bacterium; assembly: GCA_013288485.1. Lineage (GTDB taxonomy): Bacteria > Bacteroidota > Bacteroidia > Sphingobacteriales > Sphingobacteriaceae > Mucilaginibacter. The sequence continues at coordinate 8,702 of JABDBW010000024.1, forward strand.
AATTTTTAAGATCATGAACAAGGCAAATGAAAATGATAAGTTGGGGGATGAAATACAGGAGCTTTACATTATTGTAAATCATTGGATATCAGACGTAGGCTTTATACAGGATGAAATAAATTTCCTGTTATATGTTTTAAATAAATACCCGGGATCAAATACATCAACCGGCCAGGAATTGGCAAAGTACAATTTTGATAAGACACTTATTCAACTTAACGCCGATATCCCTGGTCTTATAAACGAAATACGCGACTATTTAAAATTGCTTGAAACCACAGTAAAAGATCCGGGAAAAGATATTAACATCACTTTATTAGAAGCATTTTCGAGCACTTATGAACGGGTGCAAACATTATTGGCAGCTGTTAAATCGGTAAAAAAACAATTATTTGCCTGTACAGAACAAATTATGAAAACTGAAAAAGCATCTGCTAAAATGAAAATAATAAAGTGAGCATTTGTGTAAAATAACAAACCAAACGTGATGAATTATACAAATTTCATTTCTGCTGATGAAGCGGTAAAATATATTAAACAAGGAAACCGTGTTTTTATTCATGGCGGCGCGGCAACGCCCGCTTGCCTGGTAGAGGCAATGCAAAGACGATACAATGAACTTAGCGATGTAGAACTGGTAAGCATTACCACACTCGGCGATGTTAATTTTGATAACCCCCGGCACAGGAAGTCGTTTTTTTTTAATTCGCTTTTTGTGTCGGCGGCAACCAGGGATGTAGCAAATAGTGACGATGGCGATTATGTACCTATCTTTTTAAGCCAGATACCTCAACTTTTCAGACAAAATATATTGCCCATTGATGTAGCGCTTATACAGGTTTCGCCACCCGATATGCATGGTTATTGTTCATTAGGCACATCGGTTGATATTGCACGGGCCGCTGTTGATATGGCCAAATATGTAATTGCACAGGTGAATCCTTTAATGCCCCGCACACATGGAGATAGTTTTGTACATATTAACAAAATTAACGCGATTGTTGAACATACATCCGAATTGCCTGAAGTTGACTACGCGTTTAAAACCGATGCTGCGGTAGAAAAAATTGGCCGTAATATCGCCTCGCTGGTTGAGGACGGTGCGACCCTGCAATTAGGTATTGGCAGTATTCCCGACCAGGTTCTGAAAAATTTAACCAATCATAAAAACCTGGGGCTGCATACCGAAATGTTTTCTGACGGGGTTATGCCCCTGTTGGAAAGCGGGGTTATTAATAATAGCAAAAAAACACTGAACGTTGGCAAGTCGGTAACTTCATTTATAACCGGCACCCGCAAATTATACGACTTTGTAAATGATAACCCCGGCATAAGGGTTATGGATATAAGCTATGTAAACGACACTAGCGTAATCAGGCAAAACCCTAAGGCTACCGCTATAAACAGTGCTATCGAAATTGACCTTACCGGGCAGGTATGCTCCGATTCAATTGGCACTTACCAATTTTCGGGAATAGGCGGCCAGATGGATTTTATCAGGGGTGCTTCTTTATCAGAAGGGGGTAAACCCATTATCGCTTTACCGTCGCAAACAAGCAAAGGTATCAGCCGAATAGTTCCTTTTTTAAAGCAGGGGGCGGGAGTTGTAACCACCAGGGGACATGTACACTGGGTAATAACAGAATATGGCATGGTTGACCTTTTTGGGAAAAATTTAAAACAAAGGGCTAAAGCATTGATCGGAATAGCGCATCCCAATCACCAGGAAATGTTGGAGAGGTCATTTTTTGAACGATTTGAAAAAGTATAATAACCAATTTACTAATGAGAACGATATTGGTATTAACCGATTTTTCAGTGAGTGCGGATCATGCGGCGCATTACGCTTTAAAATTAGCGCAAAAGGTTGAGGCCGATTTAATGTTATGCAATATTTTTCCGGCATCGTCCCGAAAATCGCTGCCTGCAAAACACGGCATACTCTTTGGAAATTATCAATTAAACGAGGGGGATAACACTAAAGATCTGAGCGGGTTAGCCGACCGCTTAAACAAACAGTTAGACATTGATGCGGGTTACAGGCCGGAAATAAGTTATTGCAGCAGATCCGGGCCTGTAGGCGATACAGTTAACGAAATTGCAGCAAGTTGCAATGCCTTAATGGTAGTAATAAGCAGGCATGGCAATCATGAACTAAATTCGCTTTTAATAAGAAACCACACCCGCGATATTATTGAAAAAGCACAATGCCCTGTGTTGATCGTACCCTACCAGGCTAAGTTTGTTGATTTTAAAAAAATAGCTTTCGCCACCGACCTGGCCAGCAGCAGCATAGATGCCCTGCATAGCTTATCCATATTTGCTAAATACTTTAATTCTAAAATATTAATTACGCACGTTTCTCCCGAGAACTTAAGTTATAGAGAAGAATTATCTATTATCGACCAGTTTCGCGAACAGGTTTCATCAGTTATAACCTATCCGGCAATTGATTACCGGGAAATTAAAAGCAAAAGCGTGGTAAAAGGGCTCGATTGGTTATCAGACCATACAGATATTGATATGATTGTTTTAATACACCGGAAAAGAAATTTCTTTCAAAGGATATTAGAGGCGAGTGTAACCCAGGAAGTTGCCGGCTATTTAAGTATGCCTATGCTGGTTTTTCCGCATTCAAATGTGTAAAGGTCGCTCCCGGTGTTTTAATTGTGGCTATTTAACAAGATATTAAAAGCATAAATATTTCAAACAGCGCACAATTTCCTAACAAACAATAGCCATCTATCTAACCTCATAACGTAACAGATCATTTTTTTTAGTGACCTGCGTCATATACCAGCCGCCGTGGCAGCTGTAATTTAGCCCCCGGTAAACAAATTAAATTAACAACAATAATAATTTTCAATTATGAAACTAAACAGAACATTCTGGATAATATCAACGATGGTTTGTATTATGGGATATGCCGTAAGTTGCACAAAAAAGGATCAGGTTATTCTTAATAATGTAACACCCAGCACATCAGTTTTAGCATCCTATAAAACAACCACAGCGCCAACGATAGACGGTGTAATAGATGATATATGGAACAACGCGGCAAAATTACAGGTTACTGCGGTAGTACCGAACCCCGGTAATGGAACTTTTGAGGGGTACATTGGGTTAGGTTATAATGTAACCATGCGCTCCATGTATGATGCTAATAACGTGTATTTTTTAGTGGAGTGGAACGACCCCGATAAAAGTATGTTGAACACGCCGGTAACCTATAATCCCACCACTAAATTGTGGGCAAGGCAAGCCAGCAGTTTCACATTTGATGTGAACGGAAATATTACAACTATTCCGTTTAACGAAGATAAATTCGGATTTCAATGGAACATCAACAACTCTGTTGCGCTTTTTGCTTCGCAGAGCTGTTATGCTACCTGCCATTTAAACCCGGCTACCGACTCGCTTAACAACCATGTAAACCCGCCGGTTTTGGTAACTGTGCCTGCAAGGGCTGGAGGAAACCACTTTACTAACGGGCCTTTGGAAAAAGCCGACCTTTGGCATATACATTTAATGCAGGACCAGGTTTATGGTTATGCTGATGATGATTATATAGATTATGCAGGCGGGCAATTAAACGCGAACGGCCGCCATTCAGACGGTGCTGTAGTTACTTCTACTACAAACGGTGTTCCGGCCTACTCAACCGTACCGGGATCTGTTACCAATACACAAACCTTAAAAATAACCGGTACTACCACTTCTGTTACCGTACCCGCATGGGTGGTTAAGGGCCAAACTAACGGTTATGCTTTAATAACTACCAGTATAACAGCCGGTCAAAGTGTTGCAACCCTTCCGGGCGTAACCGCTACTGATGGCACCCCGGCACTGTTGGTTACTGCTGTGGATGCAAATGGCGTACTCACCTTATCTGACGCTTCAAAGATCGACCCAACAGCTACAACCGATTACAATACAGTGTTTGACGCGAATGGCAATATTACCGGGGTTAACGCAAAAGCCATCCCCGGATTGATTATGCAAAAGTACCAGGGAAGCCGCGGCGATATTGCCTTCAAGGCAGTTTACACTGGATCAGGATGGATATTAGAGTTGAAAAGGGCATTAAAAACAGGTGATCTCTTATTGCAGGATGTTGATTTCTCCTCATTAAGCGATGTGAACTTTGGGATCGCGGTATTTAATAAAGCCAATACCGCACACGCAATTGTGCCGGGCTTAACATTACACTTTCAGAAATAAATAACCGACCTGTTCTTATAGCACTTAAAATCAAAGATCATGTCAAGAAAATACACCATAGCAGCGTTGATCGTAATTGCACAATTGCTGTTTATTACAATTAGTTGTACAAAAACTACAACGGTTTTGATAGACAACTCACCGGCCATTACAACAGCGGTTAGTTTTTCAAAAGATATACAGCCCATATTAACAAAAAGCTGTGCGCTAAGCGGATGTCATAACGGAGCAATTGCCCCTGATCTATCTGCTGCAAATGCTTACACTTCGCTGGAAAGCGGGAACTTTCTTAATACCGCCACCCCCGAAACCAGCGAAGTGTATTTATGGCTAACCGGTAAACGCGCGATAGCGATGCCGGCCGGGGCCTCAAATAACCCATCAAATATTAACGCATTAATGCTTGCCTGGATAAAACAAGGCGCTAAAAACAATTAAAAAGGGAACTCATGAAGAAACAAAATATTTATTCACCAGCCATTCCGGTTTTTGCAAGGGTATGCTTATTAATTGCACTCTGCAGCAGCGTGGGTAGTGTAATAGCACAGGATACAAAAGCTAAACCTGTTGTTGAAAAGAAAGCTAAGGTAAAAGATACAGTTGCAACAAAAGATGCTAAGGTTAAGCCTGTTAGTGAAAAGAAAACCAATGTAAAAGATGCCGTGGCCGCAAAAGATACAACGGCGGAGGCCCCTGCGGTTAAAAAAATATCCTATATAAAAAATACATTCGAGGGGAATTATTTAATAGACGAACAAACCGTAATGGTGCCTATTAAAGGAACTTTTGAATTTGATATACAACACAGGTTTGGTACAGTAGAGCATGGCACTACCGATTTGTTTGGCATTTTTGCCAGTGCGAAAATGCGCCTTGGTTTCAGTTATGTACCTGTTAGCAATTTACAGGTTGGATTTGGGGCAACCAATGAAAAAATGCAGGTCGACTGGAATTTAAAATATGCTTTACTAAAACAAACAAAAGACGGCTCGATGCCCATAAGTGTTACCTATTACGGAGACGCCGCTATGGACACCCGGAAAAAAGATAATACAACACTGTTTGTAACCACTTCTGACCGGTTTAGTTTTTTTAACCAGCTTATTATTGCCAGGAAGTTTAGCGATAAGCTTTCATTAGAAGTAAGCCCTAATGTCTCGCACTTTAACAACCTGCAAGGGTACCAGGATGCGTCAGGCAATGTACTGCCTATATTGAAGAACGATAATTTTGCTGTCGCCTTTTCAGGCAGGTATAAAATATCGGATGAATCGGCCCTTATTGCCAGTTACGCTCAGCCCCTTACTCAAAATCCGGCGAATAACCCCCGCCCCGGTATCAGTTTTGGTATAGAAATGAAAACCAGTGGGCACGATTTTGAAATATTTGTAGGTAACTATAGTTCATTGATCCCACAGAACAATTATATATACAATCAAAACGATTTCAATAAGGGACAGTTTTTGATTGGTTTTAATATATCACGACTTTGGAATTTTTAATTAAAAATTTAATTAAGTTTTTAGTTAAAAAATGTATATACCTTTAGTAAATTTTTTAACCCTATTTAAATAAAAAACATAATGAAAAGTAAATTATTATTAGCCGTTGCTGTTATAGCTTTAGGAAGTGTTGGACTAGCATTTACAGCTGTACAGCAAACCAAACCCTGGCCCGTACCGGATAAAGATGCCAAAGCGGTTAACCCCGTAAAATCAAATGCCGAATCAATAGCAGCCGGCAAGGCGCTGTATACACAGCATTGTTCATCGTGCCATGGAAAAAAAGGCTTAGGCGATGGCAGTAAAGCGGCCCAATTAAAAACACAGCCGGAGGATATGTCTCAATCGAAACTACAATCGCAGTCTGACGGCTCTCTTTTTTATAAGATAAGTGCAGGCCGCGACGATATGCCAAGCTTCAAAAAGAAAATACCCGATGCGGAAGATGTTTGGAGCGTGATAAATTATGTGCGCACGTTTAAAAAATAATATATAACACCCCGATGATAATAAGAGGCCCGGTTAAATTCGGGCCTTTTTTTTTGTGCACTAAATTTTAAATGGGTCACAGACCAACGTTTCATTTGTGACACTAATCATTTTTTTACCTGCCTCAAATCATAGTTTCATGCCGCTTATCGGGATAGATTTACACTTAAATAAAGAGTAAATTAATTTATGGATAAGAATCAGGAAATAACTCAACCACATTCACCAACCCGAAGAAAATTTGTTTGGGGAGTTGGTGCATTATCAGCCATTACAGCTATTGGTACTGTTTTCGGCCTGCCTTTTTTTTCCAAAAAGGGCATGAAACCTGCGAACGTTAAAACAATGATTAAAATGCTGACTGAAGATGGCCGGCTCGTAGAGATCGATCAATCATTAATAACTGCCAGCAAGAAAAAGGTGACCAACAGGGAACTGCAAAACTGGATCAAAAAATAAATACGCATCTAATAAAATAATTGAGATGAATCAAGAAAATAATTCGAGAAGGGATTTCCTTTTAACCGGCATAGCAGCGGCAACATTTGCTGTTGGTTGTAATTCAAAAAAGGATGCTTTTGAAGCCGGAGCCGAAGCCGGGGCGGTGGCATCGGGCAGAAAAGTAAAACTGCTTTCTGTCGACGGGGAAGTGATTGAAGTGGATGAGGCGTTTTTAAAGCCTGTTCCGCATTTGCCCCCTGTTTCTAATACAGAAGCACGCATTGGTATCCCCGGTAAAAAGTTTGTAATGGTTATTGACCTTTCCAGGTGCAAAAACTTAAAACACTGCCAATCGGCCTGTAACCATGCGCACGAGTTAAACCCGGGCGAAAACTGGATAAAGGTAGACCCTATGCAGAATGCTGACCATACGGCGCCGTATTGGGAGCCAACCACCTGTATGCATTGTGATGAACCCCCCTGCGTAAAGGTTTGCCCGGTTGATGCCACATTTAAAAGAGAAGACGGCATTGTATTAATTGATAGCGACCGTTGTATCGGTTGCCGTTTTTGTATGGCCGCCTGCCCTTACTCTGCCCGTGTATTTAACTGGGGCGAGCCTGATCTGCCGGCTGAAGTTGCAGCTCAGCCCTATTCGGCCGAAACAAGCATTCCTCAAAAAAAGGGAACAGTAGGCAAATGTGATTTTTGTGCTGATATGACCCGTGAAGGTATGTTGCCGCATTGTGTTTCAGCTTGCCCTAACGGTGTGTTTGCTTTTGGTGATATAAACGAAGATTCTGTTACCAACGGGGCCGAAACATTCAGGTTCAGCGATTTGATAAGAGATAAAGCAGGCTACCGGTTAATGGAAGACCTGGGTACAAAACCAAGCGTTTATTACCTGCCGCCGGTAAGCAGGAACTTCCCTTTTGAATCGGGACTTGAAAACGATAAAACACAAAATAGTTAACATTAAATAAATAACGGTGGAAAATTTAATCAGAAACGAAAAAATAATAAGCGACCTGCTACCTCAAAAATTTGGCAAAGCAGGTAAAATATGGGTGGGTGTTTTAACAGCCATTTGTTTGGTGGGCCTGTATGCGTATTATCGCCAGCTGCGTTACGGTTTAATTGTCACCTCTATGCGTGATTATGTATCATGGGGTATCTACATATCAAACTTCGTATTCTTCGTTGCTATAAGCCTGGTGGGGTCATTAATAACCGCGGTATTCAGGTTGGCGGGTGTAAAATGGGGTTCGCCGCTTACCCGCATTGCCGAGATCATCGCCGTAGCAGCTATCATTTTTGCCTCCCTTATTATCATTGTTGATATGGGTAGCCCCGAACGGTTTTATAATTTATTTATTTATGGCCGCATACAATCGCCCATCATTTGGGATGTAATAGTTATCACAACTTATTTTTTTATAAGTATACTGCTTTTGTATTATCCGCTATTGCCTGATATCCAAATACTGCTTCGTTTCAAGGAAAGCACCGGGAAAAGACTATACCGTTTTTATAGTTTTATCGGTTCATTCTGGAAAGGAACAGCTGAGCAATTTGAATTGAGCGAAAAAGCCATTAACATACTTTGTATAGCTATTATTCCGGTTGCATTTACTATTCACACGGTTACTTCGTGGTTATTTGCTACAACTTATCGCCCCGGCTGGGACAGCACCAATTTTGGCGCTTACTTTATAGCAGGTGCCTTTTTAGTGGGCGCGGGCGCCGTTGTGGTTGCCATGTATATTTTCAGGAGAGCTTATCACCTTGAAAAATACATTACCGAAAACCATTTTGAAAAAATGGGCCGGATACTGGTGCTGCTATCCCTGCTTTACCTTTATTTTAATATGAACGAGTTTTTAACTCCATTTTTCAAAATGAAAGAATCCGAAGCAGCTTATTTAAACGGTCTTTTTTCTGGGAATTTCGCGCCGTTATTTTGGTTTGCCATTTTAACCGGCATGATCGTACCTACGCTTATACTACTATTCAAAAAAGGCAGAAAACCATTGCCGGTATTTATTGCAGGCGTAATGGTTGTTGTGGGCGCCTGGTTTAAACGTTATTTAATAGTAACCCCAACTTTACTGCACCCTTTCTTGCCCATGCATGATGTACCCGCAAGTTACCGTCATTATTTCCCAAGCTGGGAAGAATGGGCCATAACGCTGGGTTCATTGGCAGGGGCCATGTTAATAATAACTGTACTGGCGCGTATATTTCCAATCATTCCTATACAAGAAACTATAACTGAACAACATGAAACCGCAGAATAAATTATTTACCGGGTTATTAACCCTGGTATTTCTATTACCGGCCTATAACGGGTTTTCGCAGGCCCATCCAAAGGGCGACCTGGGTATTGCTGTTAATTATTTCATCAGTAATAATAAGATACCAAGCCTGATGGTTAAAGTAAAAACTAAAGTAGATGGCAGGTTTCAAAATGTAGCAGGCATTAGCCTGAAATTATTTTTGGATAAGGACACTGTCGGAAAATTTATAGCTAAAGTTGTAACCAATGACGCGGGTGAAGCAACGGCCTATATCCCCTCATCGCTAAAAAGCCAGTGGGGTAATGCACTTAAGCATACTTTTGTGGCCACGTTTGACGGCAATAGTAAATATGAGGCGGCAAAAGGCGATGTTACCGTTGCTAAAGCAAAAATTTTAATTGATGCGGGAAACGATAAAACTGTTACGGCAACCGTGCTTGAAATGAAAGATACTTCCTGGGTTCCGGTAAAAGGAGTTGATGTAGTATTGGCGATAAAACGTATGGATGCGGATCTTACCATAAATGATAAGCCCACTTTTACAACCGACTCTACCGGAAAAGCATCAGGCGACTTTAAAAGGGATACCATTCCCGGCGATGCAAAAGGAAATATCACGCTTGTTGCTAAAGTACTTGACAATGATCAATACGGAAATTTATCTATCGAAAAAGCCGTACCCTGGGGAGCTAAATTTACCATGCTAAATACATTTGATAAAAGAACACTTTTTGCCACAAGAAATAAAGCGCCAATATGGATCCAGCTCATAGCTTACTCTATTATGTTTACAGTTTGGGGTATTTTAATTTACCTGGTATTTAATGTGTTCAAGATCAAAAAATTAGGAGAAGACAAAATTTCTTGAAACCTTTTAGCGTATTATGCACATTTTTATCGCGAATTGGTAAATAAAACACCTGTCGGTATAAAAAACAAAAGCCTGCAATTATTTGATTTGCAGGCTTTTATTTTGTTATCAAAACTGGCGGAGGAGGAGGGATTCGAATTATTTTTGTATTTGATTGATTATTTGATAGTTGTACTGGGTGATAGATTTAGGGATAATGATTAGGATAATAAAACATATGTGTGTTTGCAACCAAAAGATTATACATTAAATATTACCCTTTCTCAAACCTCCCGGCAGTAATCTTTGGATCAATAAACATCGGCATCAATTCCATAACGCTTGTGGCATGGTTATTGTCTAGATAGGTTGCCCCGAATTTTAGTTAAACGTCATATTTGTTTTCTATTAATTAAAAAATAGCCGTTATATGTTAAAGAATGTTCTTTAATAAAAGTTATTCGGTCGCAACAATATGATGTTAGAAAAAATTCTTATTGTAGAGGATGAACCCTTAATGCTTAATTTTTTGGATTTTCGTCTTAAAAAAGCCGGATATGATATACGGATAGCAAGAGACGGAAGAGAAGCGGAAGAATATATAGATAGCGAACCATTTTCTCTTATTATAATTGATTTGATGATCCCGTTTGTATCAGGGCTGGAACTGCTGGCTAAGAAAAAACAGACCGCCTACAATAAAAATACCCCGGTTTTAATCATATCATCCTATACACAGAAAAGTATTATCACGGAGGCCTTCTCCTTAGGCGCCGATGATTTTATTCCAAAACCTATTGATGTAGAAGATCTTATAACCAAAGTCAAGATTTTACTGAATAAATGTAAAATAGCCGTTTAAGTTAGGCGCAATGCTATTTTATATTTTAGGAATCTGGATACTTCCGGATATATTTAAAGCATACCCTACTATCATTATAGTGGCGGTAATGGTGATTGGGCTTTCTATCCTGGCGAGCATTATTGTTTATTTAATTATTTTTTTTGGCCGGGTGCGTGCCTCCTATATTGATATCAAAACCACCAAAGCCCGCAAGTTAATTTCTGATAAACTTAATCACTATCTATTTTTTATGGAGAGTGTTGGCAATATTTCCCGTGACGATTTAAGACGCGTGGCAACGGAGTTAAATAAGCTAACGGTCTTAAAGTTTAAAAGCAGGCTGGTAAGACAGTTACTGATAGACCAACTGGTTTACTTTAAGAAAAATTTTACATCTCAAACCAGCATTGCATTAAGCAAGCTATATCAAAACCTGGGCTTAAAGGAATTTTCTTTTAATAAACTCCATACAAATTCATGGGAAGTGAAGGCACAAGGTATTGCCGAATTGCGTGAAATGGCCCCAATAATGAGCGCTACAGAGATATTGCCCTATACCAATAGCAGTAACGACGATCTACGTGTTGAAGCACAAGCTGCCTATGTGTGGCTTAACACTGCTGATCCGTTTAGTTTCCTGAATGATACTTCTGAAATTCTCGTTGAGTGGCATCAAATCATATTGTTTGATATGATCACCAAAAATGAAGAAATAATTATCCCCCCGTTCAATAAGTGGCTAAATTCACCTAATTCAAGCATAATCGTTTTTTGTATTAAGCTCATTATCTATTATAAACAACCGGATGCTGTTCCAAGCCTTATTCAATTGCTTGATCATTCTGATATAAATGTACAGAATCGTGCTATTAATGCTTTAGGTAAACTTGAAGCTATATCAGCCGAACCGATCATGATTGCTCATTACAGCACTTTCTCTAAATCATGCAAATTGGAGGTATTAAAAGCATTGAGAAGGATCAACAGCAAAACTTCTATTCAGTTTCTTAGAGCTGAGTTTCTGAAAATTGACAATTTCTATATCGCCAAATGTGCAATGTATTCGATTGTTGCCATCAGCGGTTATACAAGAGCACAACTATTAGCAGGTCTCCCGGAACTAAATGCAGAACAAAAAGCAATTATTAATCATTGCTTTGACAAGTTAATAAACATTTAATATGGAAATCCATTTCCAATATTACCTTCATCTAATTTATGACCGGTTAATATTTTTTTATTCTGTATTAATCATGCTTTCTTATCTTACTTTACTGGTCCTCTCTATTTTTGAGATCAAAAAGTACCTTAAGCGTAATAGCTATATAGATCATAAACTACTTCTTTCTTCTCCCTATGCACCCGGTATTTCAGTCATTGCTCCGGCCTATAACGAAGCTGCAACTATTGATTATAATGTACACTCCTTACTATCCTTAGATTACCCCTGTTTTGAAGTAATTATAATTAATGACGGCAGTACTGACGACACGCTGGAAATACTAATTGATAAATATCAATTAAAGCCAACAGCATTTGCTTACTATGAGCAAATTATTACCCAGCCGGTTAAACAATTATTTAAGTCGTCAAACCCGGTATATTCCAGGTTGCTGGTTATTGATAAAGAAAATGGCGGAAGTAAAGCTGATGCATCAAATGCAGGTATTAATGCTGCACTATACCCCATCTTTTTATGTACCGATGTGGATTGTATACTCCGGCGCGATACCCTTTTAAAAATGGTTAAACCCTTTATTGAAGAAAAGGTTAAAGTAATAGCTGCGGGGGCTGTAATAAGAATTGTTAATTCATGTGAAGTAGAGTCAGGCGTGTTAACTAAGGTAAAAATACCAGCAAAATTTTTACCCCTATTCCAGGAGCTTGAATATGTTCGTGCATTTTTAGTGGGAAGAATGGCGTGGAGTAAAGTTAATGCCTTGCTGTTGGTATCTGGCGGGTTAGGAATGTTTGATAAAAAAACTGTTATAGCTGCTGGCGGGTATGACCATGCCTCTTTTGGCGAAGACATGGAATTGGTAACACGTATGCGAGGTTATATGGAAAGACAAAAAACACCATATGCCGTCCGATATATTCCCGAATCACTTTGCTGGACGGAGGTACCCGATAATATACGTGTATTCGGCAGTCAGCGAACCCGATGGACCAAAGGTTTAGCGCAAAACTTGTGGATACATAAAAAAATGATTTTTAACCCAAGATATGGCAGGTTTGGCATGATCGCACTTCCCTATTGGTTACTGTTTGAATGGTTCGCACCCATCATAGAATTTACCGGAATACTTTATTACATCTACCTCATATTAACGCATTCTATAAATTGGGATTTTGCAATTATTCTGCTGGCATTTGTATATACGTTTTCAGTGATGATTACAGTTACTGCGGTACTTTGGGATGAAATAACGCAGAAGCAATACACATCCAAAACCGAGGTAATGAAACTTTGTACAGCTGCCTTTTTTGAGCCTTTTTTATATCACCCTTTAGCTTTATTTTTTTCATTACGTGGTAACTACTTTTTTTTTACCGGTAAAAAACTTCATTGGGGAAATATGATCCGAACAGGTTTTGCGGGTTCAAAAAACCTCATAAAAGCTACAGTTAGCAAAGTCAAAATCCGTAGAAAAAAACAACATGAAAAAAGATAGTTATCCTCTTTATAAAATTTACCGGATTTGGAAAAAGCCGATCAGTTTGTTTACCCTTGTTTTATTTGTGTGTATGTATGGCAATTTGCAAGCTCAGCAAATATCATCAGACGATCTTTTAAAACAAGCCATTAACGAAACAAACATTAAAAAAGATTATCCCAAAGCTATTTTACTTTCTCTGAAAGCGCTGAAAATAAGCCCGGATTATATAGATATACATTTACTGCTTGGGCGTTTGTATATACTCACTGATAAACCTGAAGATGCTAAAAGCGAGCTTAATATTGTTCTAAAAAAGCAACCTTATAACCCTGATGCCCTGAATTATATGATCAATTTGGAGACAATATCAGCTAACTATAAAATGGCGCTTGATTATATAGATACGGCATTAAAAGTTCAACCCGGATCGAAAGAACTACTAATCAAGAAAATTGCCCTTCTTGAAAAATCCGCCCAGGTAAAAGCGGCATATACAATTGCCGACTCTCTTTCAAAAAAACACCCTGACGATGCTAAGCTTAAAGAAATGACGAAAGATCTTTATATACGTAGTTTGCAAAATCGTGTAGGCATTTCATATGATTATACTTATTTTAAAAAAGAAGGAAAAGAGCCCTGGAACCTTTCCAGCGCCTATTATATACGGGAAGAACGATTCGGTACATTTCTCGGTCGGGTTAACTATGCAGACCGTTCATACGACAAGGGATGGCAGTTTGAAATAGAGGGCTATCCAAAACACGGAAAACTAAATTATTCATTTTTCAATCTTGCTTATTCATCAGCGGCTATCTTTCCAAAATACCGGGTTGCTTATTCCTACTTCGCTAGTTTGCCAAAAGGCTGGGAGGGCGAGCTTGGCATGCGTTATCAGTATAGTAATAAAAATTTTATAAGCTATGCCGCTTCGGTGGGAAAGTATGTTGGGAATTACTGGTTTAACTTCAGAACGTTTATAACGCCCGACTCCAATAAAGTATCCCAATCTTACACCTTAACGTCAAGATATTATTTGTCCACCCGGGATGACTACTATACGATTATCGCAGGCACCGGCGTGTCGCCTGATGACCGTACAGGAAATTTCCAGTTTAGCGATCGCATTAAACTGCACTCGAACCATATAAGTATAGGTCTCCAGCATACGATTTGGGCTCAGAATATTTTAGGTATATTAGGTACCTGGAACAATCAGGAATATGTAGTGGGGCAACGCGAAAATGAATTTGATATCTTCCTGAATTTTCAGCATAGGTTTTGAGGGAGTGTTTATGAGAAACCGAAAACTATATTTTTTTTTAGCCTTTATTATATTTCCTCTTTATACACAGGCATCACTTTTACTTGTTGATAAGGGCCGGTCGGATTTTAAGATCGTCGTATCAACAAACGCGCCGGTTATTGATCTGAAAGCTGCATCTGTTCTGCAAAGGTATGTACAGCAAATGTCTGGGGCGCTCATTCCAATCATCAATGATGGTACGGCCAAAACACCTTTTGAAATATGCATCGGGCGCACTAGCCGACAAAATAGTATTGCCTATGACCGATTGAATCCTTCGGGCTTATTCATCAATGTAACAGGTAATATAGTAACATTAACAGGCGGCATTGAGAAAGGGGTTTTATATAGCGTTTATACATTCCTTGAAAAATACCTCGGATGCAGGAAATACACCGCAGGTGCGGCTTTTATCCCCGTTCAAAGCACTATCATTATTCCTTCTGATATTAATATAACCGAGAACCCGGTTTTTGCATATCGTGAGGTATATTATCCGGCGTCTGCCGACCAGGAATATCTGGACTGGCATAAATTGCATAGGCTCGATGACTATTGGGGCTTATGGGGACATACCTTTAATAAGCTGGTGCCGGCTAAGGAATATTTTAGTACCCATCCTGAATATTATGCTCTTGTAGATGGTAAAAGGAAGCCCAGTCAATTATGCCTGAGCAATCCTGAAGTATTTAAAATATTAACCAATAACCTTCGTAAGAAAATAGCGGCAGATCCGGCTAAGAAATATTGGTCGGTAAGTCAGAACGATGACCTGGGTTATTGTGAATGTGATAAATGCAGAGCTATTGATAAATTGGAAGGTGGGCCGCAAGGTTCTATTTTGCTTTTTGTAAATAAAGTGGCAGCACAATTTCCGGATAAGATCATATCAACACTTGCTTATACTTACTCACGCCAGGCACCCCGTACCCTTAAACCTGCCCAAAATGTAAATATTATGTTTTGCAGCATTGACTGCAACCGGGCTAAACCTATCGCAACCGATGCCCTTTCAGCAGGTTTCCGCAAAGACCTGCATAATTGGAGCCTGTTGACCAACAATATTTTTGTATGGGATTATGTGGTGCAATTTACCAATTATGTAAGCCCTTTCCCCAATATACCGTTACTTAAACCTAATGCGCTTTTTTTTGAAGAGAACGGCGTAAAGGGATTGTTTGAACAAGGCAGCGGGGATACACCGGCAGAATTTTCGGAGTTGAAGTCATACCTATTGGCAAAACTTAGCTGGGAACCGTCTGCCGATGTAGACCAACTTACTACAGAATTCATGCAATACTATTATGGCAAAGCTGCCCCTTTTATAAAAAACTATATGGAACTGTTGTACAATAGTTCAGCGGCCTCTAACAGGGTATTGGATATATACGGAACGCCTGTTAGGGAATACAATACCTATCTCAGTCCCGAGCTTATTGATAGGTATGGCCAACTATTAGATAAGGCTGAAGGGGCAGTAGAAAATAACCCGGTGCTATTAAAACATGTGCGTGAAGCACGTTTACCGGTAGAATACGCAGTCTTACAACAATCCAGGTTTTATGGGATAGAAAAACATGGAGCCTTTATACAGGATGCTAATGGAGTTTGGATTGCCAAACCCGGGCTTGAACAAAAAGTTAAAGAATTTGTACTTACATGCAATATGGCCGGTATTAAATTATTAGCAGAAACCGGTCTTACACCCGATCAGTACCTGCAAGAGTGGGCAGGGGTGTTTAAGGCTGGGCCTAAAGATCATTTGGCAATAGGTGCAACAGTTATTCCTGTTAAACCATTTAGCCCCGAATACCCTAACAAAGGATCGCATACGCTTACTGATGGCAGCAGGGGATATAATGATTTTCAGTACAATTGGCTGGGTTGGTATGGCACCGATATGGAAGTAGTGCTTGACCTGGGCAAAGAAATGTCCATTAAGGAAATTAGTATAAGCTTTTTAGAGGACCAGCGGCACTGGGCGTTTTTACCTGGAGAGGTAATAATTGCCTTGTCTGATGACGGCAAAAACTTTAACAAAGCCGGGATGCTTACTAACAGCTATCCTGAAGAAAACTATCAGGTGTCTGTTAAAGACTATCAACTGGCTCTGGCGGAAACCGCTAAAGCACGATATATAAAAGTGACTTCATCTAACCTGAAAGTCCTCCCTTCATGGCGGTATGCTAAAGGAAAAAAAGCTTGGTTGTTCGCCGATGAGATAATGGTTCAATGAAAATTGCTCTTGCTTCCAATACGCAACAAGTTCTTGATTTACAGTCACTTTAATTAAGCGGAGGAGGAGGGATTCGAACCCTCGATACACTTTTGGCGTATACACACTTTCCAGGCGTGCTCTTTCGACCACTCAGACACCCCTCCGTTTTATTTTCTTTTATGTCGGTTCGAGCCACTTTAAGCAGATCGAAATCATATACGATACGCTCAAACCCAAGTATTGGTTGTGTAAGGTATCCCAATCCCGAAATTGGATTGCAAAGGTAAAATAATATTGCTTTGCAGGAATAAAAAAAGCGAAGCACCATATCTGGTGCTCCGCCTGTATAAAAATAACCAAAAAACTATATCACCACTTTAACCGCAGTGCACATTGCCACTAGTTTTGCGCCAATGTATTATAATAGAGTGTTTGCGTAGTATTTAGTTTAATTGCATTCAAAATATTTATGGTAATAATGCAGATAAATATTTTTAGCTTATGTTTGCCTGCTGTTGCTAAACAGGCAGTTTGGCGCATAAAAATACGGTGACCTTTCCATGCTGAGCATCAACGAGATCAAGAAACCCATTGCTGCTGATATTGATGTTTTTGAGGAGCGCTTTAAAGCCTCCATGCAAAGCTCAGTACCATTACTTGACCGTATTACCCACTACATTGTAAAACGCAAGGGCAAGCAAATAAGGCCCATGTTCGTGTTTTTTTCTGCCAGTATTTGCGGTGGTATCAATGAGTCTACCCACCGCGGGGCAGCGCTTGTTGAGCTGCTGCATACAGCCACCCTGGTACATGATGATGTGGTTGATAATTCATACCAGCGGCGCGGGTTCTTTTCCATCAATGCTTTATGGAAAAATAAAATAGCCGTATTGGTTGGCGATTACCTGCTGTCAAAAGGTTTGCTGCTTTCTATTGATAATGGTGATTTTAAACTGCTCAAAATTGTATCAGAAGCGGTAAAGCAAATGAGCGAGGGCGAGTTGCTGCAGATAGAAAAAGTGCGCCGTATGGATATAGGCGAGCCGGTTTATTACGAGGTTATACGCCAGAAAACAGCATCGTTAATAGCTTCCTGCTGCGCCTGCGGGGCGGCATCAGCAGGGGCCGACGAAGAAACGATTGAGAAAATGCGGCTGTTTGGCGAGAAGATAGGTATAGCTTTCCAAATAAAGGATGATATGTTTGATTTCGGCACAGATGATGTTGGCAAACCATTAGGCATTGATATTAAGGAGAAAAAAGTTACCCTGCCGCTTATCTACGCGCTTAACAATTGCGATAAGGCTGAGAAAAAAAGGATGATCAACCTGGTAAAAAACCACAATGACGACCCTGTAAAAATTGCGGCTATTATAAGTTTTGTCACTAAAATGGGCGGCTTGCAATATGCTGCCACCCAAATGGAAAAATACCGGGATGAAGCCTTTGCGATACTAAATACCTTCCCCGAAGGCGATTCGCGCACGGGCCTGGAACAACTGGTACGTTTTACAACAGAACGCGATAAATAATGTCAAGCGAGTTCATCTTTATTTCAGGCTTTATAATTTTTATATTGCTTATGCTGGCGATAGACCTGGGTTTGTTTGCCAAAACAGACAGGCCGGTAAGCCTAAAGCGCGCCGGCATAATGAGCGCGGCCTGGATAGCCCTGGCGCTTATTTTTTACGCGCTCATATATAACTACGGCCACCTGCTGCACCATGTTGACAGCATAGCTGCGCTGCGGGAAGTGAACGATAAAAATTTTCATCACCTTACCTTAAATCCTAATGACCTTGCAGGCAGTTTAACCCTGTACAACAAAAACCTCGCGCTCGAATTTATTACGGGCTACGTGATAGAGTATGCCTTATCGGTTGATAATATTTTTGTAATGGTGCTTATTTTTACGGCCTTCGCTGTTAGTAAGAAGCATTACCATAAGGTGCTGTTTTGGGGCATTATTGGCGCGGTAGTGATGCGGTTCCTGTTTATTTTTGTGGGTGCCGCCTTAATAGGGCATTTTCATTGGGTACTATACCTGTTTGGCGCGTTCCTGGTTTATACCGGCATTATGATGTTTGTTAACCGTAACCGCAACGAGCGCATAGATCCCGAAAACCATACCGTAGTAAAGTTTGCCTCTAAATATTTTTCAGTTCATCCGCAATTTGCAGGGGATCGTTTTTTTGTCAGCATTGATCATAAAAAATATATCACCCCCCTTTTTTTAGTGCTGCTCATTATTGAGGGTACCGATGTTGTTTTCGCTGTAGACTCTATCCCTGCCATATTTTCGGTAACTAAAGACCCATACATCGTATTTTTCTCCAACATATTTGCCATATTGGGATTGCGTTCCATGTTCTTTTTGCTGGTGAATATTATTGATAAATTCCATTATCTTAAAGTGGGATTGGCGGTATTACTGGCTTTTATCGGTTTGAAAATGCTTGCCGCCGATTATACCGACCGCATAGGTATTACAACCGGTAATTCGTTATTAATTATCCTGGCTATCCTGGTAACGAGTATTGTTGCCTCACTTATTTTTCCGAAGAAAGATGTGAGAATTGAGACGTGAGATATGAGAAACCTGCAGCTACATCTCAAATCTAATATCTCAAATCTCACATCTATATATTAACTTCGTAAAATGCATTCATTTGACTTTAGCTTTCTGAAATTCACATTTTTTGATGTGCTGGATGTAGTATTGGTAGCGTTTATTATTTACCAGTTATACAGCCTCATCAGGGGTACAATCGCAGCTAATATTTTTATAGGGATAGCGGTTTTATACGCGCTTAATTTTGCAGTTATGGCGCTGCATATGAAATTGCTTACCGCTATACTGGGCTATTTTACCAACGTAGGCATTATACTTATCATTGTAATATTTCAGCAGGAGATAAGACGGTTTTTATTATTGGTGGGTAAAAATACGTCGCTACAGCGAAACAAGGCCTGGTGGAGCTACTTTTTTGGTAAGGCTAAAGCCGAAAAAAACAACTACGCCCGCATAAAACCTATTATCGACGCCTGCAAAAGTTTAAAGCAAACCCGTACCGGCGCGTTGATTGTATTTGCAAAATACTATGATGAGCAGTTTTACCAAAACAGCTGCGAAGTATTGGAAGCCAAAATATCAAAACGGTTGCTGGAAAGTATTTTCCAGAAAACCAGCCCGCTGCATGACGGCGCGGTAGTGATAGCCGAAAACAAAATAAAATCGGCCAGCTGCATTTTACCCCTTACAGATAAGGTAGACCTTCCGCCGCAGTTTGGCTTGCGCCATAGGGCAGGTATAGGCGTAACCGAAGCTAACGAAGCCACCGCCATTATTATATCTGAAGAAACCGGCGAAATATCATATGCCAAACAGGGCCGCGTTAAAATGAATATCAGCTTCGCTGAACTGGAAAAGTTACTGAATAAGGATTTTTAATATGTTGGTTTAGAGTGTTTTATAGTGTTCACGTTTTTTAGCGTGAACGCCCGTGAACGCTCTGTGAACACTGACAAAAAGCTGCCACCAAATAATTGAATTTTATGGCTTTGCAGTAGTGTCTTGCTTTTTCATATTATACACTCGCGGCAAACTCATACCTATAACCGGCATAGTATAACCCGTCCTGTCGGTTTGCACTATCGGCATTTTTGGGTCGGTGTTAGGAAGCTTAATCACCCTCATGGAACCATGAACGGTTTGGGCTGCCGGACTTTGGGCCAGCAACTTTTTTAATGAAGCTAATGAATCAATTCGCGGTTTAACAAATAATTTATTCCAGTTAGTGTCGGGCGGTACTAAGCTCATTTGGTAACCCGGGTTTTTCGGGGACACTATTTGCGCTCTCACCTCTAAAATTCCCGCCAGCAAGATCAATGTTAATACAATTGTTTTCATAATAGTGAATTGGCATCACTAATGTAATAGTTTAATTAATAATTGCCCAATTATTTAACTTTTTTAACAATCGTTAAACAAAGTATGTTTCTCGCAGGCAGTTATTTTTTGCCGTACCACTTTTAATAAAATAATTTTTTATGTTCACTTAAAACTTTTTTATTTACTGCCTGTTTATATTTTTTTGCCGTTACATTCAAAAAATTTAGCACGTACAAAACAATCTTAAACAGTCGTTGTTTTTTAGGTGGATTATCACAATCAAGGCGTTCTTGTCCCAATATTTCATTTTTCGTATTGCTATAAATTTTTAATATATATATAATTATATAATATTTCAATCGTTTTTTATTTATCTTTTTAATTAATTTTATTGCATTGTATGGCTTTGTTAAAAACATTATTTTTCAATCACAATTAAACCTATCCGTATGAAAGATGATATTTTAGAAAAAATATTAGACGATACCGGAGTCGCTACCCAGAACGATTCCCTTGACCTTAAGGAGCTTTTAAAGGTGCTCTCATTAGTAAAAAACGGGAACCTGGATGTTCGTATGCCGGTTACCCAGGCTGGAATAAATGGCAGAATATGCGAAGTGCTGAACGATATCATTGATATGAATGAACGTTTTGTCGCAGAAATATCTTCAGCTGAAAGAACCATCGGCAAGCGCGGAAATTTATCCAAGCGGATAGAATTATCAGATGCCAAAGGCGAGTGGGCAAATGGCGTAAGCTCCCTGAATAACCTGATCGAAGACCTCACCTCTCCAACACTGGAGATCGCGGGTATGATCAATTCTGTTGCTAATGGCGACTTGTCTAAACAAATACCTTTAGAGATAAAGGGCCACCCGCTAAAAGGCGAATTTTTACGCATTGCCAAAGAATCGAACCAGATGCTTTCGAAACTGCGTTTATTTTCCATGGAAGTAACCCGTGTAGCCCGCCAGGTAGGCTCCGAAGGAAAATTGGGCGAACAGGCCAAAATTAAAGGTGTAGCAGGTGTGTGGGCAGAACTTACCGACTCGGTAAACCAAATGGCAGGTAACCTTACCGCCCAGGTACGAAATGTGGCGGCGGTAACAACAGCAGTAGCAAAAGGTGACCTTTCCCGAAAGATAACGGTGGAAGCGAAAGGTGAGATATTGGAACTAAAAAACACCATCAATACGATGGTGGATCAGCTCAACTCCTTCTCCTCCGAAGTAACGCGTGTGGCGCTCGAAGTGGGTACCGAAGGTAAACTGGGCGGCCAGGCTAAGGTGCCGGGTGTTGCAGGAACATGGAAAGATTTAACAGATTCGGTAAACCGTATGGCGGGTAACTTAACCTCGCAGGTGCGTAATATAGCCGGTGTAACCACCGCGGTTGCCAATGGCGACTTATCAAAGAAGATCACGGTGGATGTGAAAGGCGAAATGCTTGAGTTGAAGAAAACCATCAATACGATGGTTGACCAGCTCAACTCCTTCGCGTCCGAAGTAACACGTGTGGCGCTCGAAGTAGGTACCGAAGGTAAGTTGGGGGGCCAGGCGCGGGTAAAAGGTGTTGGCGGGGTTTGGAAGGACCTGACAGACTCGGTGAACCAGATGGGCAGTAACCTTACCGACCAGGTGCGTAATATAGCTTGGGTAACCACAGCGGTAGCAAAGGGCGACTTATCCCGGAAGATCACTGTTGATGCCAAAGGAGAGTTGCTGGAATTAAAGAATACTATTAACACAATGGTGGATCAGTTGAACTCCTTCTCTTTTGAGGTAACGCGTGTGGCGCGGGAAGTGGGCTCGGAAGGACAGCTTGGCGGCCAGGCCAATGTACCCGGTGTAGGCGGTACGTGGAAAGACTTAACGGACTCGGTAAACCAAATGGCCGGTAATTTAACGGGCCAGGTGCGTAATATAGCCGAGGTAACTACCGCGGTGGCAAAGGGTGACTTATCCAAAAAGATCACGGTTGACGTACAGGGAGAAATGCTGGAGCTCAAGATCACGATCAACACGATGGTGGATCAGCTTAACTCATTTGGTTCCGAAGTAACGCGTGTGGCGCGTGAAGTAGGTTCGGAAGGGCAGTTAGGCGGCCAGGCAAACGTGCCGGGTGTAGGTGGTACCTGGAAGGATTTGACCGACTCGGTAAATAAAATGGCGGATAACTTAACGTCGCAGGTACGTAATATAGCTGAAGTAACTACCGCGGTGGCAAAGGGTGACCTTTCACGAAAGATCACTGTAAATGCCAAAGGCGAGTTATTGGAACTAAAGGATACCATTAATACGATGGTTGACCAGCTGCGCGGTTTCGCATCCGAAGTAACGCGTGTGGCACGTGAGGTGGGTTCTGAAGGACAGTTAGGCGGCCAGGCCAATGTGCCCGGTGTGGATGGAACGTGGAAGGATTTGACCGACTCTGTAAACAAAATGGCGGGTAACTTAACGGCCCAACTGCGTAATATAGCCGATGTATCTATCGCGATAGCAAATGGGGACTTATCCAAAAAGATCACGGTTGACGTTCGGGGAGAGATATTGCAGTTAAAGGAAACCATTAATACAATGGTGGACCAGCTGCGCGGTTTTGCTTCCGAAGTAACACGTGTTGCGCGTGAGGTGGGTACCGACGGTAACCTGGGTGGCCAGGCGTTTGTGCCGGGCGTTGCCGGAACCTGGAAGGATTTAACAGACTCCGTGAACCAGATGTCGAGTAACCTAACCTCGCAGGTGCGTAATATTGCCGAAGTAACCAAGGCGGTGGCCAGCGGCGACCTTTCAAAAACGGTAATCATCGACGTAAAAGGCGAGATCATGGACCTGAAAAATACCATTAATACCATGGTGGACCAGTTGAACTCATTCGCGTCCGAAGTAACGCGTGTTGCACGTGAAGTAGGTACCGAGGGTAAGCTTGGCGGGCAGGCCCACGTAAAAGGTGTGGGCGGTACCTGGAAAGACTTAACTGACTCGGTGAACCAGATGGCATCAAACTTAACCGGGCAAATACGCGGTATTGCCAAGGTGGCCACAGGTATTGCCAAAGGAAACTTAAAGCAGCGCCTGTCTATCAACGCGTTAGGAGAAGTGGCCCAATTAACCGATACCATAAACGAAATGATCGATACGCTGGCGGTATTTGCCGATGAGGTAACCACTGTTGCGCGTGAAGTAGGTGTGCAGGGCCGTTTGGGCGGGCAGGCCAGTGTGCCGGGCGCGTCGGGCACATGGAAAGATTTAACACACTGCCTTTACCCAGTTCGCTGCCTACGGTAATAGTGCCGCCCAAAAGTTCTGCAAATCCCTTACTGATGGAAAGGCCCAAACCTGTACCGCCATATTTACGACTGGTTGAACCTTCGGCCTGCTGGAAAGCTTCGAATATAATGCCCTGGGTGTTTTTTGAAATACCAATGCCTGAATCTTCAATAGAAAACGCGATCACCGAATCATTGTCATTCAACGGATTTTCCTGGCCGGCATCGGGCCTGAAAATATGCAGTTTAACCCTGCCTTTCTCGGTAAACTTAAAGGCGTTTGATAAAAGGTTTTTAAGGATCTGGTTTAAGCGCTGCATATCCGTTTCCATTAATTCGGGCAGATCTTCCTGCAGTTCGACCTCGAATTTCAGGTTTTTAGCTTCCGATATTGGCTTAAACGTTGATTCAGCGAACGCTATGATCTCCTTGAAGCTCACCGGCATTACATCTGCGGCAATAACTCCCGACTCGATCTTGGAAAGGTCGAGAATATCATTGATCAACTGGATCAGGTCATCCCCGCACGAGTGGATGGTTTTTGCAAACATCCGCTGTTTTTCTGTCAGGTTGCCTTCCGGGTTTTCAAAAAGCTGCTGTGCCAGTATCAACAAGCTGTTAAGCGGTGTACGCAATTCATGCGACATATTGGCCAGGAACTCCGATTTATACTTGGAAGTAAGGGTTAGCTGTTCCGCTTTTTCTTCGAGCGAACGGCCCTTATCATGTAACTCATCATTGGCGCGCCTTAACTCCTCCTGTTGCGAAGAAAGCTCACCGGCCAACGATTGAGACTGGCTCAACAATTCCTCTGTACGGGTATTGGTTTCTATATTGTTTAATACAATACCAATACTTTCAGTCAGCTGATCTAAAAAGTCAATATGGGTATCACTGAAATTCTCGAACGAGGCCAGTTCAATAACAGCTTTTACATTATTTTCAAAAAGCACGGGCAATATTACCAGGTCAATAGGCGCAGCGTTCCCGATACCCGAACTGATCTGCAAATATTCATTGGGCACATTAGACAGCCTTATACTTTCCTTATCGGTAGCACACTGCCCTATCAATCCTTCGCTAAGCGAAAATTCCTGGTTAATTAACTTGCGGCTCTTTTGCGCGTAGCCGGCAAAAAGCTTCAGTTTTGCTTCCTCATCAGCGCCTTCAGGTTGTTCTAAAATATAAAATGCGCCATAGCGGGCATTCACCAATTCGGCTAATTCTGATAGTACTTTATTCGCCACCGCATTGCGGTCACGTTGTCCCTGCAGCATCTGCGCGAACTTGGCCAGGTTTGATTTTAACCAATCCTGTTCGTGGTTCCTGAGCGTTGTGCCTTTAAGGTTAGCGATCATTTGGTTAATCGTATCCTTTA
>JABDBW010000025.1 GCA_013288485.1 Bacteroidota bacterium
CCTTACCCGGGTTATTGCTCATTGAACCGATTGAGGGGTAACCCCCTGTTGAAAAATCCTGTTGCTGGAAAGAATACACGCTGTTTTTACTTTGGCTGGCTGCATATGAAATATCCAGCTCCTGGCCTTCTGTTTTAAAGGTCTTTTTATAGTCCAGGCTGTAATCTACAGCGTTCGCATTGGACTTACTGTTTGAATTGCGCGATGATACAATATCGGAAAGGATATTACTTGCTGTCAACCCTGTTGTTGTTTGCTCCTGGTTGGTTAAGCCATTATTGTGGTTGTCAAAATGGTTAAACCCTAAGGCGCCCGTAAGTTCATCGTTTTTGGTTATGCTCCAGTTTAAACTTAACCCTGACCGATAACCGTTTCTTGCAAAATCGCTGTTTCCCTTTTGGTACAAGTGAGTTAGGGTGCCCTGGCTAATATCGGTAGTAAAACGGTCATTAGTATTTACATTGGTTGTATTTAGCTGTTCATTACCGCTAAATGAAATATTTGCGCCAAAGTTTCCTTTGCGGGCATTTAAATTAACCGATCCGATATTTAAACGTGTTCCTGCCGAAAGATTAATAATACCATTAACACCTTGTACTTTACTGTCTTTTAAAATAATATTAATGATACCACCGGTGCCGTTAGCATCATATTTTGCGCCCGGGCTGGTAATCACTTCAATACTTTTGATCTGGCTTGCCGGGATGGATTCTAAAGCATCGGCAAGGCTGGCCCCGAAAATACTGGAAGGCTTGCCATTAATTAAAAAACGAATACTGGCGTTTCCCTGCAACTCAACATTGCCGTCAATATCAACAGTTACCTGCGGGACTTTCTTTAATATATCTAAAGCTACGCCTCCCTGCGAGGTTAGGTCATTTGCGGTATTATAAACCAATTTGTCGATCTTATTCTCAATAGTTGGGGTTTTTCCTACAATGGTTACACTACTTAATTCAGTTTGAACAGGTGTAAGCAATAGGTTTGCCAATGCCAATGTATGTACAGTATTGTTGATAATAACATGCTCTGCGGAGGTACTTTTGTAACCTATAAACTCAACGGTTATGGTATATTCTCCATTTGGAATATGGTCAATAGTAAAGTTTCCCTTACTATCAGAAACAGAACCGTTGAACGGGCTGGGATTGCCTTGCTTAAAAATACTTACGGTTGCATAATCAACAGGTAATTTGGTAACTGCATCAATAACTTTACCGGTTATTTTGCCGGGTGCGGTGCCTTGTTGCGCTTTAACCGCGATAAATGAAATAAGTAAGAAAACCAGGATATAAATATTTTTCATAGAATAATTCAACCAATTTGAATTGCAAAAGTGCGGGCCAATGTTGAATTAATTTTGAATTAAAATTGATTTTAAATTGATTATCCTAATTATTTTTAATTTGATGACTTTTTTAATTAAGCCAGGTTGGCGAAAACCGGGCAATTTGATTTTCAGTTAGAAATAGCTGAAAAAAAAGACCCCACTTCATAAGACACATAACTGCTTATAAAATGGGGGTATACTAATCAATAATTAAGCTTATTTCCCGACTTCAATAATGTGAAACGTGCCGGGTATTTGTTTGGGCCGCCCTCCGCCTGGTGCAGCCGGTTCTGTTTTTGCTGCCGGTAAATATAAGCGATGGGTGACTACATCAATGCCTATTGTACGCGCGCTGGGTTCGCTGGTTATATTCTCAACAAACTCAAATTTATCGGCATTAATTTCTCTTACCGCGCTAATAGTTCCTTCCCCATTTGAGGCGTAAGCCATCTTCAGGCCCGGATCAAAAACCACACCGTCGGTACCTCCTATCGGGTATGTGCCAACAGTTTTACCGTTAGTGGCATCCATCACCACCATAGTTTTTGTTCCGCCGCAGCCTAAAAACAAGCGGTTGGTTTTACGGTCAATATCCAAACCGCTTGGCGAGGCACCACCATCAATTTTATATCGTGCAATTTCTTTAAAGGTAGTGGCGTCAATTACGATCATGCTGCTGGTACCTTCGCCATTAATAAATATTTTTCCTTTACCGTCTGAAACTGCTGTTTCGGGCTTATCGTTGAGCGGAATAGTTGCCACCACTTTATCAGTGAGAGGGTCATAAACGCTCGCGTCTTTGCTCCGGCCATTACAGGTGATGATCTTTTTTGAAAAATCATCATAAAAAATAGCATCGGGATTTTCTCCAACTGCCACTTCTTCCAAAACTTTAAAGGTTTTCAGGTCGAAAACAACGATCTTATTGGCACGCCCCGCGCTGATAAATCCTTTATTTAATGCAGGGATAAGGGCAATGCCGTGAACGCCGGGTGTATTAGGCACATACCCTATCGAATCGCCTGTAACGGTCGACAAGACATTTACCTGGTTACCATGCGAAGTATAAATACGTTTGTTCGCGCCATCTACCGTTATATAATCCCATCCGCCCGAACTTGCGATAGGCAGATCTTTCAATACATGAAACCCGGTTTTTTCCTGCGCAATTGCATAGGTGATCATTGTACTGAAAACAAAGATCAATGCCAGTAACTTTTTAGGATTTTTCATAATTCAATTTATTTGGTTATAACAATTATATGGAAATAATCTGTGGAAATATTGAAGAAGAGTTAAAAAATAACAACATCAATGAATTGTTAAAAATTGGTTAGGTAAATGGTTGTTTATATTACCAATTCAGGCTTAATGTTACCTCAAAGAAATCATTGAGTTAAGAAATTGCAATCGGTAAAAAAAATCAGAATTTACACAGATTTTAGGGGTGTTCTTTGCGCTTTAACTCACAAAATACCTCTACTACATGAATACATTTCTACAATTTAAACATTATCTATTTCTGTTTTTTTTACTCGCCGGCCTTGGTTATTCTTCATTTGCCCAAAGTATCCACGGTAACGTTTCTGACGCAAAAAGTGGTGAAACATTAATTGGTGCAACGGTTCGTATCGAACATGGCAGTACGGTTTTAAACACAACGGTTAAACTGGATGGTACTTATACTTTTACCAAAGTACCCGCCGGAAGCTATATGATTCAGGTAAGTTATATCGGCTACAAAACTACTAAACAGTACATGGTGGAAGCCGAAACAGACAAGGTGGCTATTTTAAATATAGCCATGCTTTCAAACTCCACCGCGCTTAATGAAGTAGCAATTATTGAATATGCCAGCAGGGAAACTGATAATTCTGCCAGGAATACAGAAAAGATATCCAATAATACAATGAATGTCGTCTCTGCTAATTCTATCGCCATATCACCCGACGTAATAGTGGCAAACGTGCTGAGCAGGGTATCGGGTATATCTATTGACAGAAGCAATACAGGCGACGCACAACACGTGATCATTCGCGGGATGGATAAACAATATAATACTACTTTAATAAATGGCGTTAAAATTCCCAGCCCCGATAATAAAAACAGGTATGTACCACTGGATATTTTTCCGGCCGACCTGGTTGAAAGAATTGAAGTTTCTAAATCACTTACTCCCGATATGGAAGGTGACGGTTCGGGCGGCGTGGTTAATTTAGTAATGAAAACCGCGCCCGATCATTTGCGGATAGAAGGAAACGTGGGCACCGGTTACAGCCAATTGTTTTTCAACAGGAGTTTTAGCAGTTTTAATGGCGCTTCGGTAAATAGTAAGTCGCCGGGCGAATTAAACCCGGGCGCTGCCGCTTCTATCAGCAACTTTCCATACCAAAACCTGGTGACTAAAACCGGAAATGCCCCGCCGAATGCAAATGTTAGCCTAACGATAGGTAACCGTTATTTGAATAATAAATTGGGGGTTATTTTTTCGGGCACTTATCAAAATTCTTACCAGGGAAATAACAGTTTTGTTGTAGTACAGGAAAATACTGTTGGCCCATCACCAGACATTAATACGCCAAACCAGGAAACAGCTTTTCAAAGCTCATACCACCGTCAGTATTCATCACAACTCAGCCGTTTAGGAACAATCGCTTCCCTTGACTATAAATTTAATCAAAACAACTCGATAAACCTGTTTGGAACTTATTTGCAATTAAACGAATACCGTGTACGC
Source organism: Bacteroidota bacterium (assembly GCA_013288485.1). Classification (GTDB taxonomy): domain Bacteria; phylum Bacteroidota; class Bacteroidia; order Sphingobacteriales; family Sphingobacteriaceae; genus Mucilaginibacter. Next base: position 4,068 of record JABDBW010000025.1, read on the forward strand.
GACACGCATACCTCCACCTATAGCGGATACTCGTACCAGGGATATATCAGCACCAATAGCATTGACGATCAAACCGAAACAAGAACCGACCTGCAAAGTATTTATAATATCACCCTGAAAGGCAAACACAAAATAACCCCTGCGTTTTTCTTTGACTGGACTTTGGCAAATTCAGAAGCTACCCATAAACAACCCGATATAGCTGAATTTAAAACGACTTATAGCACCAGCCCTGACATACCTAATGGTAAAAATGAGCCCGACCCTAATAACCCCAACAATTCGGTATTTGTAACGCCTGATATAATTAATGGCCCGGTAACAGTAGGCAATGAATCGAGAGAGTGGACACATAATACGGATAAAGATGTATCGGGCTATTTAAACCTGCATTATGATACAAAAATATTTGGCCGTAAAGCTTTATTCTCTGCCGGTGGAATGTTCAGGCATAAAACAAGGGATAATTTTGTTAATACCTATAGTTTACCCAATACTTTAATTTCGGGTACCAACAATGCCGAACTCTATACTTCCATACCGGCCGCAACATTTTATTTTGACCAAAAACCAGCTAACGCATTTGGCTCATCAGCAACGGATCCGGGCGTGTACACATTTACAGAAAATATACAGGGTGGCTACGGTATGCTAAAATATATTATCAGCAACCGTTTGGATGTTTTATTTGGTGTAAGGGTTGAAAATACCTATCAGTATTATTATTCTAATTTACCTGTAAACCTCGCCGGAAAAACGGCAACCATAACTTATATTGATTATTTGCCAAGCATCAATGCCAAATATGCCCTTACCGATAACCAGGCTATAAGGACATCGTATTTCCAATCGGTTTTACGCCCCGCCTTTGCAGATTTTATACCCTATCCGGATCAAACACCCGATGATGCTTATGCACATATAGGGAACCCTTATTTACAACATACCACCGTTAATAATTATGATTTAAGATATGAGTTTTTCCCTGGTGTTTTTGATGAATTTATGGCCGGGGGATTTTATAAATATTTAATTAACCCCATTGAAAAAATGCTCGAACCAGGCGCGCTGGGTGCTTTGTTACTTGTTACACCCGAAAACCTGGGCAATGCCCAAAATTACGGGGCCGAATTTGTAGCTAAAAAATACTTCGGCAATATTGGTGTGTCGGTCAATTATACTTATACCAACTCGCAAATTACTACCCAAAAAGATATACAAGTTGTTAATATGCCTGTTTCCAAGCGGAATCAAACAAGGCCGCTACAGGGACAGGCGGCTAATATAGGTAACGCGGCCTTACTATATAAAGATCAAAAAATTGGCCTTGACGCGCAATTAGCAGTGTCGTATACCGGCGAAAGAATAGCGGCCATATCAAGATATTACGGGTTGGATACCTGGGAAAAACCATCAACCTATCTTGATTTTTCGGCTCAAAAACAAATAGGCAAGAATTATATCCTTTTTATAAAGGCCAATAACCTTTTAAATACGCCGTATGAATTGTTTATCAAACAAAATAATTCAACCAACTATTCCGGGCTCCTGAAATATGAACACCAGGAAAGCCCCAATTATACTACGGTGGAATATGATCAGTATTATGCCCGCTATAGTTTAGGTTTCAGGTTCAAATTTTAATTCTCAAATCAATAATAAAACAGTAACAATTAATTAAATCAGCTATGAAAAAATTACAGATCATTTCGTTATGCTTATCGCTTTTTGCCCTTGCTTCATGCAGCAAGAAAACCGATAACGCAGTTGTATCCGTGCCGCTATACCAGGTAGGCAAGGCAATTAGTAATACAGGCACCTTACCTGCGGGCAGCTACAAGGGCACTATGCTTGCCGGCCAAACCTATACCGTTAGCGGTGATATTACCATTAATGCCGGCGATACGCTTTTAATTCAGAAAGGTGTAAAAGTTAATATGACCAATGGCGCCAACTTTATTGTAAATGGTATTTTAGTTAGTTTAGGTACAAGCGATGCACCGGTTACTATAACCGACCCCCGCAGGTCTAAAACTACAGGCCCTTCAACAGCGGCCAGCGATTCAACTTACAAAGGTGGCTGGGGCGGTATTTATTGCAGCAACACCAGTAAACTGGTTGTTATTAAATGGACACACCTTGATTTTGGCGGCGCGGCTTTAAAAGCCCTTCCATTTGCGGCAAGCGCGGGGCTGGCAGTAGGCAATCAATACATTTTATATTTTGAAAATCCTAACGGCGTGTTTATACTGGAAGATTCATGGTTATATGGCTCGCCTGATGATGCTACCCGTTTTTATGGTGGATACCTTAACATCATGAGGAACACCATGGAAAAATGCGGCGGTGTTGGCGGCGATGGCTTTAACGCCAAAGGCAGCAGTATAGGCAACATGGCTTATAACCTGGTTATAGGCGGTGCAACCAATGGTACAAAAACCGCAAGCGACGGTACTACTGCCGGCCCGTGCCAGTTTACCATGTATAACAATACTTATATTAACGATGGGTACAGAAATACAGGTGTTTATGGCGCGAGAAGTGGTTCTGTGGAGATAGAAAACAACTCAAGGGCTTTGGTATACAATAACCTGATAGTTGATTGCGATTTCGGCGTACGTATTGCAGGTGGCCCTGCAGGCGCTAAAGTTTACCTGGCCGATACATTAACCAATACAACAGGCCCTATTTTTAAAACGGCTTACGGCTATAACTATAATTACGTTGATAACGCGGCAATGGCCGGTCAGATTGTACCAACAAGCGTAGCGCAAGCAGTAGTTACCCATCCTCAGTCTACTGATATTCCAAATATGGCTGCCTTCTTGGGTGCTTCATATACTTTTGGATTGGTTTATGATGGCACTTCGCTTGTTGGAAAAAACAACCCTATGTTCGTGAATTATCCGCTTCCTGCTGCTGCCAATTTCTGGGTTACACAGGCATCTGTTGATAATTATAATTTCCATTTGCAAGCCGGTTCGCCTGCTGCGGGTAAAGGAACAACTAACAGCGCTTTAATTAAACCAATTACTACAGGTATACCTATCGATCCGGTTTTTGGTTCAAGTGAAATCACCCTTCCCGGTGCTGACATGGGTTGCTACCAGTTAAACGGTAACGGTAATCATCATTAAACCTATTTGAAATATGATTTTTAACATACCAACCCTTTTTAGTAGCGTAAGAACGTTTAATGCTATTAAAACAGGGTTGGTATGTTTTTTTATACTTGCCCTTTCTTCCTGTCAAAAATCAGGAAATTCAAACATACCTGTAAAGGATACTACCGCAACGGTTACTCCTCCCCCAACCATTAATTTTTTTACCCCTTCTTATGACCCGTCATCATTAGATACTTCTAAACTATTTAACACGGTACCTGTTGTCAATTTCTTAGCAAGGAAGGATCTGCTTGAAATATCGGGGGTTGCTGCAAGCAGGATCAATCCCGGAATATTATATATCCACAATGATAGCGGTAACCCAAACCAGGTTTATTTAACCGATGCCAATGGCGCAGATAACGGAACATTAACCCTTACACCCGTAGGCAACCGTGATTGGGAGGATATTGCCGTAGGCCCCGGCCCGGATGCGAGTAAAAGTTATGTATATATTGGCGATATCGGCGATAATAATGCGCAATACAGTTCGGTATTTGTTTACCGTTTCGCCGAACCCGACCTGACCGGAAAAACTTTACCGTTCATTTCAACAATTAATACAATAGATCAGATACAATTAAAATATCCCGACGGACCCCGTAATGCAGAAACATTGATGGTAGATCCGCTTACTAAAGATATTTACATAGTTAGTAAAGAAAGCAACCTGGCAAAAATATATGTTGCCCGGTACCCGCAAAGTACTACTTCGGTTACTACTTTAACACCAATTGCTCAATTGCTTTTTAATAAGGCAACGGGTGGCGATATTTCTCCGGATGGCACTGAAATTTTATTGCGAAGCAATGAATTAATATGGTATTGGAAACTTGCTACAGGTACAACTATAACAGCCGGGTTAATTACCAAACCACAACACGCACCATACGCCAATAATGAGCCGCAAGGTGAGGGTGTTGGTTTCGCGGCAGATGGCTCGGGTTATTATACTGATACAGAAATAAAGGGGTATGCCGGAAAATTAGCCACCATTTCATTTTACAAAAGAAAATAACATTGTTTATGCAAAATAATTTAAAATATATACTTAAAGCTGTTTTTTTTAGCCTGGTAATTGGCTTTATCTGCCCAAATGTGGCAATCAGTCAAACCATACAAATGGTATATACCTCTGATGCGCATTATGCCCTTACACGCAAAATTTTTCGCGGCGACACTGATGTGAGTGCTAAAGTTGTAAATGCTGCAATGATCAAAAAGATAAATACCGTGCCCGGTTTAACATTACCAAAAGACGGGGGAATAGAAGCAGGTAAAAAAGTGAAGGCTGTTGACTACTTAATACAGACAGGCGATATTGCTAACCGGATGGAAATCCCCTACCAAACTGCGGCCGCCAGTTGGGCACAGTTTGAAACGGATTATATGCGTGGCGTAACGCTAAAGGACCATCAGCATAAACCTGCTAAACTTTTGCTGGCCCCGGGTAATCATGATATATCAAATGCTATAGGTTCAAGCAAGGAGATGAACCCCAAAACCGATCCGACTTCGATGGTTAAAATTTATAACCTTATGATGAAGCCCGCTCATCCTAAAACGAACGAAAACTATAATTATGCTACTGATAAAATAAATTATTCCCGTAATATTAAAGGCGTACATTTTATGTTTATCACGCTTTGGCCAGACTCGGCCGAAAGGATATGGATGCAAAAGGATTTGGAAAAGGTTGCTAAAACAACGCCTGTTATTATTTTTTGCCACGACCAGCCTACCTGCGAAGCCAAACATTTTACCAACCCGGTACCTCCCTTTAACATGACTGCCGCCAATAAATTTGAAAACCTTACTGCCGAGCATTATAAAGAAGGAAGAGTAGCTGCAAAAGATGATGGGGCAACCAATATTGAACAGCGCGGATGGGTTAAGTTTATAAAAGCGCATGATAACATAAAAGCCTATTTTCATGGCAATAGTAATTATAATGAGTTTTATGTATACAATGGCCCCGACAATGATGTAGCGCTTAATACGTTCAGGGTTGACTCACCGATGAAGGGCGAATATTCATCAAAAGATGAAACCAAACTATCTTTTCAACTTATCTCGCTCGATCCTGTAAAACAGGAATTAACAGTTAGGGAATGTTTATGGGATACCGAACCCACCAACCCTTCATCAAGGGTAGTTTTTGGCGCTTCAAAAACTATTTCCCTGAAAGTTAAGTAACGTAATACTCGTGGTGATTTAACAATTTCTCTTTTCCCGTTTACAAGCTAAAATACTATGAGTTATTTTATAGAATATAGGGGGGCGTTGTTAAATTAACTGCCTCTCCTTAACTTTTATACCTATCATTTCCAATTAATAAGCTATTTTATTTGTATAATTGACTTTGAAATTTATATAAGTTCCCTAAAAATGCGTTCAATCAATTAAAATGTATAGGCATAAAAAACATATATTACTTGTTATCCTATACGTTTGCTTTAATATATATAACGTTACGGCACAAAATACAACTGCTCCAAAAACATCGTCATCAACTATTTTTGGTTCTTCCTTTTTCAATTCACCTTCATTATCATTCGGGCCAGGTTTGCGAACAACTGCCCCGGCTAATTATATTTTAGGGCCGGGTGACGAATTAATAATAAATATATCAGGCAGCCAGGAGCTAAATATCCGGGCTACAATACAGCCGGGAGGTACTGTGTTAATACCCCGGATAGGCACAATAAGTGTAGCTGGTTTACCCGTATACGCCGCCACAACCCGTATTAAGGCCAAACTCATACAAACTGCCTACCCTTCTTTATCATCGGGGGCATCAAGGCTCACTATATCCCTGGGTAAGCCACGCGATATACACATTACCATGATCGGTGCTTCAAAACCCGGTATTTATACTGTTCCGGCGCTGGCAACTCTGTTCAATTTACTTAACTTATGTGGCGGCCCCGGGGATATATACACCTATAGAAACATCCAACTCATCAGGAATAATAAACTTTACACAACAATTGATCTGTATAAATTTTTAACCTCGGGCGATCTAAGCGGCAACATCCCGTTAAAAGACAGCGATATGATTAGCTTCCCGATCTATAAAAAACGTGTATCTATAAGTGGCCAGGTGAAAATAAACGGAACTTTTGAATTAAATGATGGTGAAAATTTTGAAAAGCTGTTATTTTTTGCCGGAGGTTATACCAGTAACGCTTATAAAGCCAGTGTCAGGGTAAAACAGCTCTTGGATAACGGAAGACGAATAAAAGATATCCCAGCATCAGAATTATCGGGTTATTTGCCCTCTGAAGGCGACGAATTTACTGTGGATGCCATTGCAGACCGTGAAAATGCGGTTAGTATAGGCGGCTCTGTTAATAAGTCCGGCAAATTTGAAATAACACCCGGATTAACATTAGCTGCCGCAATAAAACGGGCAGGCGGCCTGCAAAATGATGCATTAACAAATAGGGCTGTACTTACAAGAACCTATCCGGATGGCAGAATAGAGAACATTGTATTTGATGTGGCTAAAATTATGAATGATGAACGTGCAGATATCCCCTTAATAAGGAGAGATGTTATAAAAATTGCTGCTTTTAATGACAATACAGATTATAAAGTTCAAATTACAGGTGAGGTGAACAAACCCGGAGAGTTTGCCTATACGGATGGCCTTTCGCTAAAAGATATATTGAATTTAGCAGAGGGTTTTACAGGAGCCGCTTCTGCATACAATATTGAGGTGAGCAGGCATATAATTAGTAACCGGTCTATTTTAGATTCTATCGCCAAAGTAGTTACTATTAGCACAGATAAGGACCTGGATATTGAAAACAATAAATTTATTCTGCAACCCTTTGATATTGTTACGGTCCGTAATTCCGGGTATCAAGCTGCGCGAAGCGTTAGCAATTCAGGCGAAGTGGTTAATCCCCGCGATAGTGCGCAGGTTTCAAAAAAGAGTTCATTAGCTCAATTAAATAACGGGACCCCTTCGAAAAAAATTAAATCAAAGGGCACCACAAAATCCCGGATAGTTGGCCTGGCAACGGGTTTTTTATCGTTGGCGGCATTACTTTTTGTTGCTATAACTGTATTGGGGAAATAATATAGCGACGTTCTATTATGTTCGTTAATGATGAAAGCCGAAATAGTGTCTTTACTATTTCGGCTTTCATCATCTTATCAGTTAGCTATATTATTTGCCCGAAAGCGAGAATACCCAGTCTAATATCTGTTTAGCTTCATCGGCTTTTAAACCCGGGTGCGCAGGCATCATTACATCACCCCAAACTCCCGTACCACCTGTCATTATTTTTTTGCTTAACGTGGTAACGGTCGCATCGTTTTTAGTGTATTTCTTCGATACATCGGTAAATGCGGGGCCTATTGACTTTTCATCAGTCTTATGGCAACTCTTGCAGTCTAACGATAGCATCAGCGCTTTACCTGCGGCGTATGGGACCGATGGGTCCGCAGCTTCCTCAGTACTACCCGCGGCAATACTTATTGTCTTACTTTTGCCCACAGCTCCCTTACTGTCTTTAATAGCTACCGAAACCAGGTAATTGCCTTTTTTGGCAAAAGTGTAAGTGAGTTTTGGTTTCGTTGTCATCTTCTTTATGCCATTGCCCAGGTTCCAGGTATAGGTCATTTTATCATTTTCAGGGTCGGTGGCGTTAACAGTAAGCGAAACCGTCAATGGTAATTCGCCCAACATTTTGTTGGATGTTATACTGGAAATTTCGGGCGGACGGTTACCGGGATTAAAATCTATTCTTGAAAGCCCTGCATCCGCGTTTTTGGTGAACCAGCCGTTACCATACTCCAATATATAAAGCTTCCCGTCGGGCCCAAGCTCCATATCAATGGGGGCGCTAAATTTGGTATTCTCCATAAATGGCTCCATGCCTTCATAATCGCCTTCCGGTGTCATACCAACAGCTTTTATCCAGTTGCGTATCCAATCGTATATAAACAGTTTGCCATTATAGTAGGCAGGTAAACCGGGCTTTACATACATATCGCCATGATATACAGGGCCGGCCATAGCGCTTCGTCCGCCGCTACCTAATTGCCAGAAATCCCTCGCTATACCATACGGATACCATATAAAGGCCGGCTGTGCCGGTGGCAGGTCTACCAGGCCTGTATTATTTCTTGAATTATTTACAGGGTGAAGCGGATCGAATGCGTTGCCTGCTTTACCAGTAGCATAATCATATTCGCGGTAAGGCAAATTTGGCCCAACAAAATATGGATAACCAAAGTTACCTGCCTGGCGGGCCTGGTTAATTTCGTCATATCCCTTGGGGCCGTGTGTTGCGAGGCTATCGTTATTGGCATCAGGGCCAACCTCGCCCCAGTATAAATATCCGTTCTTTTTATCAACCGTTATCCGGTACGGGTTGCGGTTACCCATTACATAAATCTCCGGGCGGGTTTTTTCAGTTCCCACCGGAAACAGGTTGCCTTCGGGTATGCCGTAGGTGCCATCAAGATTCATTTTTATACGGAGTATCTTTCCGCGCAGGTCATTCGTATTGCCCGATCCCCTGCGGTCATCATATTGCTCATGGCCCGGCCGGTCATCCAGCGGCGAATAGGAATAGGTATTGGGAGCGCCTTTAGGGAGGTTGGGTTCATCAAAAGGCGTAGTATTATCACCTACAGAAAGAAATAAGGTACGGTCTTTTCCGAAGGCGATAGAGCCGCCGGTATGGCAGCATATTTCGCGCATGGTGTGCACCTGCAGTATCACTTTTTCGCTTTTATTATCAACCTTGCCGTTAACAAAAGTAAAGCGCGATAACTGGTTAACCGATGTATCAGCCGGGCTATAATAAATGTAGATGTAATGATTGGTTTTAAAATCAGGGTCGGCCTGTAAACCTAATACACCTTCCTCGGCGTTTACACCCTTATTGTATTTAGTGTGAAAGTACGCGTTGAGAAAACCAACCTGCTTAGCTTTTTTTGTCAGATGGTTATACAATACAATAGGGCCCTTACGCTCAACGATCAAAACGTCCAGGTTGGGCAGTATGGTCATTTCGGTGGGTTCATCCAGGTAACCGCTTATTAACTGGGTTTTTATAAAACGGTCCTCGGCAGGTGCGCGCGGTATTTTGGCTTTCGCGTAATTTAAAGGCGCATTCTTCCCGATAGCATATTTTATACCGCCTAATATATGCCCCAAATACAACGGATCGGAATACGATTCATCGGTATGGCCCAGCGCGGTGTAAAATGCACGGCCACCATCAAAATCATGATACCAGGATATAGGGTGAAGGTCTCCTATTTTTTGGAAAGTGGTTGGGCTGTACCTGTTATTTAGAACTGTCGGTTCTTCCAGGCTTATCAATACATGAATATCCTTATTCATTAATTTGGGGTAATAAGGCTCGTCCACTCTTACCCATTTGTCGGGCAGGTGCTTTGTTGCTATAAAGTTTTTATCAACAACATCGTAAGTTGCCTGTTGGGCCGCAGGGTGAAATGCAAAGTAAGCGCCTATCAAACGGCCGTACCAGTGCCAGTCGTACATGGCATCTACAGCTTCGTGTATACCCACAAACCCGCCGCCTGCTTCTATATAACGCTGCAGGTCGGCGCGCTGGGCGGCATTAAAAAGATACCCGCCTGTTCCATATCTGCCTGTTCCATAGCCATTCAAGCCATAGCCTTCTGACCCTACTATGCCTGATATACTTATAAATATCAGCGCGGAGTATCGTTTCAGGTTGCTCTCTTCAAATTTTGTAACATCAGTGGTGGTGTCAACTATAAAGTTGTTTTCCTGTCCCAGTTTGATCACGGCTTTTATGGCCGGCCCTATAGAGGCGTGATGGTAACCAAGCGTTTTTGTAAAAACCAGTACGCGCGGCTTTCCCTGCGCTTTAACCGGGGTAGGTCCGGCCATAATTATTGCTAATAAAGCAAAGCTTAAAAAGCTAAAAAACTTCAATTTCATGTTATTTATAGTTTAATATCGGTTTGGTTATAATTGGTGACTGAAAGTACGGTTAAAAATATCAAAAAAAATGATTTTATTATAACATTGGATTTAAAACAAGATAACTTTCGAATTTTCTATTGCTCGCAGGATGCCTTCGGAGCGGGTGATAGCTGTGACAACTTTTGAAATTATCATGGTCTATACGGTTATGGATTACTGGAAGTTTTGATATGGAGTGCAACGCAGGACCCTTTGGCGGGGAATCCCGCTGGGAAAGAAATATTCTAAACTATAACCAGGCCCAAAAGATTAAAATAGGCATCCCTATAACTGAATTTTTTTACACTGCCATCTTGCTGGGGCACTTCTTTATCGCCTGTAATTTCGAGGCCGGCAAATTCGCTTTCTTTTAATTCAGGGTATTGGGCCTCAAATTCTTTTTTAACAAGGTCTTTAAAGTCAATTTCACATTGTTCTTTTGCGTCAGCGTCTGCAGCGCGCTCTTTTATCAGGTCAAGGGCCTCCTGGTATTCTTTAATAGATTGATCGGCGGCAATTTTACAGGCATTAATATTATTAGCCAGCTGAAATGGCTGAATACCCGAACAGGCCCTTAATATTACGCATGACTGGCTAATGGTTTGCAGATCGAAAATATTAAATGACTTTTTTATTTTTTTCATGTATTGATTTAATCTATTATGTATAATTATTAAGGAACATATACTATCATTAATACTCCCGCTGATGTTCTATATACATCTCCAGTATATAGTCCACCAGTTATTGCAGCAGTATTATTTGCGTATACTGGTAATGGAGTGCCGAAATTCATACCACCACCTAATATAAAACTCCCGTTTACGCCGAAATTACCTTCAATATAACCATTATCATTAATAACCAAGTCTCCAGCCCCTACCTCAGCGTAAAATGAATATTTATTGCCTACCCCCGATGGCCATGCGTTAACATAAACCCCATAACCATTACCTATAGTTGCACCCCCTGATAAATTTGGGGCTGAAACTCTGTAACCAATAAAATTAGTAGTAGCCCCATCCGAACTAACGAATACAGCATTGTAACCCTCTCCTTGGTTTAATGTGCCGGCACCACTTTTATTAACTATAGAATGATGACTTCTTGCTACTTGTACCGTACCCGAAGTATGTGTGACATACGCTGTTGTATCAATAACCTCTAAAGTGCCTGTAGTTGCAGCGTTCTGTGTGCCTGCAAAATTAGTGACAACTGCACTTCCTGATGATGCACTGTAGGTTTGTGCTGCTGCAAATATACTTCCAAAGGCTTGAGTTGCCCCGTTAGCAGTTAAAGCACCTGTAAAAGCCCCTGATCCATTAAAATAACTATTACCATCAACGGCAAACTTATTGCCGGATGTAGGGTCTGCTATATAGCCAATACCGACGAAGCCGGACGTGTTGATTAATAATCTTGGCACACTTGCACTAAACGTCACATCTCTAATTGCAAAATTGCCTGTCCCTAAGCTGCTATCACCATTACCCGATGAGATAATATCCCATTGATGGCCGCCAGTTGAGGCGTTATTTAAAGACAAATTAGCCATATATCCAGCCGAGTTAGTTTGGTCAATACGAATAGTTGCATTAGCTGCTGCACCTCCATTGCTAACTTCCAGTTGGGTTGAGGGGCTTGTTGTACCAATACCAACGTAGCCACCATTTGGATTAATTACAAAATTATAATGCAGCGACTGATCGGTACGGTCGTCACACTGCAGCCATGAATACACGGGACTTGCTGCGCCGTTAATCCCCATTTCAAGCGATACGCCGCTTGCGGCAGTTATTCGTGAAATCGCTGTTGCTGTAGTGCCCGAGTTGGCAGGAGCAGCGTCAGTACCGAATACTGTAAGTTTTGTTGTTGGTACTGTCCCAATACCAACATCGCCATTACGGGCTAGTATCATCTTAGTACTAAGCGGCTGAACCTGGAGAGCAGCAGCAACATCAGGGGTTTGGAAATATATATTTCCACCTACCGTAGACCCGCCGGTACCACCACCTGCGGCAATTGTAAAGTCAGCACCATCTACATTGTCTTCACCGGTAGGGAAATTTTTCCTACCGCTACGGATCATGCCTCCGTTAGGTAATGATTCACCACCAGTATCCAAACCGACAACTACTAATCCGCCTGTGAAGTAGGAATACTGGAAGAAATTCATGGCAGGAGTCAAACCGGGTGCTGAACCAGGTGCCTGGATGCCTACACTTCGGCTATCAATTGCTCCTGCAATCCAATTGAATGTAGGGTCATATTCAGGACTGGAAAAAGAAAAGCCAACAGTATCAAGATCATCGGGAGAAGTACCTTTAATTTTAAATCGGGGTGATGCACTGAGAGGGGGAGTACCAATTGAGCGATAAAAGCCGAGAGAGGGTGGGTTTACACCATAATCACTGTACAAAGAGTATAACCTAAGTCCGTCAGTACCTCCGGGCGCTATAATGTCTACGTGCGGCGTAGCGCCAAGTGTGTTATTTCCTAAAATGATAGTATCGCCCGCAGCCGAAAAATTACCCCCAACAACCCCATCACCACCAATATTAAATCCGAGATTTACATTTAGCGTACCATCTAAAGTTAAAGCGTTATGAAAATGCACGGGGCCCTTAACATCAAGCTGGGCACCTATTGGGTCTCCGACAAGGTTAATGCCTATAGCATTAGCGTACAAATTATTGGTGTTTAAGTCAACATCAGCAATAGCTCCGGTATAGGGTACAAATGACATATATTTTTTATTTAAATTTTAAGGAGTAATATCAGGTTTTAATGGTGCTTTTTTTTGAAGGATTTGGATAACGGTTTAGATAGTTAAAGATAATAACTCTAATCATAAATCAAAATATAAATAAATATTAATTTATAATACGGCGAATTCTTTGAACCAAAGGCGGCTGTATAGTAAAAAAGAGAAAATGTAAAACTTACGAAGTTTCAAAAACTTCGTAAGTTTGAAACATACCATGGCCCCGGGCGAAATGAAAAAACTTTTACGCAATTTATTACCTGCTTCATTCCTGCTCGTGGCCACCGTTTTTTATGCCGGGGCCCAGGCGCCAACCATCACTTCATTTTCGCCCACCAGCGGGCCGGTAGGAACCACGGTAACCATCACCGGTACCGGCTTTGATACTGCTCCCTCCAATAATATTGTTTTTTTCGGGGCCACTATGGCTACAGTGGCGGCGGCAACTGCCACCAGCCTTACGGTAACTGTGCCGGTTGGCGCTACGTACCAGCGCATAACAGCGTTGAATGGTACCACCCATTTAATAGCTTATTCGGCAAAGCCGTTTATTACTACTTTTACACCCAATAAAGGCGCTATCACTGCCAATGATATAGCTGCTAAAGTTGATTTTACTACAGGCGGCACTACATTGGGCCCCGTCAACGTAGCCATAGGCGACCTGGATGGTGACGGCAAGCCCGACCTAGTTGTGGCAAATTCCAGCAGCAATACGGTATCGGTATTTCGCAATACATCAACTACCGGCAGCCTTACCGCGGCATCGTTTGCAGCCAAAGTGGATTTTGCTACTGGCAGCCTTCCTGGAGGCGTAGCCATAGGCGACCTGGACGGTGACGGCAAGCCCGACCTTGTTGTGACTTATCAAGGCCCCCCCGACATGGTATCGGTACTTCGTAATACATCAACCATCGGCAGCATTACAACGGCATCGTTCGCGCCCAAAGTCGACTTTGCAACAGGCAGTGTCAGTGGCGGCGTAGCCATAGGCGACCTGGATGGTGACGGCAAGCCCGACCTTGTTGTGGCTAACTCTTTCAGCAGTACGGTATCGGTATTTCGTAATACATCAATTAGCGGCAGCATTACCACGGCATCGTTCGCGCCCAAAGTCGACTTTGCAACAGGCAGTGGCGGTTACGGCGTATCCATAGGCGACCTGGATGGTGACGGCAAGCCCGAACTTGTTGTGGCTAATTCTTTCGGCAGTACGGTATCGGTATTCCGCAATATATCAACCAGTGGCAGCCTTACCACTGCATCGTTTGCAGCCAAAGTTGATTTTACTACGGGTAGCCTCCCTTTGGGCGTAGCCATTGGCGACCTGGATGGTGACGGCAAGCCAGATCTTGTTGTGACAAATACCGGCAGCGCAACAGTATCGGTATTGCGCAATACATCAACCAGTGCCGGCATTACTACTTCATCTTTCGCGGCCAAAGTTGACTTTACTACAGGCTTTAACCCTCGCAGCGTAGCCATTGGCGACCTGGATGGTGACGGCAAGTTAGATATTGCCGTCACCAATTATTCCAGCACGGTATCAGTATTGCGCAATACATCAACCGGCGGCGGCATTACAACAGGTTCGTTCGCGACCAAAGTTGACTTTGCAACGGGTAGAAATTCTAACAGCGTAGCCATTGGCGACCTGGACGGAGACGGCAGGCCCGACATGGCAGTGGTTAACGATGGCAGCAGTACGGTATCGGTATTTCGCAACAGCCCGCAAGGTATTACTTTAATGCCTGTTATCAACTCTACCCCTATATTAACCGCCTTAGGTACAACCGCGGGTACGGCCTCGGCAAGCACCGGCTTTAATGTATCAGGGTTAAACATGGCTGCAGGGATACTGGTAAGCCCCCCGCCGGGATTTGAGGTAAGCATAGATAATATTACCTTTAGCGCTACAGTAACCGTAGGGGCGGCGGGTATTATTGCCGCTACGCCGGTGTACATCCGTTTAGCGGCAGCCGACGCGGCGGGCACATATTCAGGCAATGTGATATTAACCAGCACCGGGGCGGCAAATGTGAACGTAGCTACCATCAACAGTACGGTAAACCCGCTGCAAACCCCGGCAACCATCACTTTCAACGCGCTCCCGGTAAAAACTTACGGCAATGCTGATTTTGATCCGGCGGCAACAAGCGATAACAGCGGTACAGCCATCACTTATAGCAGCGATAATACGGCGGTAGCAACCCTAGTAAACGGAAAGGTGCATATCATAGCAGCAGGCACAGCAAATATTACCGCCTCGCAGGCCGCAGATGCTACCCATTACGCCGCAGCTAATGTAACCCAACAATTAATGGTGAATAAGGCGGCCATTACCATAACAGCAACCGCAAAGACCAAAACCTATGGCGATGCCGACCCCCAGCTAAGCTATACCATTACAGCAGGAAGTTTGTTTGGCAGCGATGCTTTTACCGGGAACCTGGCCAGGATAGCGGGAGAGAATGTTGGCTCTTACGCCATCAACCAGAATACACTAGCCCTAAGCGCGAATTATGCCCTCACCTATATTGGGGCAGGCCTGGTCATCAATAAAGCCACGCTAACCATAACAGCCGATAACCAAAGCAGGAGTTTTGGTATAGCTAATCTGCCATTTACCGCAAGCTACACCGGTTTTGTGAACGGCGAAACGCAAAGCAACTTAACAGCGCCCCCCGCATTAACCACCACAGCCACCATGTATACAGCGCCGGGAAATTATGCCATTACCGCCGGCGGGGCATTATCACCCAATTATAGCATCAATTATGTGAACGGTATTTTAACTATTAACCCGGTAACCATAACCATAACCAACATCCTATCTCCAAATGGTGACGGTAAGAATGATACGTGGATAATAACGGGTATACAACAGTACCCCGGCAATAAAGTAACTATTTTTGATAAAGGGGGCAGGGTACTATATTCGGAGATCGGCTATAACAATGAGTGGGATGGTTCGGTAAACGGGAGGCCATTAGCCCAGGATACTTACTTTTATATTATTGAATTAGGGCAGGGTATGCCGGTTATGAAAGGGTTTATTAGTATTGTTAGATAGCGGATTTTCAGTCCACAAAGGGTCTCCGGCCAATCATTAATAAATAACTAATATTTATTAATTTACCCACTTATCTTTACCCTATTGGCCCCGGGCGAAATGAAAAAACTTTTCCGCAATTTATTACCTGTTTTATTCCTATTAGTGGCCACCGTTTTTTATGCTGATGCCCAGGCGCCAACCATCACTTCATTTAGCCCGGTAAGCGGGCCGGTAGGCACTACGGTAACCATAACCGGTACAGGTTTTGATGCTACCCCGGCCAATAATATTGTTTTTTTTGGGGCCACAATGGCTACGGTCGCGGCGGCTACCGTCACCAGCCTTATGGTAACCGTGCCGGTGGGGGCCACTTATCAGCCTATAACCGAGTTAAATGGCACCACCCATTTAATAGCTTATTCGGCAACGCCGTTTATTACCACCTATACACCCAATAAAGGCGCTATCAATACTACTGATATTGCTGCCAAAATTGATTTTACTACAGGCGCTAACCCATACAACATAGCCATTGGCGACCTGGATGGCGACGGCAAGCCCGATCTTGTTGTGGCCAATTACGGCAGCAACACCATATCGGTATTTCGCAATACATCAACCGGCGGCAGCATCACTGCGGCATCGTTTGCAGCCAAAGTTGACTTTACTACAGGCAATGGCCCTTTTGGCATAGCTATTGGCGACCTGGATGGTGACGGCAAGCCCGACCTGGCCGTGACTAACGGGGGGATTGGCAGCGCTTCTTTATCGGTATTTCGCAATACATCAACTGCCGGCAGCATTACTACGGCATCGTTTGCTGCCAAAGTTGACTTTGCTACGGGCACTTCCCCCCTCGGCGTAGCCATTGGCGACCTGGATGGTGACGGAAAGCCTGATATTGTAGTGGCAAATGGGGTCAGCTACACAGTATCAGTATTTCGAAATACCTCAACTGCCGGCAGCATCACTACGGCATCGTTTGCTGCCAAAGTTGACTTTGCTACAGGCAATCGCCCAGAGGACGTAACCATTGGCGACCTGGATGGTGACGGCAAGCCCGACCTGGTAGTGGCTAACGCCTTCAGTAATTCTGTGTCGGTATTTCGTAATACATCAACCGGCAGCATTACACCGGGTTCGTTCGCGGCCAAAGTCGATTTTAATACAGGCGTTAACCCATACAACATAGCTATTGGCGACCTGGACGGAGACGGCAAGCCGGACCTTGTTATGGCCAATAGCCTCGACAACACGGTATCGGTATTGCGCAATACATCAACTACCGGCAGCATTACTACGGCATCGTTTGCCGCCAAAGTTGACTTTGCTACAGGCTCTGGACCTGGCGTTGTAGCCATTGGCGACCTGGACGGGGACGGCAAGTTAGATATTGCCGTGGCTAATTCCGGCAACAACACGGTGTCGGTATTTCGCAATACATCAACCGGCGGCAGCATCACCACGGCATCGTTTACCGCCAAAGTCGACTTTCCTACGGGTGTGGGCAGTGCGCCTCCAGGCGTAGCCATTGGTGACCTGAACGGTGATGGTAGGCCCGACCTGGCAACGGCTAACTCTGGCAGCAACACGGCATCGGTATTTCGCAACAGCCCCTTGGGTATTACTTTAACCCCTGCTATCAACTCCACCCCTATATTAACCGCCTTAAGTACAACCGCGGGCACAGCCTCGGCAAGCACGGGCTTTAATGTATCAGGATTGAACATGGCAGCAGGTATACTGGTAAGCCCCCCGCCGGGATTTGAGGTAAGCATAGATAATATTATCTTTGGCACTACGGTTACCATAGGCGCGGCAGGCACTATCGCGGCTACGCCGGTGTATATCCGTTTAGCCGCAGCCGACGCGGCAGGCACTTATGCGGGCAATGTAGTATTAACCAGCAGCGGGGCGGTGAGTGTGAACGTGGCTACGATTGGCAGTACGGTGAACCCGGTATTATTAACCCCAACCATCACTTTTAACGCGCTCATAAAAACTTACGGTGACACTGATTTTGACCCGGCAGCAACCAGCGATAACAGCGGTACAGCCATTACCTATAGCAGCGATAATACCGCCATAGCTACCATAGTAAACGGAAAGGTACATATAGTAGCAGCAGGCACAGCAAACATAACCGCCTCGCAGCCCGCAGATGCTACCCATTTTGCGGCAACCAATGTAACCCGGCAATTAATGGTGAATAAAGCGGCCATTACCATAACAGCCACAGCAAAGAGCAAAACCTACGGCGATGCCGACCCGCAGCTTACCTATACCATTACAGCAGGAAGCCTGGTTGGCAGCGATGCGTTCACCGGGAGCCTGGCCAGGGTAGCGGGGGAGAATGTTGGCACTTACGCCATCAACCAGAATACGCTGGCCCTAAGCGTGAATTATGCCCTCACCTATATCGGGGCTGGCCTGGTCATCAATAAAGCCACGTTGACCATAACAGCCGATAACCAAAGCAGGAGTTTTGGTATAGCTAATCTGCCATTTACCGCAAGCTACACCGGTTTTGTGAACGGCGAAACGCCGGGCAGCTTAACAACACCTGCCGCATTAACCACCATAGCCACTATGTATACAGCCCCGGGAAATTATGCCATTACAGCCGGCGGGGCATCATCACTCAATTATACCTTCAATTATGTTAACGGTACTTTAACCATTAACCCGATAGCCATAAAAGCGGGCAACATCTTATCTCCAAATGGTGATGGTAAGAATGATACGTGGGTAATAACGGGTATACAACAGTACCCAAACAATAAAGTAACTGTTTTTGACAGGGCAGGCAGGGTACTTTATTTAAAAACTGCCTATAACAATGACTGGGATGGCACCCTAAACGGACGGCCATTGGCGCAGGGTACTTACTTTTATATTATTGAATTAGGCCAGGGTATGCCGGTTATGAAGGGATTTATTAGTATTGTTAGATAGCGGAAATGTATTGACAGAAATCAATCAATTTTCATTTGCCTGATTATCAATACATAACCCCAAAATCACAGCTAAATTTACTGACGAATAAGGTGATTCATCAAAGTGATCCATGCCGGATTTCGCGGTAAATGCTTAAAATACATAAATAACTTTTTTTCAATTATTTAAATACCTCACTTAAAGTTTTTGTACTGATTCAGGGTGATTCACCCTGTTTTGGTAAAGTATTTAATATCAAATACTTACCTGCAAAAAGTGATTCAGGTGATTCACTATTTTGTGAATCACTTCATCACCCATTTTTAATGCAAATTAATGGTTACTCTACCCCTTTTACCTTCATCTGCAAAGTATAAATAGCCTCAGAAGCGTTTATAAATAAAATATCCTTGTTTTTACCGCCGAAGCAAAGATTGGCTGTCCACTCCTCATTAATCGGGATGTGCGCAATTTGCTTTCCCTGTGGATTAAACACAATTACCCCTCTGCCAGTTATGTACAAGTCGCCCCGTTCGTCCAGCGTCATCCCGTCAGATCCCATGGCAACAAATAATGTTTTATCTGATAGTGAGCCATTTTTATTAATGGTGTATTTATAGGTTTTACCCGCGCCCAAATCGGCAACGTATAAATATTTGCCATCCGGTGTACCTACTATGCCATTGGGTTGTTTCAGGTCGCTGGCAACGGGCATAGGTTCATGGCTGTTTTTTGGCAGGTAGTATACCTTTTGCCCGTCAAGATCGCTGGTTTTGCGTGTCCAGTAATCGCGCTGGTAATAAGGGTCGGTAATATATAAGCCGCCATTGGGGGCTACCCATACATCATTGGGGCCATTAAATAAATGCCCCTTGTAATCTTTTAGCAATACTGTAACCTTCTTTTTAGGGCTGATAGACCATAGCTGGTTATGTTCATCGGCACAGGTTATGAGGTTTCCTTTTGCATCAAAATACATCCCGTTCGCCCGGCCGGCATTATCCAGGAATACCGACAACTTCCCGTTCGTATCATATTCCCATATTTTATTGTTGGGCTGATCTGTAAAAAATACGTTCCCTTTCTTATCCACCGAAGCACCCTCGGTAAAGGAGAATTGTTTGGATATTAATAGCGGTTTGGCGCCAGGAGTAAATAAACCTCCGGTTGAATCTGCCTGTAATGGTTTTGACAAGGTTTGTATTTGATACTTTCGCATGGCTGTGCATATGCAAAACACTAAACACATTGCCGCGATCTTAATATTGGCTTTCATAAAACGATGTAAATGGGCTGCCAATATTCGTTAATAAAAGGCTTAATAGCAAATAAAGCTATTTCAAAGACGCCGCAATAGCCTTTGCCGAATCCAAATGCATTTTTAAAGTTGGTAATACTTTTTTAGCGAAGTTTTGTATAGCGGAATTTTTGTTTTGAGTGGCTTGAGTAAATAATCTCACCGCGTTTTCATGGTCGCTAACCATCATTTGCATATAAGGGGCATCAAAAATTATCCCCAATTTTGAAGAAAGGCCGGCAATAATTTGCTGATGGGACGCGCTAACCGAATCGCCGCCCGAAACCCTATTTTTAATCCCTATTTTTTCAAGTTCATCGCCCGCCAGGGTATAGTCGGCCACCATCATTTTTGCAAAACTAATAATACGTGGGTTTTTTGAATTAGTTTCGGCTATTTTTGCTACTCTTATTTCGGTTAGCCCGGCTTCTAATCCTTGTTTTATAAACGTTGAACCGCTTTCATCGATCACTGTATCGGTATTGTAATTGTAGTTATTGGGGTGTTTATTATCATTACATGCCGATAGTGCAACCAAAACCAACACTCCGGGTAAGAGGCAAATTAACTTTTTCATTTTTAAGCCGTTAGGGTTATAATATTGGTAAGACAAATATAACCTCAACTGGTTTAAAAAATCTTTTAATTATATTGGAAAGATTTAAGCCAAATTCCTCCCTGCATTAACAATACCGTACACAGTTCTTATCACCAATTTATTATAAACCTCAATTAACTCTTTATCAGTAGTATTATTAAGGCATTGCAAGGCATAATGCTGTATGATCACTAAGGGCAATACAATTTTTTCGCGTATGCCGATGGAACTGCGGTCGACGGGGAGATCCTGCATTAATACTTCGGTTCCGGTTAGTTCGAGCAATAGGTTTTTGGTAAGTTCAAATTCGTCTTTAAGCTGTCTCCAGAACGTGCCGAATTTTTCATCTTTCTCCAGGTAAGCCGTCACCCTGAAATCAGATTTGGACATAGACATTATGCAATTATCCAGCATCGTTTTAAAAAACCCTGAGGTATTGTATAAACTTTTAACTTCATCCCAGCTTCCCTCCTCCTTCATCTTCTTTAATGCTGTTCCCACGCCATAAAATCCGGGAATACTTTGTTTTAGCTGGCTCCAGGCCGTTACAAAACTTATGGCACGCAGGTCTTCCAGCTTTAACGGCGCGTTGGCATTGCGCTTGGTTGGCCTGCTGCTTATATTAATTTTCGATAATAATTTTAAAGGACTGAATTTTTCCAGGTATTCCACAAACAGCGGATGCTCCCGCAGGTCCATGAAGAGCTTATAGCTTGCTTCGGCCATTCCCGTGATCAAGGTTTTTTGCTGAGTGCTTAACAGGTCGTTGTTATCGGGGTTTAATGATGATATTACGCCTGCATTTATCAGCTGTTCCATATTAAAACGGGCGGTTTCTATCGACCCATATTGCGAGCTCACAGTTTGCCCCTGAATGGTTAACTGGATATGCTCATTAGCAATTTCATTACCCATTGAAGCATAAAAACGATGTGTTTTACCACCACCACGGGCGGGTGGACCCCCGCGCCCGTCAAAAAACGCCAGATCAATATCATACTTTCTTGCCATGGCGGTTAACTCAACCTTAGCCTTGTAGATTGACCAGTTAGCCATCAGGTAACCTCCATCCTTGGTACTGTCTGAGAAACCCAGCATAATAGTTTGCGAATTACCGCGTTTTTCCAGGTGCGCTTTATAAAACGGGTGCTTGTATAATTGTTCCATTACCTCCGCAGCAACTTTCAGGTCGTTAACGGTTTCAAACAATGGCATAAAATCAACCGTAAGGCTTTCTGCTTGCCAGCCGCTCCACAAAAAAAGGTTAATCAGTTGTAAAATATCCGATGCCTGCTGGCAATTACTTATAATAAACCGCTGACATGCTTTCTCACCATTGGTATGCTGAATATGTTTCATCAGCATAATGGTATTCAGCGTATCCCTGGTCATATCATCCGCATCCTCGGGACATAAAAAATTAAGTTCATTAAAAACTATACTTTTTATCTTTTTCTCTTCGCTTAGTGTTTCATAATCATCGGGAAGCCCGGTTGCAATTCCTTTGTCTGTACAGTATTTAAAAACGGTGCGTAATATGCGGCTGTCCTGCCTTATATCCAGCGTAGCAAAAAAACAGCCGAACAAACGCACTTTCCTTACCAGGTCCTCAACAATATTAACAAATAAACTATCGTGGCTGGTAACCAGTGTTTCACGTACCGACTGCAATAATTCTAACAATTCGCCCTGCAGGTCTTTCGCGTTATGCTGGTGTTTGTTAAAAGCATTCTCGTACAGCAATGCTTCCAAAGCCGTCATTGTTGTTTCAATACCCCTAAAGGTAATACGGCGCTTTAAAACCCTGAAATCCCGGTAATAACAACGGAAAATGATCTGCCTTAACAGGCAGGCAACATCATAGGTGGTTTTTGTATTTACGTTGGGGTTTCCGTCCCTGTCGCCACCCGGCCAAAAGCCCAGTTCTAATAGCTGGTCTTTCCTGTTTTCATCAATATCAAATTCCTCTTCCAGCTTTGTTTGTATGGCTGATACGGCATGATAAAACGTGTTTTCTAAAAACCAAACCAGGCTTGCGGCTTCATCCACAGGTGTTGGCGATGTTTTATTAAAGAACGGCGTTTTGCCCAATTGCTGTAATAACACATCGATACTGGAAATATCGTTTGTTTTTAAAGCCTCTATCAGGTCGGTCATTATACCCAGTACAGTACCAGGGTAAAACTGCGTTGGGTGCGCGGTAAGTACCAATCTTAATGAAAAATTTTTAAGTTTTTCGCTTATATTTTGCCGCACCTGGTCGCTGCTTGCAGCGGTTTGTAATAACCCTTGTAGTGTACCTACATCTTCAGCACGCCCTATCTTACTGAATGATGAATCCTCTATCGCGTCAAACAAGACCACCTGGCGTTCAATGTATTGTATAAAGCGGAACATCCGGTTAAGCTGTTCCTCATGGTCGATATCAGGGACATATTTTTTGAAAAACGATTCAATTATGGCGGTTGGCGATTGCTGTTTAGTTGCCCCCTTTTCACAATGCGAACTAAAAAACGGCAATAAAATACCAATTTCTTTTACCTGGTAAAAAGGAAGTGTTTGAAATAAACTGTTATATAACTCAAAACGGGTAACAACCTCGTTATTGAAAGCTGTTTCTCTCTGGCTGAGTTTTAACGTTGAGGACATACTTGAATAATTAATTAAAAAAGCGGCTTGGTTCTAAATCGGTGTGAATTTAAACTAAAATCATTAATTATTGAATAATTATTAAAAAAAAACCTTATTAACGTTAATATTGGTTATAAAAATAGTGCTCTGCTAAAATTTTTGTAAATTTGAATTTCATCTATTTTTCCGAGATTTAACAAGTGGTAATTCAAACAAGGGAAATAAAAAGTTTCTTTTTCAGCCAGTATTTTTCTGATGGACTGCGCATGTCGTTAGGTATTCTTTTGCCCTCGCTTGTGCTGCTTCAGTTTAATAAATTCGACCTGGGTATAGCACTGTCATTAGGCGCACTTTGTATTTGTGTTATTGATAATCCCGGCCCCGTATCACATAAACGCAACGGTATGGCTGTAGGTAATATTTGCCTTTTTATTGTAGCAGTTACTACCGGTTTCGCGCGTTTAAATGTCTTCACATTGGGCTTAGAGGTTACTGCATTTTCCTTCCTGTTCTCCATGTTCACAGTTTATGGCAACCGGGCAGCCTCGGTCGGCACAGCGTCATTACTGATCATGATCTTTATGATAGATAAAGACATAAAACCCAACGAAGTATTGGCCTACAGTGCCGAAATTTTAGCCGGCGGCGTTTGGTACATGCTGTTTAGCCTGGTATTTTTTGGTATAAGGCCCTACCGTGCAGCCCAACAGGCTTTGGGCGAAAATATAGCCGATATTGTTAAATTCTTACGGATAAAAGCCGATTTTTATTTGCCTGAAACGGACATAGACCAAAATTACCATAAACTGGTATCGCAGCAAATACAGGTAAGCCAGCACCAGGATGCCGTTAGGGAGCTGTTGTTTAAAAGCAGGGTGATGGTCCGCGAATCAACCAATGCAAGCCGTATACTGGTACTTACCTTTGTTGACCTGGTTGATATGTTCGAACAGATCATGGCTACCCATTATGATTATGCCCAGATACGCGAAAGGTTTAAGCGCACGAACATATTACCCGAAATAGCCCGCATCCTGCAGCAAATGGCAAATGAACTGGAAAATATTGGTTACGCGGTTCTGTCGAACACAAGATATAAGCAACTGGAAAATTTTAATCCGGCCCTTGAGCAGTTAAAGCTAAAAATTGACGCTATTGCCAGCGATCATGAAACCAGTAACCTGGTACTTAAAAAAATACTGATCAACCTGCGCGACCTGAACGAGGAGATAGAGAACATATTTAACTATTATAACTCCGCCTCATCAAAAATACTGATCGAAAAAAGCAGCGGTGTTGAACATTCCAGGTTTGTAAGCCACCAGGATTATGAACCGCATGTCTTCTTTGATAATTTTTCGCTGGATTCTGCCGCGTTTAAACACGCTTTAAGGGTATCGCTGGTTTGTTTGGTGGGGTTTATAGCCGCTAAAACCCTATCGCTTGGCCACCACAGCTATTGGGTGCTGCTTACTATTATTGTTATACTGAAACCCGGTTATAGCCTTTCAAAACAACGCAACTACCAGCGGTTAACCGGAACCTTAATTGGCGGAATTATAGGGGTATTAATATTGGTTTTTATACCAAACGCCGATGTTCAGTTCGCTTTTATGATCGTATTTATGGTTGGCACTTATAGTTTTACACGCCTTAATTACGTGGTAAGCGTTATTTTCATGACCCCATACGTGCTCATTTTATTCAAATTTTTGGGCATAGGCCATTTAAACATTGTTGAAGAGCGTGTTGTAGATACCGTAATAGGTTCAACCATTGCTTTTATAGCCAGTTACCTCATTTTCCCCACCTGGGAGTTTGAACAGGTAAAAGAAAGTTTGGCCGAAGTAATTTACGCTAATGTTAACTACCTGGTAAAAATTGCCAAAAGCATTACCGGCAAAACCGTTACCCTTACCGAATATAAACTGGCCAGGAAGGATGTTTATGTACAATCGGCCAACTTATCTGCGGCGTTTGAACGGATGACCTCGGAGCCGAAAAGTAAACAACGCAATATTAAAGACATACATAAATTTGTGGTGCTCAACCATATCCTGTCGTCATACATTGCTACCGTCGCGTCAGAAATCACCATAAAAAAAATGCATAAAGCTACGCCCGAAACCTTAAAACTGGTTAAGAAAAGCATAAATGTATTGAACGAAAGCAATAAAAAATTAGGCGGCGAACGCATAGAGTTCACGGGCGAAAAAGCCGGACCTGAGGAAGAATTTCCGGCTACGGTAACTGATAATTTATTGAAGGAGCAATTAGGCTTTATTAATAAGATAAGCAATGATATAGCTAAGGTTACGGAAGATGTGTTGAAGTGATAGTAGCCACCATTTGCATCGGTACATTTAAGAGTTTTACTATGGTATAGTATTTGCGGCCTTTTTAATACATCAAATACTATAGTTATGAAAAGCTTAAGTAATTTAGTTTTTGCATTCGCATTAGTTTTATGCGGATCAAATATAGTGAGGGCCCAGGAATCATTAAAAGATGATGAAGCCATTAAAAAAACTGAAGTAAAAGATCTATTGAACAGCGGCAGGTATACTTTTGAAGCTACTAAACTACTTGCAAGTAACGGCACCAATTCGTTAATACCCAAATATGATCTAGATATTTCAAAGGATACCGTGATCGCTTATTTACCTAAATCAG
Source organism: Bacteroidota bacterium (assembly GCA_013288485.1). Taxonomy (GTDB): domain Bacteria; phylum Bacteroidota; class Bacteroidia; order Sphingobacteriales; family Sphingobacteriaceae; genus Mucilaginibacter. Next base: position 30,166 of record JABDBW010000025.1, read on the forward strand.
CAAACGAACAGGCTATGCCGGATAGTTTGAGCATTGCAGCAGGCTTGCAATTTACCTGTACTTCTTTTGCTTATAATTTGCAGCAGGGCAAAAATGGGGGGGGGGTGGCGCGTTAGTATTAATCCTAAAGCAAAAGCTTTGGATAATACTAAAGATATCAGGCAAATGGATATGGAAATATCTTCGTTGGGATATACAACGCTTACGATAACCAAAACTAACAAAAGCCATATTTCCTATTATGGTTATATAAAACCTCATAGCGCGACTTTCCCGCCAGTTTCAAGCAGGATACAGAAACAAGGTGATACTATGTAATGAAAATTAAGGTTCAAAACTTCCTGTTAAAACTTGCGAAATTTTAAAAACTTCGCAAGTTTTTTTGTTATAATAACTTGAAAATCACGAAGGATATTTTTTTGAAGTAAATTCTATAAATCTTTCTGTAACGCTGCCCATAGCTGGTCGCTTATAGATTTCATGCCCTTATTACACGGATGGGCTTGTATCCCCGCATTGTCAAACAAGCCAAAAGCAAAATTTGAATTATCATTTGATAAAGATATTAGTGATATATAGTCGGAATATTTAGCCATAACTCTATTGGGCATGTTCCTGTCTTTCCATACCGACCCGGCTGCCAATATTTTAACGTTTGGATTATTTACCTTTAAATAATTTAACAAGTCGACGTATCTTTTTTCAAACAGTACGGAGTCTGCTACGCGGGTAACATCTTCGCCAATTCGCAGAATAATTATATCAGGTTTTGCGTCCCGGTAAGATTTTAAATTTGCGTCAAAATCATAGGTATCAAAGTTATATTCAAACTCAATTTCGTTTACTGCCACCAGCGTATTTGCATTATTTTGCGCTTTAAAATGAGCGGTTAATAAATGCACATAATCACTATCAGCTGCGCTGGCGGCCATGCCCCAGCTTCCAGGCCAACCAACTGATGGATTAGCGGGAGTATAAGTAATGCTGTTACCCAACACCAATACATTGTGGGCCGGAATTACGACAATAGGATCAGGTTTAACTGATTTTTTACAGGCAGCAATACCTGAAACTAAAAAAACAAATATTAAAGTATTTCTCATTACCCGAGATTTATAACAACTCAGTAGCCAAATTAGCCAACTCGCTCCGCTCCCCTTTTTGCAGGGTAATATGGGCATATAAAGGATGGCCCTTTGCCCTGTCGATCAAATAAGACAAGCCGTTACTTTCGGCATCAAGATACGGAGTATCTATCTGGTAAATATCGCCCGTAAATACGATCTTGCTGTTTTCGCCCGCGCGTGATATAATGGTTTTTATTTCATGCGGGGTTAAGTTCTGTGCCTCATCTACAATAAAAAATATTTTACTTAGGGTGCGCCCGCGTATAAATGCCAGCGGCGCTATAGAAATTTTATCATTTTCAACCAGTTCATCAATTTTAGTCTGCATTTTTTCATCATCTGCAAACTGGTCTTTAATAAACTTCAGATTATCCCAGATAGGCGCCATATAAGGGTCTATTTTCGATTTAATATCGCCCGGCAAAAAACCTATATCCTTATTACTTAAGGGTACAATTGGGCGGGTAATGTATATCTGGCGGTAATATTTACGCTGTTCCAAAGCGCCTGCCAATGCAAGCAGGGTTTTACCGGTTCCGGCGTTGCCCTGTATGGTAACTAATTTAATATCAGGATTCAATAAAGCATGTATTGCAAAAGCCTGTTCAAGGTTTTTAGGATAGATATTAAATATGGGCTGCTCGGTTATCTTTTCAAGCCGCAGAGCCTGGCTATTATAAAACCCCGACGCTGCTGATTTTTTCCCTTCTAAAATATAAAAATGATTACTGGTGTATGACTTCAGTTCCAAATCGCCGCCAGGCAGGCTTTCGTGCTTATTTAGTTGCGATATCAGTTTATCAGGCACATCTAATACCGTTTTGCCGGTATACAGTTCGTCAAGGTTTTTAACCTTGCCTGTTTCATAATCTTCCGAATGTAAATTAAGGGCCTTAGCCTTTAAGCGCAGGCAAATATCTTTTGAAACCAGAACTACCTTTTTATCGGCAAATTCTTCCTGCAAACCCAGCGCGGCATTTAAAATACGATGGTCAATTTTATCCGATCCAAAAATAGCTTCGGCATCGGTATCTGTGGCCTTTGTATCAATTATTACTTTAAAGCTGCCCTTGTCTTTGCCGTTTAGCGGCTGCCATTTGTTAACTAGTTTTTTGCGCGATATATCATCTATCAGCCTTATAAAGCTGCGCGCCTCAAAATTGCGGGTATCGTTCCCGCTTTTCATATTATCCAATTCTTCCAATACCTGTATGGGTATGGCTACATCATGTTCCTGGAAGTTTTCAAAAGCGTTATGATCGTATAAGATAACCGAGGTATCTAAAACAAATATTTTCTTTCTTCCGTTCAGCCTTTTATCTTCCTTATCCATAATCGCCTAAATTAGTTATTTTGGTTGAAGATTGGCAAATGAAGATTGAAGATTAGAGGTTAAAGATTAGAGATTAGTTGACCGTGGGTTGAAATTTATTATTCAAATAGGGTGGCGACAGGTGACCAATGACAAAAAAACCTACTAAAACGAAAACGGGAGCCGCCTCTTTCGATTTGATCTCCCGTTCTCACTTTATAACGAACCGAAGTCCTTCATAAAGTCTCAAGTTTTTGTAAGATGACCGACCTGCTCTCCCCTTCGCCCTTGCGGGTTCCGGTTACTTCAAAGTCACTATTCTCCGCTGCCACTC
>JABDBW010000026.1:64-32221 GCA_013288485.1 Bacteroidota bacterium
AAGCATGTTTTCAGCGAAAAAGAAACCGGCGACAAGATAAAAGTGATGCGCGCCTTCAGCGATAACGAGGAAGGAAAACTGGTTGCCGAAGCCATTATGTATGAGCGTACCACCAAAGGTTTAAAGTGGCACGATTTTGCCATACTATACCGTACCAACGCGCAATCACGGTCGATGGAAGAGGCTTTGCGCAAGTTGGGTACGCCTTATAAAATATACGGGGGCCTGTCCTTTTACCAGCGTAAGGAAATTAAGGACCTGATAGCTTATTTCAGGCTCACCTTTAACCCCAATGATGAAGAAGCGCTGAAACGCGTTATTAATTATCCCCGCCGGGGCATTGGTGATACATCAGTTGATAAAATTATTGTTACCGCCGATCAGCATCAAATTACCGCGTGGGAAGTGATAACCAACCCTTCAAAATACCTTGACGGCCGTATATCAGCCGCTATAGGCGCGTTTGCTACCATGATACAGAGTTTCCAGGTGCTTACCAAAACGCAAAGCGCCTATGAGGCCGCGCTGTATATAGCGCAGCATTCGGGGCTGCTAAAAGACCTGTACGAGGATAAATCGGTAGAGGGTCTTAACCGATATGAAAATATTCAGGAATTACTGAACGGCATAAAAGAATTCTCGGAGCGTGAGGACATTGAAGAAAAAGGGCTGGATGTGTTTATGCAAGATATTGCCTTGCTTACTAACGACGACAATGATAAGGACCCGGATGCCGATACCGTTTCGTTAATGACCATACATTCATCAAAAGGGCTGGAATTTCCGCAGGTATATGTGGTGGGTTTGGAGGAAAATTTATTCCCGTCGCAAATGGCGCTAAATTCCCGCAGCGACCTTGAAGAAGAACGGCGCTTATTCTATGTAGCCATTACACGTGCCGAAAGCAAGTTAACCTTAAGTTATGCCACGTCGCGTTTTAAATTTGGTACGCTCATTAGTTGTGAGCCCAGCCGTTTCCTGGATGAAATTGACGCCCAATACCTGGAACTCGATTTTACAGCTAAGCCCGTAGTTACCGGCAGCCTTAATTATGATGATGAACGCAGCGCATGGAGCCGAACAGATAATACGTTTTCGAAACCAAAACCGGCAACAATTAAAACAACTTCCATATTAGCTAAGGCCCATGTTCCATCGGCCGGGTTTGCTCCTTCCGATACCTCAAAACTACAGGTGGGTATGGAAGTAGAGCATGAACGATTTGGTTTTGGTAAGGTAATAAGCCTTGAAGGTAATAAGCCTGATGTGAAAGCCACTATTTTCTTTAAAGAAATTGGACAGAAACAATTGTTGTTAAAGTTTGCAAAACTGTGTATTTTAAACCAATAATTAATTTAATTACCCTTTTTGTGGAACAATTTCTACACTAAACATTCGTTAATTATCAAATAATGTCGTTTTTGTGGTAAATTAGTGGGTTATACAACCATGGCATATAATTTGGAACAGTTAATTATACCCTTTCCCCATAATTAATAATTAACATTGAGATGAACGATACTCCAAAAAAGAAAACAAACAAAACAGTAGGCAAAAACATTCGTACTTTTCGGCATCAGCACGGATGGAGCCAGGAAGATGTGGCAAACCGTTTAGGAATATCCATTCCGGCTTTTTCAAAAATTGAAACCGGTGTTACCGATATAAACTTATCACGGTTAGAGCAGATAGCAGATGTTTACGAAATTGATGTCGTACAAATATTATCGATGGATGCTGAAGAAATTGAACAACAGCCGTCTAACTTTAGTATCATAGAAAAAAAATTGCTTGATCGTGAAACAGAGATCGCTAATTTGCAACGCAAAGTGATCTTACTTTACGAAGAGCTTCGTAATATCAAAACATCAGTTTCTATCTAAGCAGGTAATTGTATAAGTACAACGAACTGCCTGCACTATTTATGCCTTTAAGAATAAGCTAAAAGTTAAAGCGGTTGATGTTTAAAGTCAAGGTTTATATCTCGCCAATTTAGTTCGGGGTATAAAAACCCGTTTTTCCGGGGTCGTGGAGCATATCGCTCATTTCAATTATCTTTTCATCAATTTCCGATACGCATTTATCCATCATTTTTATGCATTCCTCCTTATCAACAAGTCCTTCCTTTTCCAGGTTCATTAAACCTTTAAGTGTAGCTATAGGGCCGCGTATCTGGTGTGATAAATAAGATGAGTATTCTGAAAGTTTTTTATTCTTAACCTGCAGGTCCTTCGTACGTTCGTCAATGATCTCTTCAAGGTGGTGGTTAATGCGGTCGAGGTTATCTTTTTGCCTTGATATTTCACTATTCAATTCATGGAGCTGCGCGTTAGTGGTTGCTTTGCGCCTTACATTGTTTATTAATAATCCAATAACTGCCAATAACAGGATGGCCATTATCATCAGCGCTCCAAATATTTTGCTGTTAAATTCTCTTCTTTGTTTGTCCACCGCGTCTTGTATGATCCGGTCAGTTTCTTTTTGTTTCAGGGTTAACTTGGTGGAAACCGTTGATTTATAAGCTGTGCTATCTGATTGATAAATTTTAATTAAAATGTTTAAAGCCTTTTCGTAATTCTTTTTCTTTAATTCTAATTCATAAGCTATGTGATTGTAATCACTAATATCTTTATCATTTTTACTCAGGGCAGCATAGCTTTTACCCTCTTCCATGTATGTCCCGGCCTTATCAAAATTACTTTCTGCTATATAAATATCAGTAAGGTTCATGTCGATAGTGGCTATTGACGAATTCATATCCATATTTTTAGCCCGGTCATGGGCGTCTGTCAGCAACATCTTCGCAGTATCTATCTCATGTAAATTAAAGTAAATAACCCCCAGATTTTGCAGGCATTGCACCAGGATGGTAGGGTTTTTTAATTCCGTAAAAAGCCGGAAACTCTCTTTATAGGATTTCTTTGCTTCGGGGTATCTATTTTGGCGATTATAAATGTTGCCCATGTTTAAATACAGCTTCGCAATTAATTCTTTGTCTTTATATTTTACTGCAATATCGTTTGCCAGTTTAAAATAATCTAAAGCCTTATCATAATCTATCATCTGGTAAAGGTTACCAATATTGTTGTAAACAGTACCCATACCCCGCTCGTCATTCAGGTTTTTAAAATGATCTAAAGCCTGGAAATAAAGAGTTATCGCCGTGTCCGGGCGATTTAAATAGAATTCGCCAACACCCATTACCCTGTAAGCTTCGGCTATACCGCTATTATATTTAAGTTTAACAGCTAATTGTAATGCTTTGTTAGCATCGGTAACGGTTTCATTAGCGTTAGTAAACCGGGCTTTAAACCCGTTAGCATTTAATCTTTTAACCTCGGTTGTATCTGTGCCCCTACCCTGGCCGTGTGCGGTTATTGAAGTTATTATAAAAAAAAGAATTGCGTAAATTTTCTTCATCAAAAAGTTATTACGTTTAATTATGGTGAAAGTTATAAATATTACGCTATATATTTTCTTTTCCGCAAAAAAATGATTTTTTTTAATAAAAAAACTTTTTTTGTTTTTCTTTGTAATTAACAAAACATAATTATATTTGTCTTGTATAAGTATTTGAATATCAAATGCGTATAATTACTAATTTATAACATTAATATTTATTAAACAATTAAATTTATACCAAGAGATTAAAAAAAAACAGGCAGAAAACTATTAATTAATCAGCGAAAAAGAATGACACCTTTATTAAGGTACAACTTAAAAGTATGTTATTATAATTAACTAATAATTAATATTTGTCAATAAAAAGATATTAAATTTATTACTAACTTAAAAAATTAAATATAATGAAAAATCTAACTTTAGCAGTAATTGTCGTACTCTTTACAGTTGTACTATCATCATGCACAAAAAAGAGCAATATCCAGGCAAATTCAGCGGCCTTTACTAACAACCCGTTTTCGGCAAAAGGCACACTGGCAACTGCTGATTGAATTATAGCGTAACTTATAATATACTAATTAATCATTACCTAATACTTTATATCTATTATCTAACATTTAAAAAATAACAATATGAAAAAGATAATCCTTACCACAGTTATTGTATTTACAGTTGGAATATTATCCATATTAAATACCACAAACAACACTAAAACAACTTCAGTAAAAGTTGCTAAGGTTGCAGTAAATGATAGAATTGTATTAGCTACGGCTGATTAAAAATAATAACAAAAAATAAATAACATAATAATAAACAACCCTAATTAATTTAATAATACCAGAACAAATAAATAACCATGAAAAAACTAATAATCGCATCAGCCATTGTATTCGCTACCAGCATCGCTTCATCTTTTGCTAAAACCAACAGTTTAGTAGTGTCTTACCAAACCATTGATAAAGACAAAGACAACCAGGGTACCGCTGACAGAAAAGGTGATAAAGATAATTTAGGTACTGCCGACAGAAAAGGTGATAAAGATAATTTAGGTACTGCTGACAGAAAAGGTGACAAAGATAATTTAGGTACTGCCGATAGAAAAGGTGACAAAGACAACTTAGGTACTGCCGACAGAAAAGGTGATAAAGATAACTTAGGCACTGCCGACAGATTCTAATTAAAAAAGCAACAAAAACGTAAATAATAAATAAAAAACTATAAAAAAATCATGAAAAAACTAATAATCGCATCAGCCATAGTGTTCGCTACCAGCATCGCTTCATCTTTCGCTACAACCAGCAGCAATTTAGCAGCCACTTACAAGATGGATAAAGACAACTTGGGTACTGCTGACAGAAAAGACAAAGACAACCTGGGTACTGCTGACAGAAAAGATAAAGACAACCTGGGTACTGCTGACAGAAAAGACAAAGACAATTTAGGTACTGCTGACAGAAAAGACAAAGATAACTTGGGTACTGCTGACAGAAAAGGCGATAAAGATAACTTAGGTACTGCCGACAGATTCTAATTAAAGAACACTCATCACATTTAAAAATTAAGAACATGAAAAAAATAGCCATAATAGCAGGAATAATTTTAACTACAGGATTAACTGCATTGTCAGTAAGTAAAAAAGAAAACAAGACTGCTGACGTAAAAGTTAAATTTGAAAACACTAATTCAGCAAACAAAGCCGGCGCTGGTATGAATTTAGGTACTGCTGACTAATTACCTGGTAAGTATCAGTTTTAGTCAGTAACTATTTTGTCATTACAAGGTACTTACCTACTGATCAGGGGCATTAAAAACATTGCCTGTTACACAGGGATCACCAAATTCCCTGTACCTACCCCAAATAATATACAAATTAATCTGCACATTCTCAATTGTGTAGATTAAGTCCGATAAGCAACCGCTTATTATCAGTTACGCGGTCAATACCGAAAAACACATCCAATTATTAATTTATACCTTCGTGGCATTAAAATGCGTATGGTTCCGGTATAAACTAAATAACGATCCTGGCCTCTGTCTGCGAAGCAATAGGAAATGAAAATTATCTTCCGTGATTTTCTTGACTATATTTGCTCAAAATTGATAGCATGCAGGAAATAAAACAATATATAGCGCAGCACAAACAACGCTTTTTAGATGAACTTTTTGAACTGTTACGGTTCCCTTCGGTTAGTGCCGACCCAAAATACAAACCCGATGTATTAAAAACCGCGGATTATGTGGCCCAAAAGCTGCGTGAAGCAGGTGCGGATAAGGTTGAAGTTTGCCAAACCGCGGGCTACCCTATTGTGTATGGCGAAAAGATAACCGACGCGTCAAAACCAACTGTTTTAGTTTACGGGCATTATGATGTACAGCCGGCCGACCCATTGGAACTCTGGAAAACGCCTCCATTTGAACCAACCGTGCGCGATGGTAAAATATATGCCCGCGGCGCCTGCGACGACAAGGGACAATTTTATATGCATATAAAAGCCTTTGAACTGATGATGCAACATGGCCCGTTACCCTGCAATATTAAGTTTATGATAGAGGGTGAAGAAGAAGTGGGTTCATCAAACCTTGGTATTTTCGTAAAACAAAACAAAACCAGACTAAAAGCCGATGTAGTATTAATTTCTGATACGTCCATGATCAGCATGGAACACCCATCACTCGAAACGGGGCTGCGGGGGTTATCCTACCTGGAAGTTGAGGTAACCGGCCCTAACCGCGACCTGCATTCGGGCGTTTATGGCGGCGCGGTAGCTAATCCGGCAACAATATTGGCTAAAATGATCGCATCACTGCATGATGAAAATAACCATATCACCATTCCCGGTTTTTATGACGAGGTTATAGCCTTAACCGAAGCTGAACGCAAAGAATTGAACGCCGCGCCCTATAATGAGGATGAGTATAAAAAAGACCTGGACGTTGCCGAACTCTGGGGCGAAAAGGGCTATACCACCTTTGAGCGCACCGGAACCCGCCCTACCCTGGAGGTAAACGGTATTTGGGGCGGCTACATTGGCGAAGGTGCAAAAACGGTATTACCGTCAAAAGCCAGCGCGAAGATCTCAATGCGCCTGGTTCCGAACCAGGTATCTGATAAAATAACCAAACTATTTACCGATCATTTTTTAAAGATCGCGCCAGCTTCGGTAAAAGTAAAAATTACCCCGCATCACGGCGGTGAACCGGTGGTAACCCCAACGGATAGCATTGCTTACCGCGCCGCGCAAAAAGCAATAACCGAATCGTTCGGCAAAGCGCCTATACCTACACGCGGAGGAGGAAGTATACCAATCGTGGCTCTTTTCGAAGCTGAATTAGGAATTAAAACCGTATTAATGGGCTTCGGCCTGGATAGCGACGCGCTGCACTCGCCTAATGAGAAATATAATATTTTTAATTATTATAAGGGGATTGAGACTATACCATTGTTTCATAAGTATTTTGCGGAGTTAAGTGGGAAATAGAGATTAGTTGATTTTTGCAGATAAGCTAATTATTTAAATGCTAAACTTTTCGCAGTTCTTCAAAAACCCCTCACCTGCATCCGCCCCTATGCCCGGCGCGTCATTGATAGTTAAAAAATAACCATCATAGGTTACGCCACCTACGCATGGGTCAACCTTGTGGCCCAGCATACAGGTATCCATATCATAAAATTTAATATTGGGGCTGGCATATACAAAATGCAGCTTGGCGCTCAGTGCTATGCGACTTTCCAGCATCCCTCCCATCATACAGGAGATACCTTTTTGGGCGGCAAGGTCGTGTATCTGCTTCGCTTCAAACATCCCGCCCGATTTTGCCAGCTTTATATTAATATAATGGCACGAGCCGCTTTCTATCTGCTTGCGGGCATCATGGTGGTTATAAATACTTTCATCGCCCATAATTTTTACCGGCGATAATTTCATCAACTTCGGTAGTTTATCATCATACCAGGTACGCATGGGTTGTTCGCAAAATTCAATATCGTATTTACCCAGGGCCTGCAGCGCGAAAACCGCGTCATCAAAGCTCCAGCCCTGGTTAGCGTCTACGCGTATCTTCATTTCATCGCCTACGGCATCGCGTATTTGTTTAATACGTTCTATATCTTCTGCCGCGTTCTTACCTAATTTTACCTTTAATATAGCAGCGCCCAATTGTTTAAACTCCATAGCCTTTTGGGCCATTACTTCCGGCTTATCAATGCCTATAGTTATATCGGTTTCAACTTCACGTTTTTGTCCGCCTAAAAATTTATAAAGCGGCAAACCCGCGTTTTTGGCCGCGATATCGTACAGGGCCATATCAAACGCGCTTTTAATGGTGGTGTTACCTGCGGTAAAATCATGCAGTTGCTGTAAACGGGCGGGAATATCCAGCGCGTTCTTCCCCTTCCATAGTTTAGCAAATTCGCGCGCCATTAATAAACAGGTATCCTGCGTTTCGCCTACGATCATCGGGAAGGCAGAACATTCGCCAACCCCATAAAACCCGGCATCGGTATGTACCCGTATAAAAACATTTTGCGCATGATCCATTGTTCCGGTGGCTATGGTAAATGGTACCATAGGGATGCTGAAACGGTAGATGGCTATGTGGGTAATTAACACAAGGTAACTTTAATTAAATAATATCGAACACAGAACATCGAATAATGAATGATGAAGTAGCGCATTTGGTTAATACAAGCCCAACTTCGGTGTTCGACATTCGATATTCATCATTCGATATTATCTAAAAATATATAAATAAAACAACTTTCTGCGTTAGTAGTTTGCACATTGGTACTATTGCACTATATTTGCTGTACTACAATTCAATAATATTCAATTTTAGCTGCCTGTACCCTATTTATCCGGGAAAAAGTCGCCGGCTAACTTAAAACTTTCTTTAAAAAACAATTACATGGCTCAACAAAACACGCCTGAACAATTTGATTATAATTCAACCAGGAGCAAATTACTCCTAACTGAATATGGCCGCAACGTACAAAATATGGTAAAATATATTGTTGCTCTGCCTACCAAAGAAGAACGCAACCGCTATGCACAGGTAGTGATTGAACTGATGGGCTTTTTAAACCCTCATTTACGCGACGTTGCCGATTTTAAGCATAAGCTATGGGACCACCTGCATATCATATCTGATTACCAGTTGGATGTGGATTCACCCTACCCTAAACCCAGCCCTGATGCCATACATCTAAAACCCGAACCGTTGCGTTACCCGCATCAGCGCATACGGTACAAGCACTATGGCAAAACCATTGAGCTGATGATAGAAAAGGCAAAAAGCATTGAGGAGCCTGAACGCCGCCGGCACATGGTACAGGCGGTTGCCAATTTTATGAAGATGGCCTATGTGCAATGGAACAAGGATTCGGTAGCTGATGAAACTATTTTGGCCGATCTGGTTGCGCTGTCAAAAGGCGAACTGAAGGTTGATGAAAATATTAACCTGAACAAGATCGAATACCGTCCGCAGGTACATGCACAAAGCAATAACAATAACCGCGGCGGGCGCACCAACAACCAAAACAACCGGGGCGGCGGTGGTGGCGGTGGGCGAACCAATAACAACAACCCCCGCAATAACAACAATCAAAACAATCGTAACCGCAATACGGGCGGCAAAAAGTATTAATAGATCATGGTTCATGGATCATAGTTAATAGGTTTGATTAACTTTAACTGTTCGTCCCAAATCATAAATTTATTTATAATCTTTGCTGTAGTTCCTGCCATGAACTATCAACCATTAACCATGAACTCAATATGACCAACGCGTTCGAAATACAGGGAGGTAAAAAACTTAAGGGCGAAATAACCCCGCAGGGTGCAAAAAACGAAGCTTTACAGGTACTTTCGGCAGTATTGTTAACTGATGAAAAGGTAACGATAAGCAATATCCCCGATATAAAGGACGTAAATAAGCTGATAGAGCTGTTGGGCGATATGGGCGTTAAAGTGGAGCGCCTGGCCGGGGATACCTATAGTTTTAAAGCCGGGAATATTGATCAGAATTTTTTCCAGTCGGATCTGTTTAAGGATAAGGGCGGGAGCCTGCGTGGTTCTATCATGATAGTTGGGCCCTTGCTGGCACGCTTCGGCAAGGCATCTATACCAAAACCCGGAGGCGATAAAATAGGCCGCAGGCGTTTGGATACCCACTTTTTAGGTTTTGAAAAATTAGGCGCGCAATTTAACTATAACCCAAAAGATGGCTTTTTTAACGTCGATGCCTCCAATCTCCAGGGCACTTATATTTTATTGGACGAAGCATCGGTAACCGGCACAGCCAATATTGTTATGGCTGCCGTTTTAGCAAAAGGCACTACTACCCTCTATAATGCAGCCTGCGAGCCCTACTTACAGCAATTATGCAAAATGCTTAACCGTATGGGCGCCAAAATAAGCGGCATAGGCTCTAACCTGTTAACCATTGAGGGCGTAACCAAACTTGGGGGAACAGAACACCGCCTGCTGCCTGATATGATAGAGATCGGTTCGTTCATTGGCCTGGCCGCTATGACAGGGTCCGAGATCACCATTAAAAACGTACATTACAGCGAGTTGGGTATGATACCAGATGTATTCAGGCGTTTAGGCATACAATTAGAACTTAAGGGCGATGATATTTACATACCGGCACAGGAACATTACGAAATAGAAACCTTTATTGACGGCTCTATCATGACCATTGCCGACGCCCCATGGCCCGGCTTTACACCCGACCTGTTAAGCATTGTACTGGTAGTTGCCATACAGGCAAAAGGCTCGGTCTTAATTCATCAGAAAATGTTCGAGAGCCGTTTGTTCTTTGTAGATAAACTATTGGATATGGGCGCGCAAATTATTTTATGCGACCCGCACCGTGCCACGGTTATCGGCCTGGATAACCAGGTTAAACTGCGCGGCATATCTATGACATCGCCCGATATTCGTGCCGGCGTATCCTTATTAATAGCCGCATTATCGGCACAGGGCAAATCAACTATCTACAATATAGAGCAAATTGAACGCGGCTACCAGCATATTGATACCCGGTTAAAGGCATTGGGGGCTGATATTAAGCGGATATAATTTAAAAGAGGCACTTCAAAAGTGTCTTTTTTTATACCTGTCAATTTTTTTGCTTAACGATTTATTACTATGAAAACAAAGAAATCATCTGTCCTTTATATTTTCTTTATTTTGATAACGGTTTCTGCCTGCCGCTTGCCCTTAAAACAAACTATTAAGCGGCCGGTTTATAAACCCGAATCAAAAGAGTTGTATGATGCCATTGTACATATGGATAGTATTTGGGAGGATTCTTACAATCATTGCAAAATGGACATACAAGATCAGATTATTTCAGAAGACATTGAATTTTTTCATGACCAGGGCGGCGTTATCAAATCAAAAGCCCAGCTAATGGCCGCTTATAAAAATAATATCTGCGGGAAAGTTACGCGTGAACTAATGAAAGGGAGTATAGAGGTTTACCCCATAAAAGATTATGGGGCTGTCGAGATGGGTTATCACAGGTTTCATAGTATCACCGATACAAGCCCTAATTCTAAATTTGCCCGTTTTGTTCATGTTTGGAAAAAAGAAAACGGGAACTGGAAAATTACAAGGGTAATAAGCCTACACTAATTTCCTTTTACCTTTTATATTCGCCCTTAACTACTACTAGGACTCAGTTGAGATAAAAGGCAAATGGTGGAAAGGCAAATGGTGAAATGCAACAAACCTTTTACCTTTCACCTTTTAGCTTTCCGCCTTAATTACTACCTTTATAAAAACCGATCATAAACTGCATGCCTTACCAGAACCGCAGATCAACCTACACCAGTTTTATATTGGTGTTTGTATCGCTTAAAATAATATTAAACCTTTTTGCCTTATCACATTATGGCTTTCACCGTGATGAGCTTTTGCACCTGGCGCTGGGCGATCATTTAGACTGGGGTTTTAAAGAAGTACCACCATTTATAGCCTTGCTGGCAAAGATAACTACCACCGTTTTTGGCAACTCGGTTTTTGCGGCCCGAATTTTCACTACGTTAGGCGCGGGCCTAATTGTTTGGCTGGTTGGCATGATAACCGTTGAACTTGGCGGTAAAAAGTTTGCCATTACACTCGCTTGTTTAAGTTTTATTTTCGCGCCGGCATTTGTTGCCAGCGATTACCTGTTCCAGCCTGTAATATTTGACCAATTATGGTGGGTTTTGACCGTTTGGCTCATTATCAGGTACATTAATTACCATACTGTTAAATACCTGTATTTTTTAGGCGTGGTAATTGGTTTGGGCCTGCTTACCAAATACACTATGGCCTTTTTTGCCATTGCGCTGCTAATAGGTTTATTATTTACTAAACAGCGTAAATTGTTAGGGAACAGGCATGTATTGGGCGCTATAGCCATCGCTTTTTTATTGTTTTTGCCAAATATTATCTGGCAGTTTCAGCATCATTGGCCAATTATTACGCACATGAAAACGCTGCAAAAAAATCAGCTGAATTATATTAAACCCGGCGATTTTATAAGTCAGCAAATAGTGGTTAACGGCATTGCGTTATTTTTATGGCTCACAGGCTTTGGCTTTTTATTGTTTTCGCATAAACTGCGCAAGTTTCAGTTCATGGCATTTGCCTTTGTATTGGTCTTCATTTTTTTATTGGAGATGAGTGGTAAAAACTATTACCTGTTTGGCGCTTACCCTATGTTGTTTGCCGCCGGCGGCTATGGTTTTGAACGTTGGATAAAAAGTAAACATACGATATTACGCACTTTAGTGGTTATTGTATTTACGCTGCCCAATTTATTGCTGTTCCCAATGCTGCTACCTGTATTACCATTGAATTCAACATTGGCCTTGTTTCGATTTATGCATGAAAAAACGAATATTTTTCGTTTTGCTGTTACCTGGGAGGACCAAAAAGTGCACCCTCTTACCCAGGATTATGCCGATATGCTGGGATGGGAAGAATTAACCCAAAAAGTAGCTAAAGTTTATTATGGCCTTACACCCGAACAAAGGAGATCAACCCAAATATTTGCTGATAACTATGGAGAGGCCGCGGCCATACACCATTTTGGCAAGCTGTATAATTTGCCCGAGGTAATATCATTAAGCAGCAGTTTTGCTTTATGGGCCCCGGCCGATTTGAACGCGCGTTATATTATTTATGTAGATGATGATAATGGCGATAAAATAAAAAGATTTGCACCTATTACCGATAGCTGCCGCAAGCTCAGTGAGGTTGATGATCCATTGGCGAGAGAAAAAGGAACGGCCATACTGCTGCTGGTAAACCCTAAGCCTTATTTAAACAGTGTGTATAAAAAGGAATTGGCTGTAGACAGGCTGAATTAGTTAGAAAAAACAATGCGCGGACTAAAAACCATCATTTTCCTCATCATATCAAACACCTTTATGACCTTTGCCTGGTACGGGCATTTAAGGTTTAAAGATTTTTCATGGGGGAAAAACCTGGGGCTTTTCTCGGTAATATTAATTAGCTGGGGGCTGGCTTTTTTTGAGTATACGTTCCAGGTACCGGCTAACCGCGCGGGCTTTAAAGGCGATGGCGGCCCTTACAGCCTCGTTCAATTAAAAACAATACAGGAAGCTATTACGCTTACTGTATTTGTAGTTTTCACTACCCTGTTTTTCAAAACAGAAAAACTAGGTTGGAACCATTTGGTTGGTTTCGGGCTAATTGTTTTGGCGGTGTTTGTGATATTTAAGAAATGGTAGATTGATGTGCGGATGTGCAGATGTGCAGATAAACTATATACGTCACCTTTTACCTTTCGCCTTTTACCTCAAAACCTACCCTACCCCGATATCGCATTAATAATATCATACTGCGTAATAATCTCGATCCTGCCGTTCTCGTCCTCAACTAAAACAGCAGCGTTATCCTTGTTTATCATGCCCGATATACGGTCAATAGATGTATTGAGGTCAACAAACGGAAAAGGGTTGGTGGTGATGTTTTTTATGGGCTGAGATTTTATCGACGGGTTTTCCAATAAAGCGTCCAGAATATCGGTTTCGGTTATTTTGCCTATTACCATGCCCTGCTGGGTAACCGGTATCTGCGATATATTTAATGATTTTATAGTGTTTATAGCTTCCAAAACAGATTTTTCGCTGTCAATAGTAATAATTTCCTGGCTTTCTTTTTTGCTGATGATATCGCGGGCGGTTAGTTTACCATCCTTTAAGAAACCACGGTCGCGCAGCCAGTCGTCATTATACATCTTGCCTAAGTAACGCGTACCATGATCGGGGAAAACAACCACTACCACATCGCCCGCTTTAAACTTATCCTTCATCTGCAATACGCCTGCTATGGCAGAACCAGTTGAGTTCCCGGCAAAAATGCCTTCTTTGCGGGCTATCTCACGGGTCATTAAAGCGGCGTCTTTATCGGTCACTTTTTCAAAATGATCTATGAGGTTAAAATCAACATTGGCCGGTAAAAAATCCTCGCCTATGCCTTCAGTGATATAAGGGTATACTTCGTTCTTATCAAATACGCCTGTTTCTTTATATTTTTTAAATACCGACCCATACGTATCAATACCCAGTATTTGTATAGCCGGATTTTTCTCTTTCAGGTAACGTGCAATGCCCGAAATAGTGCCGCCTGTGCCAACACCGGCCACCAAATGCGTTATCTTTCCTTCGGTTTGCGCCCATATTTCGGGGCCGGTCGACTCATAATGCGCCTCTGTGTTTGACAGGTTATCATACTGGTTTGGTTTCCATGAATTAGGTACCTCGCGCTCCAAACGGGATGAAACTGAATAATACGACCGCGGATCTTCCGGGTCAACATTGGTAGGGCACACAATAACCTCGGCGCCAAAGGCACGCAGCGCGTCGAATTTCTCTTTTGATTGTTTGTCAGTCGTCGTAAAAATACATTTGTAGCCTTTTATTACCGCCGCGATGGCCAGGCCCATACCCGTATTGCCCGAAGTTCCTTCAATTATCGTTCCGCCGGGTTTAAGCTTACCGCTTTTTTCGGCATCTTCTATCATTTTAAGGGCCATGCGGTCCTTAATAGAATTACCCGGATTAGTGGTTTCTATTTTGGCTAAAACCGTAGCAGGAATGTCTTTTGTAATCTTATTTAGTTTAACCATAGGTGTATTGCCTATGGTTTCTAATATATTATTGTACCACATGGTATTTAGTTGACAGAGTTGTAAGAGTTATAAAAATAGCTACCTGGACTTAAAACCTCAAATGCTTAACCGTAAGGCCGCCATTAATTAATTGTTTTAACGATTCAATACCTATTTTAAGGTGTGTTTCTACAAATTGTGAACTTACCTTCGAATCGCTTTCGGAGGTTTTTACACCTTCGGGTATCATGGGTTGGTCCGATACTAACAACAACGCCCCTGTGGGTATTTTATTAGCGAAACCCGTTGTAAAAATAGTAGCGGTTTCCATATCGACCGCCATGGCGCGCAATTCTTTAAGGTAGTTTTTAAATTTCTTATCATGTTCCCAAACGCGGCGATTGGTGGTATAGCAGGTGCCTGTCCAGTAATCAAGCGAAAAATCGCGTATGGTGGTTGAAATAGCTTTCTGCAAAGCAAACGAAGGCAATGCCGGCACTTCGGGCGGTAAATAATCGTTTGATGTACCCTCGCCCCTTATTGCCGCTATGGGTAATATCAGGTCACCGACATTATTTTTACGTTTTAAACCGCCGCATTTCCCTAAAAATATAACCGCCTTGGGGTGAATAGCCGTAAGCAGGTCCATCACCGTAGCCGCTACCGAACTGCCCATGCCAAAGTTAATAATGGTAATACCGTTAGCGGTTACGCTTTGCATAGGCTTATCAATACCCAGTATCGGGGCGTTATCATTCCATTCAGAAAAAAGTTGTATGTATTTTGAAAAATTGGTCAGAATAATATAATCGCCAAACTCCTCCAACGGCCGGCCGGTATAACGGGGCAGCCAGTTGGCTACAATACCGGCCTTTGTTTTAAGCCCTGACTTTATAGGGCCGTGCACCTCTGTTACCTTGGATGCTTCCCCATCTTTTTTTATATTTAATTGTTCATTCATGATTTTTTCATTTTATACAGCAAACCCCGGCGTTACACCAGGGTTTACATTATATTTAAACAAATATAGCTATTCGCTATGTTTTTATTGTTAAGCCACTTTTAACTTTTTAAGGTCCGACTTTTCAAATTTCTCGTGTGCGTAATCTAAAGTAACAATTAATTTCCTGATATCTTTTTTAGATGGGAACTCGAACATGGCATCGATCATAATGGCTTCACATATTGAACGCAGGCCACGGGCACCCAGTTTAAATTCCATCGCTTTATCAACAATAAACTCCAGTACGTCATCTTCAAAATCAAGCTTTACACCTTCGTATTCAAACAGTTTCTTGTATTGTTTTAATAATGAATTTTTGGGCTCGGTTAATATATTATGCAGGGCTTCCCTATCTAAAGGGTTTAAATAAGTAAGCACGGGCAAACGGCCTATTAATTCAGGTATCAAACCAAATGATTTCAAATCCTGCGGAGTAATGTATTTGTAAAGGTTTTTCATATCAACCTCACCGTCATTCCCCTTCAACTTATAACCAACGGTTTGCGTACGTAAACGATTGGCTATTTTCTTTTCGATACCATCAAAAGCGCCGCCGCATATAAACAGGATATTGCTGGTGTTAACAGTTATCATTTTCTGGTCGGGATGTTTACGGCCGCCCTGTGGTGGTACGTTAACCATAGTGCCCTCCAGTATTTTTAATAAAGCCTGTTGTACACCCTCGCCCGATACATCACGGGTGATGGAAGCATTATCGCTTTTACGGGCAATTTTATCAACTTCGTCAATATACACAATGCCTTTTTCAGCAAGCGCCACATCATAATCTGCTGATTGCAGCAGGCGGGTAAGTATACTTTCCACATCCTCGCCCACATAACCGGCTTCGGTTAATACGGTAGCATCGCAGATACAAAACGGAACATTCAAAACTTTAGCCAATGTTTTAGCAAGCAGGGTTTTACCCGTACCGGTTTCGCCCACCATAATAATGTTCGATTTCTCTATCTCTACCTCATCCTTTTCAATACGCTGGTTTAGCCTTTTGTAGTGATTATAGGTAGCAACGGCCAATATTTTTTTAGCATCATCCTGTCCTATAACATATTGGTCAAGATGTGTTTTTATTTCGTAGGGCTTTAATATGGAGGGCGAAGAAGGCGAGGTTTTAACCTTGCGCACTTTTAATTCTTCGGCCAGTATTTCATTAGCCTGGTTAACGCATTTATCACAAATATGTGCATCAAGCCCCGCTATGAGCATCAGCGAATCCTGCTTGCCTGCGCCGCAGAATGAACACCTTATCTCCTTACTGTTTTTATTCATTGTGGTTTTAGTTACACAAATTTACTTAATAGAAATGATATTTACAAAGTCTTAAGTCCAAAGTCCGACTTCAGGCTGTAGACTTGGGACTCTTAAGACTAACCTAGTAATTACTTCTTTGTTTTATTTCCTTTCAAAATCTCGTCTATCATGCCAAATTCTTTGGCTTCGTCTGCTATCATCCAATGGTCACGGTCCGAAGCGTCCCAAACCTTTTGATAAGATGTTCCGCTATGATCGGCGATGATCTGGTACAGTTCCTGTTTCAGTTTAGTGATCTCATGGTAAGTGATCTCTATATCTGATTGCTGCCCCTGCGCGCCTCCTGATGGCTGATGTATCATCACCCTTGCGTGTGGCAGGGCCGCCCTTTTACCTTCGGTACCGGCACATAATAATACGGCTGCCATTGACGCGGCCATACCTGTACAAATAGTTGCCACATCATTTGATATAAACTGCATCGTATCATAAATACCTAAACCCGCGTAAACAGAACCGCCCGGTGAGTTAATATATATCTGGATGTCGCGTTTCGCATCTGCCGACTGCAGGAACAGTAATTGCGCCTGTATAATATTAGCGATGTTCTCATAAATGGCATCGCCTAAAAATATAATACGGTCCATCATCAAACGTGAAAACACGTCCATTTGGGCCACGTTAAGCTGGCGCTCTTCAATAATATAAGGCGTCATGCCTGTAGGTAGGGTTGATCTATCGACCCCGCCAATAAATTTATCTACGTGGTGGCCACCAATTCTATGGTGCTTAACAGCGTATTTTCTAAATTCGTTTTTATCTGGTATACTGTTCATGGTTATGTGTTTTTTGGTTGTGATGCGGGGGTTAGCCCGCGATAAATATAGTTTTTAGTTGAATATAATTTTTAATATAAAGTTTGCGAAAAGTAAAATAATTACTCTTTATGTCATTGCGAGGAGGAACGACGAAGCAATCGCGAACTTTGCATGCATGCGATTGCCGCGCTTCGCTCGCAATGACAAAGCGTTGTAAAAAAAAAGCATCCGTTATTAAGTGGATGCTTTTTACAAAAATATTTTAAAAGTTTATTATTTCACTAATTCCTTAAAGTCATTGTAAAATATTTCCTTCTTATCCAAAGTAACCACACTCTTAATATGATCTAATGTTTTAAGGGCCTTTACTTCGTCAAATATTTTATTAGCATTCTCTTTGTTTTGCAGGTACTGTACCGCGTATTGCGATAGCTGCTCCTCGCCTATTGGCTGTTGGCTATACATCCTGAATTGCTGGCCGAGGCTTTGTTTTGCCGCCGCGAAAACTTCCTCGTATTTAATCTCGATGTTGTTTTCTTTAATGATCTTGTTCTCTATTAATGTCCATTTAAGGTTTTGAGCAAAATCTTTATAGCCGCCTTCCAGTTCTTCTTCGCTAAGTTTTTCGTTAGTGGCTTTTAACCAGCGTTTCAAAAACTCGTCGGGTAAATTAAACTGAACTTTCTCAATACTGTAGTTATAGATGTCATTTTGCAGTTTGCGGTCAGCATCCTGGTTCATCATAGTCTCTATCTCTTCAGTGATCTTAGCCCTGAAACCCGCTTCGTCGGTTACAGTGCCTGCCTCGAATAATTTGTCAAAGAACTCCTGGTTTAAGTCGCTTTCTTCTAAGCGGTTAACGTTTTTTACCGCTAAGCGAAACTTTGATTTTAAACCCGCTGCTGTATCTTCATCAACCCCTAATATAGCCGCGATCCTGGTCGCGTCATTATTATAAGCTTTTTGAATATCAACAACTACTTCATCGTCCTTTTTTAAACCAATGAGTGATTTTTTAATTTTCTCATCTTGTACCTGGTCTAAACGGACTGATGTTGTATTTACAATGCCATCATCAAAAACAGAACCATCCGGAGAAAGCTGCGTTAATTGCGCATATAGTACATCATCGTCTGCCGATACGTCAGGGTTTGTCATTTTGCCATAGCTGCGGCGGATATTTTTTATACGATCGGCCAGTGTTTTATCATCAACTTTAATGTCATATTGAACCAGTTTATCTTTCGATGAAAAATCAATACTAAATTCCGGGGCCAATCCAATTTCGTAGTTAAACTCAAAATTATCGGCAAAATCCCAGTTATATTCCTGCTTACTATCAACCTTTGGCAGCGGCTGGCCTAAAACTTCCAGCTTTTGCTCGTTGATGTAATTGTTTAGCGTATCGCTTAGTAAATTGTTAACTTCATCAACCAATATACTTTTGCCATACATCTTTTTTATATGAGAGGGAGGCACCATTCCGGGGCGGAAGCCCGGCATTTTTGCTTTTTTAGCGTGATCCTTTATTGCTTTTTCTACGCGGGCCTGGTAATCGGCCGGGTCAATATTAATTTTTACAACTGCATTCAGGTTATCTATCTTTTCCTGGGTAATATTCATCTTTTAACGGGTATTTAAATATCATTTATAAAACCAGGCGTACTGGTTTTGGAGGGGGCAAAGGTACTTAAAAATAATTAATTTTCAGATAGGTGCTTACCAAAAATGCCAAACATTACAACTTTAAAACATTCCAACCTTCTAACATCAATTAACTTTTGTAATTGATGAAATACCCGATTTATCGCTATTTACGCTGGTAGGGTTACCCTTATATTTTATCGATGACGCGCCACTGCTGTTTACATTTAGCTGGTGCAACACATTTATCTCGCAGTCGCTCGCGCCCGATGTTTCAATAGTATAATTGCCCACCACAAAATCAAACGCGTGAATTTTACCGCCGCCGTTAAGGTCAACACTATGCGAACTGGCTTGCCCCTTCAAGTTAATTTCTGCCGAGCCGCTGCTTTCGGTGCTTACATGGGCAGCGTCAAGCTCCATATTTACTTTGGTGATGCCTGAAAGTTTAAAACTCAGGTCGCCGGTAATCAATTTACCGGCTGATTCAACCTCGACCGCTCCAGACGATTTTATTTCCCCAAGATGATGAATACCAATAGTGATAAGGATTGGGCCATTAGTGCAAATATTTTTACCACGGGTTGATATGCGCAACTTATCGCCGCTTACTTCTGTATTAATATACTTCACCAGGTTATCATCAGTACTTATATTTACAGTTGACGAACTATCTTGCTTTAAGATAATTTTAAACGCACCTGATACGTCGATCTTTGTAAAACCGGCTACCTTACGCATCTCGGAAACCTGGTTGCCCGAACCATGTACGCAACCAAACCTGCATGATGGCAGCAGAATAACAGCAATAACCGCTATTGCGGCAAGTATATTTAGACGATATCTTTTCATGATCTTGTACAAGTGTTGGTTTATAAAACTGCAAATTACGAAATGAAGTTACATAAAAAAAGCCGTCCCGATTAATCGGGACGGCTTAAATAATATATAATGAACTTTTGCAAAAGTGTGCGTGTGTTACAAGCTTGCCATTTTATCAAGGTCAATCGCGTCTTCATCTTCAGTTGGGTTGGCAGCTTTTTTGGTAATATTATTTTTGGTGCTGTTAACTGCTACAAGCTCTGTGCTATTTATTTTTGCTGAATGGCTGTAATTTAAGTCATAGTCATTCACAGAACCGCTCAAATCGGCTTTGGCGCCTTCGGTTACTGTTATATTAGCGGCAAATACATCTAATTTTAACTGGGCAGAGGCATTTTTATCTAGCTTCACATCCAACTCTATAGCTGAAAATGTTACATATGATTTTATTGATGCATTATCAGTAGCGGTTATTGAACGCAGATCGGCAACAGTAACTAATACAACCAATTTATCAGCGTTGTATGATGATATGCGCAACACGCCATCTTTGTCCTGAACTAACGCGTTTTGTGCATAATAATCGCCGCAAACTTTTACCTGGTCCTTGTCGCCATTGGTAATATAAACTTCAACATTGCCTGATGCTTCTATTTTATTAATATTGTTTTCGGTTGCTACAACAGTGATCTGGTCATCGTTTGTTTTTGCAGCGGCATAGGTTAAACTTGTAATACTTAATACAGTTACTAAAGTGATAAGGGTTATTATTCTTGTTTTCATTTTCTTATTTTTTAATGATGATTAACTTTTTAATTTATTTTAAATACCCCCATATGACGATAATAAATGGCAAAGGTTACGTCGCCATAAGTGTAAAAACGACACAACCCCTGTTTTTCTCGGTGAACCGGGCATATGTGTCGGCGAAAAACCAATAATAATTTTGTGAGAAGCGGCACAGCGAGGCAATATTGTGCATTTCCTTGTTAAATTATCCGCTAAGGCACTGTGTTAAAGGCAAAAATGATGTTGAGAATTCAGAATAATATTTCGCTTCGTTAAACCCTTAGTGTACTTTGTGTAAATAGTAGGTGGTCTTTGTGGGAAATTTCGCTAAGAAATATCACAAAGCGCACAAGTTCAGAATAATATTTTGCCAGTTTGCAAAAGGCCGCTTTAAGACAGGTCCTACAAATAATATTTTTCGCCGTTAAACTTTATCTTGCCCGCATCAAGCAGCCGGCGCACGGCATCCAGCCGTTCTTTTTCTATGCCGCTTTTTATAGAAGTTATTAAAGAGTCTAACTCTAACGGACCGATACT
The DNA here is from genome assembly GCA_013288485.1 of Bacteroidota bacterium. Taxonomy (GTDB): domain Bacteria; phylum Bacteroidota; class Bacteroidia; order Sphingobacteriales; family Sphingobacteriaceae; genus Mucilaginibacter. Next base: position 21,479 of record JABDBW010000026.1, read on the forward strand.
TAGTAATTGGGCTATCTCATTGGTGACGTCATCAAATACTTCGGTGGCATTGCGTTTGCGTTTTTCGTCGAGGCAAACATCGCAGATATCGCATTTATCGCTATTAGGTTCATCAAAATAAGTTAACAGCAACTGGCTGCGGCATTTTTTATGGGTACAATAAGCGAATACTGCCTCCATCTTTTTTAGATAGGTGGCTTTTCGTTGTTCAATATATTGTTTATTTATATACAGGTTATTAGGTTGTTGCCGTGGTTTTAAATAAGTTACCTGCGGCTGGTCGTTTTGCGGCAGATAACTTAATATATTGTATTCCTGCAATTGCTTTAACCCTTCAATTACCTGCTGAACGCTCATGTGGGCACGGCGCGACAAGTCAAATTCCTTTAACCTTACATAATTTTCAAACGCCCCGCCGTATGATCGCAGTAAGGTTTTAATGAACGCATCCCAACCCTGGTTTTGTATCTGGAAATTATATAACTGCTCATTTAATACCTCAAACCTGAACCGCGACGGCAAAAAAACACTTTCACTGAACGACAAATATTCATTCTGCTCCAAAAACTTGAGGGCGTTTAATGTTTTTATTACATCCAATTTGTATTTGGCGCAAAAATCGCCCAGGTCAAGATCGAAACTAACACCCTCCCCGGCGCCATACGCCACCTGGTAATAATTGGAGAGTTGATGATAAACCAGTTTTATTTCATCAACCGCGGGGAAACTTAGCGCAAACATTTTCTCCTGTTTCATCCTGTCGCCATTATTATATAATAAAACAGCGTATGCTTTATGCTCATCGCGCCCCGCCCTGCCCGCTTCCTGGTAATAAGTTTCCAAACTTTCGGGCAGGTCTTTATGTATCACAAAGCGCACATCGGGCTTGTCAATACCCATCCCGAAGGCGTTGGTGGCTACCATAATGCAGGTACGGTTGTTTTTCCAGCTTTCCTGTTTTTTCGAGCGCTCGTCAGATGTAAGGCCAGCGTGGTAATAATCGGCTTTAATGCCATTATCATTATAAAATTTTGCTATTTCGGCACATTCTTTCCGGCTGCGTACATATACTATACCGCTACCTTTTACACCAACGGCAATATCAAGCATTTTGCGGGGCTTGTTCTCTTCATACTGCACCACATAACTGATATTTTTGCGTTCAAAGCTTTTTTGAAAAACCAGCGCCTTTTTAAACAATAACTTATCCTGTATATCAACCCTTACTTCTCCGGTTGCTGTAGCGGTAAGCGCCAATACAGGTACATCAGGGTGCAACTCACGCAGGTCGGCTATATGCAGGTATGACGGCCTGAAATCATACCCCCATTGTGATATACAATGCGCCTCATCAACCGCGAACAGGTTTACCTTCATGTATTTGATGCGTTCCCGTACCAGTTCAGACAATAAACGCTCGGGCGACAGGTATAAAAACTTGATTTCTTTATAAATACAATCATCCAAAGCCAGGTCAACCTCCCGCTTATTCATCCCCGATACAATGGAAACCGCTTCAATACCTTTGGCCCTTAAATTCTCTACCTGGTCCTTCATAAGGGCAATGAGTGGCGATACTACAATACAAATCCCATCCTTCGCCATAGCCGGAACCTGGAAACAAACCGACTTGCCTCCACCGGTTGGCAGCAGCGCCAAAGTATCATGCCCCAACAATACCGACTGGATAATATCCTCCTGCATCGGGCGGAAGGTATCGTGGTTCCAGTAAGTTTTTAGTATTTCCTGTATCGTCATTATTTTATGGCAGTTCCAAAACTATTAAAAACCATCAATAGTTTTAACTTAGCAGTTATAAACAATTAACTGATGAAGCTCTTTAATATAACGTTAATATTTTTAATTGCCGCCTGCAACGTTCAGGCCCAAAAATGGAACGTAGAAACCCCGCCCGGCCCGTCTAAAAAAGTCACCATCAATACCGATGAGGGCACATGGATGAATTTAGACGTAAGCCCCGATGGTAAAACTATAGTTTTCGATTTGTTGGGCGATATTTACTCCATCCCCATTACCGGCGGTAAAGCCACCTTATTGGCTGGTGGCAAGGCCTACGAGGTGCAGCCACGTTTTAGTCCGGATGGTAAGCTGATCTCCTACACCAGCGATAAGGAAGGTGGCGATAATATATGGATAATGAACGCCGACGGAACTAATAAACATTCCATCACCAAAGAAAATTTCAGGTTGTTAAATAATGCCTCATGGACGCCCGATGGGCAATACTTAGTGGCGCGCAAGCATTTTACTGCCTCGCGTTCGCTTGGAGCAGGAGAAATGTGGCTATACCATAAAAACGGCGGCGACGGCGTACAGCTAACCAAACGCAAAAACGACCAGCAGGATGCGGGTGAACCAACTGTATCGCCTGATGGTAAATTTGTTTACTGGAGCGAGGACGTTACGCCCGGCCCAAATTTTCAATATAGCAAGGACCCGAATGCAGGAATATATGCTATAAGAAGATTGAACCGCGAAACGGGCGATATAGAAACCGTTACCGGCGGTGCAGGCGGTGCATGCCGTCCGCAAATATCTCCTGATGGTAAATTGCTGGCGTTTGTGAAGCGGGTAAGGCTGAAATCGGTTTTATACCTGCACAATATGGCTACCCAGGAAGAATGGCCTGTGTATGATGACCTATCGCACGACCAGCAGGAAACCTGGGCCATATTTGGCGTGTACCCTAATTTTAGCTGGACGCCTGATAGCAAGAACCTAATTTTTTATGCTAAAGGAAAAATATGGAACCTGGATATTTCAACGCTAAATGCCGCACAGATACCTTTCGAAGTTTCCTCGCAGCAAACTATTACCGACGCACTTCATTACCCGCAAAAGGTCTTCCTGGATGAGTTTCCCGTTAAAATGATAAGGCAGTTAACCACATCGCCCGACGGAAAAAAGGTAGCTTTTAATGCCGCGGGTTATATTTATGTTAAAGAACTGCCTAAGGGTGAACCCACGCGAATAGATACGCTTAAAGATTTTGAATACGACCCTGAATTTAGCCCTGACGGTAAGTCGCTGGTATATGTTGACTGGAGCGACGCGCTAAAAGGTTCAATTAACAGGGTTGATCTTGCTACTCACCAGGTAACAAGGATAACCAGCGAAAAGGGATTTTACTATACGCCGAAATTCAATAGTAAAGGCGATAAGATAATTTACCGTAAAGGCGAAGGCAATGAAGACCTGGGTTTTACCTTTGGCGCCAACCCGGGTATATATATAGCAAACATTTCGGGCGATAGCACTAAATGGGTTGTTACCACCAAAATGGTAATCAATAATGGTATTAAGCCCGGTTTTTCAGCAGATGATTCTAAAATATATTACCAAAGCAGCGAGGGCAGCAAAAAAGCCTTTAAAGTAATGGATATTAGCGGCGCTAATCAAAAAACGTTGTATACTTCTACCTATACTACGCAATTTGAGCCCAGCCCTGACGGTAAATGGATGGCGTTTACCGAATTGTTTAACTGCTACATTAATCCAATGGTTAGCACAGGCAGCGCCCAAGACCTTTCAGCCACCAATAAAGCACTACCTTTAAGCAAACTCACCCGCGACGCGGGCACCTACCTGCACTGGAGCAAGGACAGCCAGAAACTAATGTGGACGCTTGGGCCAAAATATTTTGTAAGGGATATACACAATGCCTTTTCTTTTGTGGATGGAGGTACGGATAAAACGCCGGCTATTGATACGATTGGTATTGATATTGGCCTGAAACTAAAAACAGACGTGCCTGATGGGAAGATAGTTTTTACCAATATGCGTATTATCACCATGAATGGTGATGAGGTGATAGAAAAGGGTACCATAATTATTGATCATAATAAAATAGTCGCGATAGGGAAAGTTGGCGATGTGCAAATCCCGGCTGATGCGAAGGTTTATGATGTAAGCGGAAAAACCATTATGCCCGGCATTATTGACGTTCACGCGCATTTACACCCCAGTCCCGATGGTATTTCGCCGCAGCAGGATTGGAACTATTTTGCCAACCTGTCTTACGGTGTAACCACCGCGCATGATCCGTCAACCAGTACAGAGATGGTTTTTAGCCAGTCGGAAATGTTAAAAGCCGGCCACATGGTTGGCCCGCGGGTTTACTCAACCGGCACTATTTTATACGGGGCCGACGGCGATTTTAAAGCAGTGATTAATAATTTGGACGATGCACTTTCGCATCTGCGCCGTTTAAAGGCGGTTGGCGCTTTTTCGGTAAAAAGCTATAGTCAGCCCCGCCGCGACCAGCGGCAGGAAATTATTGAGGCCGCCCGCCTGCTGCAAATGGAAGTAGTGCCCGAAGGCGGATCGACTTTTTTTACCAATATGAACATGATACTAGACGGGCATACCGGTATTGAACATAGTATCCCTGTTGTACCGGTTTATAAAGATGTAAAAAGCTTATGGAACGATAGTAAAACGGCATATACCCCTACCCTGATAGTAAGTTATGGCACCCAGTTTGGCGAAAATTACTGGTATGACCGCACCGAGGTATGGAAGAATGAACACCTGCTGAATTTTACGCCTCAATATATTGTCGATTCCCGCTCGCGTAGGAGAACCACTTCAGAATATGGCGAATACGGGCATATAGAAATATCAAAATACGTTAAACAAATAAACGATGGCGGTACCAAAGTTAACCTGGGCGCGCATGGACAGTTACAGGGCCTCGGCGCCCACTGGGAGCTATGGATGTTGGCGCAGGGCGGCATGACACCGCTGCAGGCCATCCGTTGTGCTACTATAAACGGGGCAGCCTATTTGGGTATGGATAAAGAAATAGGTTCGTTAGAAAAAGGTAAACTCGCCGACCTGATCGTACTCAACCAAAACCCGTTGGATGATATCCGCAACAGCGATAACATTAAATATGTGATGGTTAATGGCAGGCTGTATGATTCGAACACGATGAACGAAGTTGGCAACCATGAAAAACTGCGCATGCGTTTTTGGTGGCAGCTAAGCCGCGGCGACAGTGTAAACCTGCCGGTTGGCAATACAGAAACCTATTTGTTTGGCAGTGAAGATGGGGATTAGAGAATATCGGATTTAGAATGGGAAATTATAAAACTATAAACCATGTTAAAAAAAGGAGAACACATTGAAGGTACGCCTGCCGAGTTACAGGCATTACTTGACCGGGATGCAACCGCTAATGATTTTTTTGAAAGCCTGTCAAAATCTTATAAACAAGGGTATTGTGATTGGGTAGGCTCGGCCAAACAGGAAGATACACGTAAGGTAAGGGCTGATAAAGCACTGATCATGCTGCGTAATAAGCAAAAAACGCTGAAAACTTGAACTATGTGGTTAAACTAATCAGTTTAATTTTTCCATTACATTAAATACAATAAAAACAAAATATAAGCCAACTGTAAGCAGCATACTAATTACGAGGAGCGGTGTTTCGTTGAATAAATATTTTTTTCTATATAGAAAAAACAGGATGGCTATCTGTATTAAAATAAAAAACAAACAAACCAATCTCATATTGTTAACATTAAAGCCTCCTTTATTAAAAAACAGGAAGTAAATATATTTGGCCATAACCTGCATAATAAAGAACCCTATAACATTTACTAATGTCGCCAGGGTGTATTTTACTGCAGTTTCCATATTTTGGGGGTGTTATTAACTTAAAAATTAATTGGTTATTAAAGGTAAACAAAAGTTACCGCAAAAAGCAAAATAAAAAAACCTGCTAAATTTAACAGGCTCTCCTTTGGCTTTTTTTATTAATCAAATAATCATCGGTCTATCTTTTCTCAATCTCTACATAATCCCGGTTAACAGCGCCGTCATATATCTGGCGGGGGCGGCCTATAGGCTCTTTATGCGCTTTCATTTCTTTCCATTGCGCTATCCAGCCCGGAAGGCGGCCCAGGGCAAACAGAACGGTGAACATATCCGTTGGAAAACCTAAGGCGCGGTAAATAATGCCCGAGTAAAAATCAACATTGGGGTATAATTTACGCTCAACAAAGTAGGGGTCTTTTAAAGCCACTTCTTCTAATTTCTTGGCTATCTCCAGCACTTCATCGTCCATGCCTAATTTTTCTAAAATATCATCGCAGGCCTTTTTAATAATTTTGGCACGGGGGTCAAAATTCTTGTAAACCCGGTGGCCAAAACCCATTAACCGGAAAGGGTCATTTTTATCTTTAGCCTTGGCTATCCATTTATCAGTATCGCCGCCGTCGGCTTTTATTTTTTCGAGCATTTCAATAACAGCCTGGTTGGCGCCGCCATGCAGCGGACCCCATAAAGCCGATATACCTGCAGAAACCGAAGCGTAAATATTAGATTCGGACGAACCCACAATACGCACGGTGGATGTGGAGCAGTTTTGTTCATGATCGGCGTGCAATATCAACAACGTATTCATCGCGCTAACAACAACCGGATCTATCACAACCTCTTCGGTCAGCTGCCCAAAGGTCATGCTTAAAAAGTTGGTTACGTAATCGTATTTATTTTGCGGGTACATAACCGGGTGGCCCAATGACTTTTTATATATCCATGATACAATAGTGGCCATTTTGCTAAGCATTTTTATAATACTTAAATTAAGCTCATCCGTAGTTTGGTTTGGTTTTAACGATTCGGGGTAAAATGCCGATAAGGAGCATACCAATGATGATAACTGCCCCATTGGATGTGATTTTGACGGAAAACCATCAAAAAACTTCTTCATATCCTCATGCACCAATGTATGACGGCTTATTTCATATTGAAAAGCTGTAAGCTGGTCGGCAGTAGGCAAATCGCCATAGATCAATAAATAAGCCACCTCTATAAAAGTTGATTTTTCTGCCAGCTGTTCAATAGGGTAACCGCGGTATTTAAGTATACCCAGTTCGCCATCTAAAAAAGTTATAGCACTTTGTGTGGCTCCGGTGTTTTTATAACCAATATCAAGGGTTACATAACCGCTTTGATCTCTCAATTTTGAAATATCAATAGCTTTTTCCCCTTCTGTACCCTCTATTATGGGAAGGTCGTACGTTTTATCGCCTATTTTTAATTGTGCTGAACCTGACATGAAAAGATATTTTGTATATGCAACAAATATATGTAAATCTGCGTATTATTTGGCTGTAAGAAAGATGAAGCAATTGTAAAAATATTGCCTCATATTTTTTATTTTGCCTCAAATTCCCAATGATGGTACATGATTATAAAATATATCTTCAAAAAACATTATAAATGGCATTAAATGGCGGTCTATTTATATTAGTTCAAACTTATTATAGTATATTCCTTGCATTAGTCATAATTGCGGTTATTGCTTTTTTTATGGGCATAGCTTACAAGCGGTGCATCAGGAAAGCAGTTGAAGATTATACAGCCAAGCTGCCCAATAGCCCACAGCAGCTTAATTCGCTCATCAGTTCGCTGAACGATATTATTTTTGAGTTTAATGAAGACAAAGTTTGCTTAAATGTATGGTTCAATGAGTTGACGGAACGGGTGATTGACCCAAAGGAAGCCGTAGGAAAAAGACTGGAAGACCTGCTCGGTTATGAGAAAGCACTTAAATTTAATACCGCGCTTGATTATGTTATAAAAAACAGGAAGCCAACCGCTATCGAATATATTTCCGACTTCGGCACAGGCGCCTGGCTTATTGCAAAAATGACGCCTGTTTTTGACCGGGACGGGAATTATACTTCGCGCATTTCGGCATCAGTTACGGATATATCCGAACAAAAAAAATATGCCGACGCATTAAAAGAAAATGAGGCTTTGCTTATCGAAGCGCAGGCATTTGCTAAAATTGGCAATTGGTGGTATGACCATATTAATAAGGAGAGTTATTGGTCGGAAAGTTTATATGCTGTTTTAGAAACTGAAAGTTTGCCCGATGGCCTTACCAAATTTGAGTATTATTTAAGCCTTGTCCATCCGGATGACCGTGCAAAGTATCGCGAATTCCATTTAAGCTTGTACACAAGCGACCTAAAGCAGTTTGAACACCGCTTAATTACGCCCAGGGGAAATTTAAAATATATAAAAGTTATAAAAGGCGATCTTACAAACGATGCTGACGGTAAGTTAAAACGGATATTTGGCATTATACAGGATGTAACCGAAAGTAAGCTGTCAGAAAAAGCTATAAAAAAGGGGCGTTCCGAATTAATTGAGGCACAAACTATTGCAAAGATCGGAAACTGGAGCTGGAATACCGTGTCGGATAAAGTTAAATGGTCTGAGGAGATATGCAATATTTTTGAGGTTGATGCACATATAATGGCCCGTTTAAGTACCAGGCGTTTTCTTTTAACCTATGCCTATAAAAATGATAAATTTATTTTACAGCATCTATTTAAAAACGCCGCTGATAGTCCTGGTTATACTTGTGTTTTCCGCATCGTTACGCCCAATGGCACTATAAAATATGTAAGTATAATTGTGGGCGGCCTGCTTAAAAATGAAGATGGGAGCCTGCATAAGATAATAGGCACCTTACAGGATGTTACCGACAGAAAACAGATAGAAATAGATTATAAAAGAACCGAAAACAAGTATAAGCTGGTATTAGAAACCATTAAACTTGCCGCGGTATCACTTGATGGGCAAGGCAATATTATTTTCTGCAACCAATACCTGGCGAATTTGCTGGGTTATGGCCAGAAAGAAATACTGGGCATGAAATGGGTGGATAAATTTTTACCCCGGGGTACAAAAGAGCTCCTCGGCAACTGGCTTGCAAACAGTTCTATACCAACGCAATACACTAACCCTGTTGTATGCCGAAATGGAGACGAGCGTATTATCAGCTGGCAAAATACGATAAGCTATGATGAAAATGGCCTGGTTAAAGAAATCACCAGCATTGGCGAAGATATAACCGATCAGCAAAAAGCAACCCAGGAGTTGATATCAGCAAAAGAGCTGGCTGAAAAGTCGTCGAAATTCAAATCTGATTTCCTGTCAATAATGAGCCATGAAATAAGAACGCCGATGAACGCGGTTATTGGCACTACCAATTTATTGTTAAGTGACGAACCCAGGCCCGAACAAATAGAATATTTAAATATTCTAAAATTTTCGGGGGAAAACCTCCTGTCCATTATCAATGATATTTTAGACTATAATAAAATAGAAGCGGGTAAATTGGAGCTTAATGAATTAAAATTCGATCTGCGTTACCTTGCCCAAAAAATAAAACAATCCTTCCTTTCAAAAACGGTAGAGAAGAAATTAACTATTGAATTAATTATCGATGAGGCTATTCCTGAGTATTTAACAGGCGACCAGGCACGGCTGAGCCAGATATTGAACAACCTGGTAGGCAACGCGGTTAAATTCACTGATAAAGGAACAATAACCATCAGGCTGCAAACCGAACAGGTAGACAGCAAGCAGGCCACTATTAAATTCACGATAGCTGATACCGGGATAGGCATTGCACCCGAAAACCTGGATATCATTTTTGATCCTTTTACGCAGGAACCGATGTTTAACAACAATCATGGGGGCACAGGCCTGGGGCTTGCCATTACAAAACGCCTGGTAAAGCTTCATAAAAGTGAGATTTCGGTTATAAGCGAACCTGGAAAAGGCACCGAATTCACGTTTACTATCTCATTTAAGCAGCTAAAAAAAGAGTCTGACGGGCCACTGGCTGAACTGAACAGCAGCCCTATGCTTAATTTATACGGAATGAATGTGCTGATAGTTGATGACAATAAAATGAACCTGCTTATAGCATCAAGATTCCTTAAAAAGTGGCAGGCAAATGTTGATGAAGCGTTAAACGGACAGTTAGCTATTGATATGGTGCGCAATAAAGTTTACGACCTGATCATCATGGACCTGCAAATGCCGGTGATGGATGGCTTTGAGGCTACTATTGCCATCAAAAAAACCAACCCTGAAGTACCCATTATAGCGCTTACCGCCGACGCTATGCCCGAAACTTACAACAAGGCATTGGAAGCAGGCATGAGTGATTATTTAACAAAACCATTTGTACCCGCTATGTTTTTTGAAAAAGTATCTAAGCATTACCAGCCGGTAGTGTAGCTCTTTTAGTTGTGAGTGTTGAGTTATATCAGTTATGAGTTTTTCTCCTTACTCAGAACTCACTACTCAAAACTCAATTAGACCGTATTGCTTCAACCGGGTCAAGCTTTGAGGCGAAATATGCCGGGACGATGCCCGAAATTATACCGATACCAACAGAGGTGCCTATCCCTATTATTATATTTTTAAGATAAAGCACAATGGTCATATCCGCTATCCATTTTACTATAAATGTGCCGCCATATACCATTAAAAGCCCAATTATCCCCCCCATTAAACAAAGAATAATAGCCTCGATAAGAAATTGCAATAAAATAAAATAGTTTTTTGCCCCCAATGATTTTTGAATGCCTATAATATTTGTACGCTCTTTTACAGAAACAAACATAATATTAGCTATACCAAACCCGCCTACCAATATAGAGAACAGCCCGATAATAAAACCGGCCACGTTGATTACCTTGAATACAATATCTAACTGATCTGAAAGCATAGTGCTTTCATTTAAAGCAAAGTTGTCTTCCTGATTCGGCCTTAAGCTGCGTATAGAACGCATTAAACCCCGCAACTCGCCCTGAACCTCCTGCATAGGGATACCCTCCTTACCTCTTACAATAATTGAGGGGCGGTATTTCTCATTCTGTACATCAATTAAATTGTGGGCGAAAT
>JABDBW010000027.1 GCA_013288485.1 Bacteroidota bacterium
ATGAATTAAGGCGAAATTTAATAGCCCAGCTGCAAAAAAAGCAAGAGGGCGGATTTGAGGGTATAATCGGGTTTGAAGATACCGTGATCCCCGACCTGCAAACAGCTATTTTATCAAGGCATAATATTTTACTGCTCGGCTTGCGCGGGCAGGCCAAAACGCGTATAGCACGGTTGATGGTAAATTTGCTGGATGAGTATATCCCCTATATTGAAGGGGCGGAATTGTTTGATGACCCGCTCAACCCCATATCCTGGTTCGGGCATCATCAAATTGAGACCAGGGGCGACGACACACCAATTGCCTGGATACACCGATCCGAACGCTATACCGAAAAACTGGCTACCCCAGATGTTACCGTTGCCGACCTTATAGGCGATGTTGACCCCATTAAAGCGGCTACTATGAAATTGACTTATTCGGATGAGCGGGTTATACATTTCGGTTTAATACCGCGTGCCCACCGGGGTATTTTTGTAATTAATGAGCTGCCCGACCTGCAGGCAAGGATACAGGTTTCGCTGTTCAATATTTTGCAGGAAAGAGATATACAGATACGCGGCTTTAAACTGCGGTTACCGCTTGATATTCAGTTTGTATTTACCGCCAACCCCGAAGATTATACCAACCGCGGGTCGATTGTTACCCCGTTGAAAGACCGTATAGAAAGCCAGATATTAACACATTACCCGCGCTCGGTAGATATATCGCGCAAAATAACCCAGCAGGAAGCGTCGCTTACCCCCGAACAAAGGGTGGCGGTTGAGGCTGATGGTTTGGTAAAAGATTTGGTTGAGCAAATTGCTTTTGAAGCGCGAAACTCGGAATATATTGACAAGAAATCGGGCGTATCGGCGCGATTAACTATATCTGCTTTTGAGAATTTAATAAGCAATGCCGAACGCCGCATGATCATTAACCACGAGGCTAAAACTTTTGTGCGTATTGCCGATTTCCTGGGGGTTATCCCGGCTATCACCGGTAAAATAGAACTGGTTTATGAAGGTGAGTTAGAGGGCCCTGCCAAAGTTGCCAATATATTAATAGGCAAGGCCATCAAAACCCTATTACTTAAATATTTCCCCGATCCCGAAAAAACAAAAAAGGCAAAAGCACCCAACCCTTATGCCGAGATCATTAACTGGTTCAGCGACGGCAACAGCCTGGCTGTAATTGACGACCTGCCGCTTGCAGAATATAAAAAACTGTTAAACTCGGTTACCGGGTTGAAAGACCTGGTTAAAAAGTTCCACCCCAATTTAATAGAAAGCCAGCAGTTAATATTAATGGAATTTGTTTTGCATGGCCTGGCCGAATTTTCGCAGCTAAGCAAAGGCTTCCTTGATAACGGCTTCGCGTTCTCTGATATGTTTAACAGCCTGTTTAACCTGCAGCCTGACGACGATGATGACCTAGATATTGACAATGACCGTTATTAATTAATATATGCAGGGACAACTATTCACCCTAATTTTAATTGGTATTGGCCTTTTCCTGATCGATCTGTATTTAGCCAATGGTTTTGCCGCGGCTTTTAAACGCTTATCTTTTTCCAATAAAAGAGGTATTAAATTGGGGTATCGGATATTTTCATTATTGCTGATAGCCGGTACTATTGTAAGTATTTATTTTAAAATACCTCTAGGAGCACGTGCCGGTATATTGATGGTATTTTTTGTATTGGCAATAGTAAAAGTTACGTTACTACCCTTTGTTTTATTTGATGATGCCCGGCGCTTATTTATTTGGATAAAAAGACGCACAAAAAAATCAACCGATCAAGTTAATGCGAACGCCATAACACGTTCAGAATTTCTGATGAAGGCCGGGTTAATTGCAGGTGCTGTTCCATTAGCGGCAATAGGGGTCGGCATAGTTTCGGGTGCTTATGATTACCGGGTACGCTATCAAACTTTATATCTGCCCAATTTACCCAAAGCGTTTGACGGTATTAAATTAGGGCAGATATCTGACATACATTCCGGCAGTTTTTATAATAAAAAAGCAGTTGCTGGGGGTGTGGGGATGCTGCTGCGCGAAAAACCCGACTTTATTTTCTTTACCGGCGACCTGGTTAACCGGCGCACCGATGAAGTTTATGGCTACCAGGATATATTCAGCAAGGTAAAAGCGCCGCTGGGTGTTTTCTCCTCATTAGGGAATCATGATTATGGTGATTATGATAACTGGCCATCACTTGCAGCCAAACAAAAAAACCTGGACGACCTGATCGCTACCCATAAAAACATGGGTTGGGACTTACTGCTTAATGAAAACCGCCGCCTCAAAGTTAATGGCGAAGAGATAGGCATTTTAGGCTGTGAAAACTGGGGTGAACTAACGCGTTTTCCAAAATACGGACGTATGGAACCTACTGTAAAAAACACGGATGACCTACCCGTAAAATTATTATTATCCCACGATCCCTCACATTGGCGGGCGCAGATATTGCCCCATTACCCGCAAATTGATGTCATGTTCTCGGGCCACACGCATGGTATGCAGTTTGGTGTGCGCGCCGAACATTTTCAATGGAGTCCGGTAGAATATGTGTATAAAGAATGGGCCGGTCTTTACCACGAAGGCAACCAGCAGTTATATGTAAATGTTGGCTATGGGTTTTTAGGCTTCCCGGGTAGGGTTGGAATATTGCCCGAGATTACGATATTTACATTGAAATCCGCTCATAATCCTTTACTTAAAAAAGTTTAAAATTACCAGGCGGTCGTTTCACCATAAATGAAAAAATTAGTTAAGCCTGTTGTTGACTTTTTGCTGTTTAGCAACGTTTTTATGGCTTTGTGCGCTGTTGCCCAGGCGCTGGTTACCTTTCATTTAATAGGGTCAAAACCGCAGTATACCGTACTTGCTTTGTTGTTCACTTCAACAATTGGCGTTTATAATTTTTCCATTCTCTTATCCAAACCAACAGAACCCAAAAAATCAGAATACGTGCGTATACGCTGGTTTTTTTCACATCACCGACTTATGGTTACTTTTACTATCGTATCCATTCTTTCGCTGGTGCCCTTATTTTTTTTAATATCGACTGAATCCAGGCTACTACTTATTTTTTTGGGCATTATATCTTTTTCTTACAGTATTCCGATGTTTACGCTGGGCGATAAAAAATTCGGGTTGCGCCATATCCCGGGTTTAAAGCAATTTTTGATTACGTTGGTTTGGACTATGGGCAGTGTGCTGTTACCCATTTTAGAGGCCAAAAATATGCACCTCACCAATATCTCCATGCGTGATATTAGTATTTTGTTAGCCAAACGGTTCTTATTCATAGGCGCGCTAACTGTCCCTTTTGATATCCGCGACCTTTTTGACGACCGCAGATTGGGCGTAAGAACCATCCCGGTAATATGGGGCGAAAAACGGGCCTACCTGTTTTGCCAGGTACTGCTGGCAGGTTATATAGTGCTAATGTTCCTTTACCGGAACAATGGTTTCAACCACGATTTTTGGGCGCTTACGCTAACCGCAATTTTAGCAGGATGGCTCATATTTAAATCTGAATGGGAAAAGAATGAGTATTATTATTTCTTTTACATGGATGGGGTATTAATACTGCAATACCTGCTACTATTGCTATTTAACCAATTTTAATAAAATGGCTGCCAACTATAATAATTCTGCCTGGTTTTATGATAGCCTGGCAGGGTTAGTTTATGGCCGGGCACTAATTAATGCCCAGATATATTTACTGCAATTTGTACCGGAAAATGCAGACATTTTGATCGTTGGTGGGGGTACGGGTCGCATACTGGAAGAATTAACACACCTGCATCCATCCGGTTTAACTATTACTTATGTAGAGGTAGCTGTAAATATGGTGGCACTTTCACGAAAAAGAAATGCAGGGGCAAACCAGGTAAATTTTATTACTGAGGCGATAGAAAATGTTGCATTAGCCATTGGTTTTGATGTGATCATTACTCCTTTTTTATTTGATAATTTCACCGAACAAACCTTACAGAAAGTGTTTAAGCATTTGCATCCCCAACTTAAACCGGGCGGCCTATGGCTTAATACCGATTTTCAGTTAACCGGGAAATGGTGGCAGAATGTGCTGCTAAAAACCATGTTCGCATTTTTCAAACTCATATGCCATATTGAAGCGTCGGCATTGCCCGAGATAGACAGCAAATTTGCGCGAAACAATTATAGTGTAATTGCTCAAAAAACTTTTTTTAGGGATTTTATAACCTCAACAGCTTATCGGAAATAATTATGGCTGGTAAGCAAACTTATACCCAATACCCCGCACGGTTTGTAAATATTGTGGGTAATCGGGATTTGTTTCTATCTTTTTACGCAGCCTTACAATGTGCATATCCAGCGTGCGCGTGTTTACATCGGCGTTATAACCCCATACTTCCATCATCAGTTCTTCGCGGTTAATCACCTTGTTCTTGTTTTTCAGGAAGTACAATAATATGCGGTTCTCCAATATGGTGAGTTCTATTTTTTTACCATCGCGTATCAGCAAATGCGTATTGGGGTGATGCTCCATATTAGCAAAGTTGTACGACTCTGACTTTTCATTGTTCAACGCGAACTTTATCCGGTTATCTATCAACGCTACCAAAACATCCATGTTAAATGGTTTGGTTATATAATCAGATACGCCTAAATTATAAGCTGATATTTTGTCAATATCCTGCTGTTTCGCCGTAATCATGATCACCAGTTTATCAAACCCTTTAGCACGTATGCTGCTGCAAACTTCCGCCCCTTGCTTACCGGGCAGCATCCAGTCTAACAAAACAATATCCGGCTGTTCGGCCAGTATCATTGTTTCGGCATCGTCGCCATTACTGGCTTCCAATACCTTATAACCCTCTGATTGTAAACGCTCGGCAACCAGGAAACGCAGGTTTTCATCATCTTCTACAAGCGCTATCTTTATTTCTTTGTTCATATCTAATTTTCGTATGGAAATGTAACCACAAATTCCGAGCCCTTGTCAACTTTGCTTTTTACGGATATTTCACCATCCATAAAATTAACCAGTTCTTTGCAAAATGCCAGGCCGAGGCCTACGCTTCCGTTTTGGTTATATTGGTTTTCTAATCTATAAAACTTTTTGAATATGTTATTTAATTCATTTTTGGGTACACCAATTCCTTTATCAATAAATGAAAATATAATATTACGTTTTTCGAGCGTAATATTTATAAAAAGCTCCTTTTTTTCGGGGTGCGAATATTTATAGGCATTTTCTACCAGGTTTTGAAATATACTGCCAAGCAACACCTCATCGGTATAAAAAAAATTCACGTTATTAATGTTATAGCTTAATTTAAAATCCGGATATTTTATTTTAAAAGTATTAATATAGCCTTTCACAAAGTGATCAATATCTATTTTGTCCTTGTTAATTTGGATAGATTTATTTTCCAGCTGGGTGAATGATAGCAGCTTGTTCATTAATTCATTCAACTTATCGGCCTCTTCATCTAAAATCCGTCCATAGTGCTTACGTTGCCTGTCGGTAAGCTCATTGTCGCCTTTTAAATTAGAGCCTGCTATTTTTATTACGCTAACCGGTGTTTTAAACTCATGCGTAAAGTTATTTATAAAATCGTATTGCAATTTAAACAGCTTAAGGTTAACGTTGAGGTTACGGTAAATAAGCCAGCCTATCAGTATAAAAAAGAAATAGACCAATAATATAATACCACCAATAGGCATAAAGCGGCGGTTAATTTCGGCTGTAAGGTAATCGCGGGGCGAACTAAAATATAGCTTATAATCAGAAAGTGCCCCCGGAAATGCAACTTCGTTAGTGATCGTTTTATCGGGGTCAATATCGATCGGGTCGTAATTTATCTGCCTGACAGATATTTTTTGATATAATTCGGGGTGTATGTTCTTAAATGTAATCTTATGCGGATCGAGATAAAAAGTCATCATATTTTGCTTATATAATGATGTAGTGCGCCCGCTTTGCTGAAGCTCATGATAGGTTTTAAGCCCCTCGTTATTGGGTACATTCAAATAGCTGATCTTACCGGGCCGGGTATTATAAAATGTGCCCTGCTCTTCCTGACCTGGGCCTCTTGAAGTATCATAAGCTGTAATATAATCGCTTAGTTTATCGGCCATTTGACTGAAATCGTTCTTATTGATCTCGTTTTCATTTTTGGAACCTTTTACTTTGCGTTTGTTCGGATAGTATTGATAAGTGGCTTTAACCGATATGCCCAGGTTATTCCCCTTAGCACGCCCTGATAGGCGGTTACCTACAACGATCTGGTAAAAAACTATTTTTGTTACAAAATTAAAATCGTGAAAAATCGAATCGGCATAATTTGCCGCTAACGCTGAATCAAGTGACCCTGAATAATTAGTTATTTCGCGTATTTTACTTCTTGAAAAATAATTGTAAGGGCTAATAATTTGGTCAGCCACATCATTTTTTTTAGCAGCAAAATCGTTATTTACATTTTGTGCCGTAAACCTGTAAGCTACAATTAATACAACAATTAAAGTAACAGATACCAGCACCAAAAAAGCAACAATAAGTGAGAAGTTTTTCCGGTAAGCAGTGTTTGGGCCTTTCATTACCGTGGGATTAATGCTTAACCCGCATGTTATTATCAAGGAATTTTTCTATCTGGGTATACCTGTCTACCCTCATACTATCAATTTCTGCAGTTGTTCTCGCCTTTTCATATTTTTTATAAATTACCTGTACTTTTCGCTTTCTCAGGTCACGAACATAATCCTCTAATGCCAGAATATTTGCCTGTAGGTCCAACCTGTCCTGAAATATAATTACAGGCACCTTAATTTTATCGGGATGAAAAACGGGTGATATATCGATCAAATTATTGTTATCTTTTTTATTTGAAGGGTCGCCAATCATTTCATACATTCTTTGCAGGTACATTTTTTGCAATGATGATTTATAAAAATCTGGGATTGTATTAATATACGAAAAAAAGTTAATAAGCCCATCCTGCACTATCGCGCAATTGTACATCTTCGGATTAAAAGAAACACCGTATAAAGCCGAAAAACCACCAAAACCCCGGCCATATATAGCAATTTTTTTAGCGTTAGCTATTTTATTGGCAATAAGCCAATTTACGCCATCTGTAATATCCTGTTGCACTTTTCCTCCAACTTCTCTAAAACCAGCGTTTAAAAACTTTTTACCATAGCCGGATGAGCCCCTGTAATTAACCTGTAAAACCGCGAAACCTCTGCTGGCTAAAAATTGCACATCGGCGTTATAGCCCCATGAGTTGCGCCCACCAAAAGGCCCGTCGTGCGGCATTACTATTACCGGTAAATTTGTTTTATTAACACCCAGCGGTAGGGTAAGGTACCCATTTATATTAGTTATTCCATCGCTTGCTATGTAGTGAATAGGCTGCATGGCACATAATTCGGCAGGATTGATGGTCGAGTTGTCGGCAAGCTTAGTTAGCTTACCGCCCAAACGTTCATAAAGGTAAACTGCGCCCCGGCTGCGGTCGTTATATGTAGTAACAATAAATTTATTTTCAGCGGTATCTCTGTCAATAATATTTATTTCGGCAGTATCCCTGCCGGCAATGTTTGACTCGCTGCCGTTTATCTGTTTATCAAGGTCATCATATATAGCTTTAATGGCAGCATCTAAAAAATGCTTCTTCGGTTTGGCTTCATCCCAGGCAGCCAATTCAAGGCGGTGTTTACTTCTTACATAGTCAACACGCTGTATATCGGCTTTATCATTTGCATAAATTACCCGTTCTTCTTTTGTATTTTCAGCATTAATTTCAACAAATTCCGTCCTGTCACGGTCAACATTCGATAAGGCATAGAAGTAGTTTTTCTTGCCCGTAAAGCCTATAGGTATTACTGAATTTTTAAAGTTGTTTTGTATAATAGCTTTAAAAGGCATCTTATCATTAGCCCTGTATAATATACTTTCATTGATACCGTCAGATGATTTGGCCAGCCGTATGCTTCCATCAGCATCTACAAACCAATCTTTTATGTTTCCCGGATTGAGCAGGTACGTTTTTAATTCGCCGTTTTTAATGTTCAACCGGTATACGTCAGATTTAGCCGAATCCCGCTTATTCATAGCGATGGTTATTATATCGGGTGTTTGTCTGCTTTTATTTAATACCCTCACCCTAACTTTTTCTTCTGATAATAGCGGTTTTTTTTGTAAAGTCTTAACATCCAATACATACATCAGGTATTTATCATTAGGAAGGTTTATACTGAAAATGATCTGATCATCAAATGCCCAGCTGTAATCACGTACCGGAAAATCGGCGTAAGCAGTTGCCATTCGCTCTTTTCCATCTTCCAGTGATTGAATAAAAATATTTTGCCTTTTTTTATATTTTTTTAGGTATGAAATATATTTCCCATCCGGAGATATTTTAAAATAGCTTTTTTCAGGTGTATTAAAAAAATCGCTTACAGGTATTTCATTTGCTCCTTTATCCTTACAGGCATATAAAGCAACCGTAATAAAAATTAAAATTAATGTTTTCAGTCTGCCCACCATTTTTATTGTTAACCCAGGTTATAATCAGGTTAAATTATATAAATTACTTAGGTTTTTTAAAATGTCACTACAATTTTACCCTATATAAACGTTATGTAAATATTCGGCGATATAAATGTGTGATTGATTTTTTATTAATTATTTTTAACAAATGAAAAGAATATTGGCTTATATTTTTCTGGTTGCCATAAGTTGTTCCAAACTGTTGGCGCAAAGCGATGAATTGCTGCTGGCAAAGCAATATAACGCCAATGGGGAGCATGAAAAAGCGCTCGAAATATATCAAAAATTGTATAAGCAGGATAATGACACTTACTATAAAGAATATGTAAGCACATTGATAGCGATCAAAAAATTTGATGATGCGGAAAACATAACCAAAAAAATAATACGAAAACACCCTAATGCCACCGAGTATGTTATCACTTTAGGGGCCATTTACACCCAGCATGGCGGTGTTGATAAAGCTAATGCCTTGTACGACGGTCTGATTAAAAGCCTGCCTGCCAATCAGAACGCGATTGCCACACTCGCTTCCCAGTTTTACCAGGGCTTGAACCCTGATTATGCGATAAAAACTTTTTTGCAGGGCCGCAAATTATTGCATGATGATAATCAGTTTGCGTATGAACTTATAACACTTTACCGTTTTAAAAGAAATAAAGTTGCCCTGATCGAGGAGTATTTAAACATACTACCCGCAAATAACAGTTTTCTGAACCAGGCCGAAAATTCGCTCGCCACTCTATTTGAAGGTGATGCTGATTATGATACTTTACGGGTAGCTTTATTAAAACGGATACAAAAATATCCACAGGAAACCGTTTTTGTTAATTTTTTAACCTGGCAATTTTTACAGCAAAAAGATTTTGACCAGGCGTTAAACCAAGCCCTCGCATTAAGCAGAAGGACCAATGACGATGGCGGCGATATTTTTGAACTATGCCGCACACTGGTTGCCAATGAGGCCTATGACACGGCCATACGCGGGTATGACTACCTTATAAGCAAGGGGAAGGGGCAGCCATTTTATATAACGGCAAAAATTGAGTTAATAAACACTAAAAACTTAAAGGTAACATCAGGAAAATATGTACAAAGCGACCTTGTAGACCTTGAAAAAAACTATACAGACCTCATAGCTGAATTTGGCAGCAATAGTTCAACCGCTTTTGCCCTGCAAAAACTGGCCAACCTACAGACTTTTAAATTGCATAAATTAAATGAGGCGCAAAAAGTGCTGGAAGACGCTATAAAAATACCCGATATGCCGGCCAATTTGCGCGCCGCGTGTAAACTCGACCTGGGCGATGTATACTTATTAAATAACCAGCCCTGGGAAGCCACACTGCTGTATAGCCAGGTAGAAAAGGATTATCCCAATACTACTATAGGGCAGGATGCTAAATTCAGAAATGCTAAATTTGCTTATTATACCGGCGATTTTACCTGGGCCAAGGGGCAGCTTGATGTTTTAAAAGCGGCAACATCACAATTGATAGCTAACGACGCGCTTAACCTATCGCTCTTAATTGCTGATAATGTAGCTGTTGATACCAGCGGTAGCGCATTGAAAATGTATGCCCGCGCAGATCTGCAAATATTTGCTGAACAACAGGAAAAAGCCATACAGGTTTTGGATAGCATTAACATCAAGTTCCCGAACAATACGTTGAGCGATGATATTTTAATGGCGAAAGCGCGTATAGCGATACAACAAAAAAATTATGCTGATGCCATGGCCGACCTTAAAAAAATAATAGCTGAGCACCCCGCCGATCTGTGGGCTGATGATGCTGTTTTTATGATCGGCGATATTTATGAAAATCAGCTCGCTGACAAAGAGCAGGCTAAAATTTATTATCAAAAAATAATAACCGATTACCCCGGCAGTTTATGGATAAATGAAGCACGCAAGCGATTTAGAAAATTACGCGGCGATAGTGCATCCTGATCAAAACCTGTTAGTTCCTGTTATCTTAATTTGTATTTTTGCGGCATGATCATATATAATGAAACCATAATTGTGGATGAAGCCATCCATAAACAATGGTTAAGCTGGATGCAAAGCGAATACATCCCGATGGTGATGAATACCGGTTATTTTAAGTCGTACAATATATTGAACGTTATCGATTCGCCCAATGATGGCGTTACCTATTGTATTCAATACCTGGCGGATAAATTGGAAAACTTTAAGCAATTTAATGATAAACACCTGCAAGCTTTACAGGCTATTCATCAGCAGCGTTTCGAAAACCAGTTGGTGCTATTTAATACTTTAATGCAAACCGTACACTAAAAAATGAAAATTACAGAAACCAGTATTAAGGGGTTAATAATAATTGAACCGCAGGTATTTAAAGATGGCCGCGGGTATTTTTTTGAGAGCTATAGTAAAGCAAAATTTGCCGCTTCGGGAATAAATATTGATTTTTTACAAGACAATCAATCTCTTTCACAAAAAGGCACCATACGGGGCTTGCACGCGCAATCTGCACCACATGCGCAGACCAAGTTAGTACGTGTAATAAGGGGCAGCGTTTTGGATGTAGCGATAGATGTTCGTAAAGACTCGCCCACCTATGGAAAATATGAAGCCATTGAACTAAGCGGCAATAACCAGTTACAACTGTTAATTCCCGAAGGATTTTTGCATGGTTTTGCCACGCTGGAGGATGATACCATTTTTACCTACAAAGTAAATAACTACTATAGCAAAGAATGCGAGGTCGGTGTAATATGGAACGACCCTGTATTGGCTATAAACTGGGGCATAGCCGAACAGGATGCATTAATATCGCCAAAGGATGTGGTATTGCCTGAGTTTAGCGAATTCGTGAATCCATTTTAAGTCCTTAAGCCTTCTGTTTCGGGATGATGGGGTGATTCACAAAATAGTGAATCAGATGAATCACCTGAATCACTTTTTGCCTTTAAGTTACTGTAAATTAGCATTGTACAGAAACGGAGTGAATCACCCTGAATCAGTACAAATACTTTATATAACGCAGTTTAAAAATTGCAAATAAGATACTTAAAGAAATTTACTAAAATTTCAAAAAACCTGGTGAATCACTTTTTTGAATCAGCTGTGAATCACTCTTAAATTTACTTCGTTATCAAATTATACAACTCATCTAATTTAGGACTAAGCACAATCTCTATCCTTCGGTTTTTAGTGCGTGCCTCGGCATTGTCGGCAGCATCAATAGGCTGGTATTCGCTTTTACCGGTGGCTGTTAACCTGTGAGGGTCAATTTTTTCAACTTCGGTCAAATACCGGGTAACTGATGTGGCGCGCAAAACGCTCAAATCCCAGTTATCTTTTATTTGGCCAAGGTTAATAACCTTTTTATCATCCGTATGGCCCTCAACAGCCATGTTAATGTCTGGCTCTTTATTCAATACCGCGGCTAATTGTTTTAACGCGGCTTTACCATGCTCATCAATAACAATACTACCCGATGGGAACAATAATTTATCGGTTAATGAAACATAAACCTTACCATTCCTTATATCAACCGTTAAACCATTTTGCTGAAAGCCAAGCAACGCTTTTTGCAGTTTCTCTTTTAAAGCGTTGGTAGCCGCATCGCGTTTACGCAATATATCTTCCACTTCTTTTAAACGCTGTTCTCTTTTTTGCAGATCGCTTGATAACTGGCTTACCTTTGAGGAGGCTGAACCAAAGTTGGTATTTAAGGCGTCGTAATTACCCTTTAAAACATCGTAGTTGTTTTTTAATGTGGCGTAACTTGCCTGTTGGTCGGCCAGGTCATGCCTTAAGCCTGCGAGTTCGCGGTGCAGCCGCGCCGTATCAGCCTGCAATTGTGCTACCTGCGTTTCTAAATTACTGCTGCGGGTAAAGAGCGAGTCGCGCTGGGTAAGCATTGCTTTATATTTTTTAGTAGATAATACCACGCATGAGTGCAGGGTTATACCTAAAAGTGCAGCGAATAAAAAAAGCTTTATTTTCATGATAGAGGGGTTATATGTTAAACAATCGCGTTTCGTAAAAAAACATTAAGCGGGTATATTTTACTGCATATTAACGCTATATTTTCGGCGGCATTGCTGCTTAATATTTCTTTATCCTTTATTTGGTGCATCACAATAAAGCTTTTCAGCTTTAACAATTCAATATTTTCATTATCGGCGCTATAATCGCGGGGTATGGTTTTTAACTGGTCCTGGCTGCGAAACTCGCCAAACAGCTTTACAAATTCGGCATCGTCAATTATTGCTTTCAAATCCTTGGCATTATAATCAATTTCCTGCCGTATAGCTTTTAAATGCGCGGCCTCGGGCATCCAGTAACCTCCTGCCATGAACGATTTACCGGGCTGGATGTGTAAATAATATTCTGCTCCCCCGGCTTTTGTACCGGATGTGGGTATGCTTACGCCAAAATTATTTTTATAAGGTGTTTTGTTTTTACTAAATCGTATATCACGGTAAATACGCATCACACATTTTTTGGGGTCAAGCTCGGCCGACACTCCAGGGTCAAGTTTATGCACCAGTTTTAACAGTTCGCCCGCAAACTCAATTACATTTTCGCGGGCAGTGTCATGGCGCTCTTTGTTGGCCATAAACCATTCGCGGTTGTTATTTTCAACAAGCTCCTTTAAAAAATTAAGTGTTTGCTGTTGTATCATCTACATCTAAATAAGGCTGATAATGTATTTTAGGCGATAACCAGTATAAAAGCAATACCCTCGAAGTTCTGAAAATTACCGGGGCCAGCAAAAAACATCCGCCAATAATTACTCCCGTGTACAACCACGGCGAGGTGGTATTGTTTGTTACCAGGTAAGTGATAAGGGCAAAGGCGCATGAGGCGCCTACATTTAAGGCATAGCTTACATACATAGCCGCGTAAAAATATCCGGGTTCAATTTCAAAGTGCATACCGCACCGGGGGCAATCCTCGTTAATTTTATTGGTTGCTAAACTGTATACATTACCGCTAAACATATCGCCCCGGCGGCAGCGCGGGCATTTGGCATGTAACATTGCCCATATTTTGGAAGTAGCAGCCATTTTATAAATTAATACCGCAGAACGGCCCGGATAAGTTTAGTTTAAATGAAGTTTCTCGTCGCGCATGTTGATGTTCACATTTTTGCGGCGATATTTTTTATACCAGATAAAGGCTATAGCGGCAACTGCCAGGTATGGAGCAGCAAGTAAATATAGTATGCCATTATTTAAGCCATTGGTTGTAGTATTGCCGTTTTTCGCGTTTGATTCGACCGCTGTTGTGCACATGGCGCATTGTGCCCTTACTGGTTCAATACTGTATATTAGTATACCTGTAACCAAAAGTATCAATCCTATTTTTAGCGCTTTCATCTTTGCAAAATTAACTAATTATTAATTAGAAACGGTAATAAGGCGAGATAAGTATATACACAATTACACCCGTAACGGTCACATAAAACCATATGGGGAATGCCCAGCGCACCAGTTTTTTATGCTTTTCAACCTGCATTTGCAAGCCTCTGTAGAAACTTAATAAAATAAGTGGAAGCACAGCCGCTGCCAAAATAATATGTGAAATTAAAATAGCTAAGTAAACAATACGCGTTCCGCCAACGGCATCGAGTTCCATAGGCGACAATTTACCGTCGCCATCCAGATCGCCGTATACGGTTTCTGTCTTCATCAGGTAATGAAACGTGATATAAGAAATAAGAAATAGTGATGATAGGCAAAAAGCTAATATGTTAACACGCTTATGCCAGGTAACATTACCATGCATTATGAGGTACAATGATATTAGCAAAAGTATACTGCAGGTGCCATTTAATATAGCATTAAGCAAGGGCAGGTAAGGAGTAAAAGAAGGCGTTACATCAGGAACGGGCAATATCTTCCTGTTAAGAATTAATACCACAGCGAATACAAATACAGATACCGCGGCTATAAAACGAAATATATATTTATCAGTCATTTCTTTGAAAGTCAGGAATCAAGATGCAAGAATCAAGACCCAATCTGCTTTTATTTTATCCCCGGCTCACCTTTCTCTTGATTCTTGACTCTTGCTTCTTGAATCTAATACAAAGGTTTATCATTCTTCCTCAATTCTTCTGCTATCAGCACTTTAATTTCATCATTCAATTTGGCTATATCATCGTTTGATGTGCCCGAATAATATCCTCTTATGCGTTTTTCCTTATCAATCAGTATCAACTTGTCACTGTATATAAAATCGTCCTCACCAGCCTTAAAAGCGTTAACTAAAAACCCTTGCCGTGCGAGCGGATATATCATCGCCGTATCGCCGGTTAAAAACAACCATTTTATACCGGGAGGGTTATATTTTTGCGCGTACTTATTTAATACTACTACCGAGTCTCTTTGCGGGTCCACAGTAATTGAGGCAAAATAAACCATGGTATTTTTGGTATAATCAGCCAGCAACGCATTAACGTTTTTATTTATGGTATTGCAAACCGAAGGACAATTTGTATAAAAAAAACTCGCTACAAATATTTTATTATCAAAGCTCTTTTCGGTTACTACTTCGCCATGCTGGTCATACAATTTAAAAGCGGGCAAATGATGGTATATCGTATCCGGTATATCTTTGCCGTTAATTTTATGACTGGTTTTGGCCAACTGTTTGGGTCCGTAAATTGGCAGGGGTTTGTACCTGTTTCTGCCTTCGGCGGTAAGTAAATAATATAAAAATCCCGGTAACGCTAAAATGAGTACCAGGATCAAAATTTTTTTTACAATACCAATACCCTTCATTATCCCCTCAGGCCAATCCAGTAGTGACTTTCGTTAGTAAGCACCAGGATCAAACCGATAATAAAAAGAATAGGCACCAATATGGCATAAACCAGGGCTACCCTTTCAAACTTTAAGTGCATAAAATAAGCAACAATATAAAATGCTTTTAACAGGGTTAAAACAATGTATACCGGGTTGGCAATTTTACCTTCCAGTATGCCATGAGGCACCAGGTAAAGCGCAATTATAAACTCAACGGTAGTAATACCCAGCAATACGAAAAACACGTTCCATATTTTTTTCCTGGTCATTGTATCGTGTTCTCCACCTTCGGCGTGAACTTCTGTAGGTTCTGATGACATATATATCAGTTAAGGTTGTTTTAAATTAAGTAAAAGAAAGTAAATACAAATACCCAAACAAGGTCTACAAAGTGCCAGTACAGGCCAACTTTTTCTATCATCAAATAACTGCCCCGTTTTTTATAGGTACCAAATAAAACATTAATGGTGATAATAATATTAATGATAACCCCGCTAAATACGTGGAAACCATGAAAGCCTGTTATGGTAAAAAATAAATTAGCAAACTGGTGCGACGACATTTGCTGCTGCCCCAACGGTACGCCACTTTTAAAAAACTCTTGCAAGGTTTCTTTATTAGGGATAGCAGACCACCAGAAACCTTCGCTATGCAGGTGGTTCCACTCCAAAGCCTGGCAGCTTAAAAACATTAAGCCGCCAATAATAGTGCCTATCATCCACCAAACCACTTCTTTTTTTGAATTGCGATGGCCGGCTTCAACAGCCAGTACCATAGTAACAGAACTCATGATGAGGATAAAGGTCATTAAACCCACAAAAACCAGCGGGGCGCCATGTTCAATTGATGTTCCGGGAACTGACTGGAACACTAAAGAAGGCGATGGCCAGGTTGGCGCACTGAAGCGCAGGGAACCGTAAGAGATCAATAATGAAGAAAAGGTAAACGCATCCGAAAGGAGAAAAAACCACATCATCATTTTACCATACTCTACATTGAACGGAGATCTTCCGCCCGACCATGGCGTTGTTTTTACCTCATCAATTTGTGATACTGCTGGTGATACTGCTGCACTCATTTGTAGTTAGCTATAATGTTATAAAATTATTGGTTCAAAAGTAAAAAAACATACAGATATATCCATATAATATCGATAAAATGCCAAAAAATAGAAGACATCTCCATGTTGAATAAATTTTTAACCTGCGGTTTGTTACGATAACTGGCCATTAAGGTGTTCCCCAACAGCAATAACCCGGCTAAAATATGTATTAAATGCATCCCGGTGAACACATAGATGAATGATTGCGAGGCATTGGGATTAACAAAATAAACACCCATTTTCACCAATATGCTCCAGGCATACACCTGAATAATAAAGAACAGTATGCCCAACGCTATGGTTAAGCCTAAATAAAGCCGTTGTTTAGCAAACTGCAACCGTTTAGCGGCCCTTGAAGCTATAAATAAAGTAATACTGCTCAACACCATAGCCGTTGTGCTGTACATAAATGCTTTTGGCAATATAATATGTATGCCATGCCCGCTGCCGCCCGCGTAAACAATGAACCCGCTGGTAAGCGCCGCAAAAAACATAAAAGAGGTGAATATAAATATCCACATATTAAATTTTTTGGCGTTCAGGTTTACCTTATCTTCTTGTTGGGCCATTACTTTGCTATAAAATCAAATAAAAATAGGAGCTGCACTACCGGCAAATAAAAAAATGAACCAAACATGAGCTTACGCGCAGATTCTATTTGCAGGGTGCGCATTAACATAAATGCCTGGCATAAAAATATAAGGCTGCAAATTAATGATACGCCGCCTACAAAATAACCGCCATACCCGTAAATAGTTGGCAGTAAACTAACGGGTAACAATATCAATGTAAATATAAAAGTAATTATCGCGCTGGCGCGATCTCTTTTTTGGGTGGGCAGCAGCCGGAAACCTGCCAGTTTATAATCGTCGTCCAATACCCATGCAATTGCCCAAAAATGCGGGAACTGCCATACAAACTGTATGCCGAACAATATTAGCGCTATACTATCTATTTTTCCATGCGCGGCCACATAACCAATAAGCGGCGGCAAAGCGCCCGGTATAGCGCCCACAAATACCGCTATTGGCGATTTTCGTTTTAACGGCGTATAAGCAAAGGCATATAGTATAATGGAAAATACCGAGAGCAGCCCGGTTAATACATTCAGGCTTCCTAATAAATAAGTACCGGTTATAGCCATAAATAACCCCAAAACCAATGCCTGCCCGGTAGTCATACGGCCTGCGGGGATAGGGCGGTCGGCCGTACGTTTCATCAGGCGGTCCAGGTCTTTTTCAATGATCTCGTTAAAACAGTTTGCTGCCGATGTTACCAAAAACCCGCCAACTATCAGCTTTGCCCAATCGGCCCATATAATACTGCCGTTCTCCTTGCTCCCGATCAAATAAGATATGGAAGCCGAAAACACCACCAGAAAGGTTAGCCGTAGTTTTATCAATTTTGAAAAATCGCTTCCCTTCATTTACGCGCCCCCTGTATATTAACCGATTGATATAAATTAAGCATTAAATAAAACTGTCCGCCAAATACCAATGCCGCCAATAAAATGTGTGTAGCCTGCGCAAACGGCGGTAATGATAAATAGGATAATATAATACCCGTAACAATTTGCAAAGCGATCATTAAAAAAGTAAAACTCATTATTTGCTGTTGCAGCGAATGCCTGTTAAACGTGCGTCGTATAAGCGCATATAAAGCCAGGTTGATCAATAATACCAACAAGGCTATATCCCTGTGCTGCACAAATATTGCCCCCGCGTCGGTTATCCAGTCTGCCCGGTAACCGCTTTGCAAGCGGTTGGCTACCGCGTCAATTTTTTCACGTACTTCTGCACCAAAAGCTACCTGGACTATACTTAGCACTAATGCCAGTAAAGTAACTACATGAGTAACTGAACCGGTATTTAATTTAGGTCTGCCGTAAACTTTTGCCAAATGATAGGTAGTTATGCTGATAGTCAGTATGGCTAACGCCAGTAACAGGTGTACCGTTATTATCCACGCCACCAGGTTAGTTGATACTACTATGGAACCGAGCCAAGCCTGGAAACCTATCAGTATTAAATTGAAAACGCTTAAAAAAGGTATCAACTTATTGCTGTCGCTATAGCTAAAAGAATATATAGCAGCCAATAATAAAAATATGCCTGATGCGGCCCCTATTAAGCGGTTAATATATTCTGTCCAGGTTTTGGCGGCATTAAATTCTTCGGGTACCAGTATCGACCTGTCTTCGCGGATGCGGCGGGCGAGGTCGCTGTAGCCAAATATATCCAAGGTTTTGGCAAAGCGCTGGTTTTTAGCTAAACGGCCTGCTACATATTTTTGTTTATAATCAGCCGGTAATTGTGAACTATTTGTTGGAGGGATATATCCACCAAAACATTTGGGCCAGTCGGGGCAACCCATTCCTGAGCCGGTGCTGCGCACTACCCCACCTGCTAATATCAATACAAAAAGCAGGGCGATACTTAAAAGGTTAATTTTTCGAAATCTGTTTTTTGATGTGGTATTGCTCATCTATATATTTCTAACAAATTAGGGCACCTATTTTTAGTCTTGAGTCCTAAGTCTTAAGTCGAAAGAGCCGTAATGACTTTTGACTTAAGGCTTAGGACTCCGGACTAAAGAAAACAGCTACCCTAAAAGATCAGACCGGTAAATACTATTATTTTACTGCTTCGTTAGCCTTATGTGTGCTTGTCCACTTTTTAAGCTCTTCCAACCCGGCAGGGTTATCTTCAAAATCATGCGGAAGATTTGAACTCATTGTTTGTGAAAAAGGAGTTGTTTGCGGTATAAAGTCTTCTTCCGCCCCCGGCTTGCTGTAATCGTACGGCCAGCGGTAAACGGTTGGTATCTCGCCCGGCCAGTTGCCGTGCATATGCTCTATTGGTGCGGTCCACTCCAGTGTATTGGCGCCCCAAGGGTTTTGTACCGTAGGCTTACCCCAGAAAATAGAGTGTATAAAGTTGTATAAAAACGCTACCTGTGCGCAGGCCGACATGATAGCCGCCCAGGTAATAAACATATTTACTGATAACCAACGCTGCATGGAAGCAAACTCGGTAAAGGCATAATAACGGCGGGGTACGCCATCCACGCCCATAAAGTGCATGGGGAAGAATACCAGGTAAGCGCCTATAAAGGTTAGCCAAAAATGCAGGTAGCCCAGTTTTTCGTCCATCATGCGCCTGAACATTTTAGGGAACCAATGGTAAACACCCGCAAGCATACCAAAAATAGCTGCCGAGCCCATAACCAGGTGGAAGTGGGCCACAACAAAATAAGTATCGTGCAGGTTGATGTCCAAAGCGGCATTACCTAAAAATATACCGGTTAAACCACCCGATATAAAGAAAGAAACCATACCGATAGCGAACAGCATAGCCGGTGTAAACCTGATATTGCCGCGCCAAAGCGTTGCCAGCCAGTTAAACGTTTTAACAGCCGATGGCACCGCGATAATTAAAGTAGTGATCATGAACACTCCGCCCAAAAACGGATTCATACCGGTTATAAACATGTGGTGGCCCCATACAATGAACGATAGCACGGTAATACCTATCAATGAATAAACCATGGCGTGATAGCCAAATATAGGCTTACGTGAATTTACCGACATTACCTCAGACGAGATACCCATTGCCGGCATAATTACAATATAAACTTCGGGGTGACCCAAGAACCAGAATAAGTGCTGAAATAATATAGGGCTGCCGCCTTCGTAAGGCATTACTTTCCCCAGAACAACAATATCCGAAAGGTAAAAGCTGGTACCGAAACTGCGGTCGAAAATTAACAATACAACACCTGCTACCAATACCGGGAATGATAGAACACCCAATACGGCTGTTAAAAAGAAGGCCCATATAGTTAACGGCATTTTCCAAAGGTCCATGCCTTTTGTACGCATGTTTAATACCGTACTAACATAGTTGATACCCCCCATTAATGAGGAGCCAACAAAGCATACCATACTAACCAACCAAAGCGTCATACCCAAACCCGAACCTTTCATAGCTGTTGGCAGGGCAGATAAAGGTGGATATACAGTCCATCCGGCGCCCGCGGGGCCCTTTTGTACAAAGAACGATGATATCATGATAACACACGCCGTAAAAAAGAACCAGTACGACAACATATTAACAAATGGCGAAGCCATATCGCGTGAGCCTACCTGCAGCGGGATCAATAAGTTACTGAAAGTTCCGCTCAGGCCCGCTGTCAGTACAAAAAATACCATGATGGTACCGTGTATGGTAACTAACGATAAGTAAAATTCAGGGTCTAAACGTCCCTCAGGGGCGAAACGGCCCAGCAATGTTTCTAATAACGGGAATGATTTATCAGGATAAGCTAATTGTATACGGAATAATACAGATAACAACATAGCGATAACAGCCATAGTAATCCCTGTTATCAGGAATTGCTTGGCAATCATTTTATGGTCCTGGCTAAATACGTATGTATTTAAAAAAGTTGCTTTAGGATGGTGTTCGTGACCCTCTTCGTGATGTACTACCCCGTGATCGTGAACTGCTGCTGTTGACATAATCGCTAATTAATTGTTTAACGCTAACGTGTTTTGTGAAATACTTTTTTTCTGATCTGCTGCTGCCGCCAATTTTAATTCCTGCCTTAACTGGTAAGTTAAGTAAGGTTTTTGTTTGGCTATCCATTGGTTGTATTCGCCCTGCGTAACTACGCGTACAACTTTTTGCATGTTATAGTGGCTGCCTCCGCATATTTTATTGCAATAAAGCAGGTATTCAAATTTAGGGTCTTCCACTTTTCTCTGCATTTCTGCTGTGGTAATGGTTGGCGTAAATTTGAAAAAGGTTGGCAATCCCGGTACCGCGTTTTGCTGTACCCTGAAGTGAGGCATATAAACGCTATGAATTACATCCTGGGCAAAAATGTTTATACGTATTGATTTGTTCACGGGCAATACCAACGTATCGGCACTCAGATCATCAAAGCTGTTTTTATCTGTATAATCAATACCTAATGCATTACTGCCGCCAATTAACCTAAAATTTTTCTTTCCTAATATTCCGTCGGGGCCGGGGTAACGCAAATACCATGCAAACTGGTGGCCGGTAATATCAATGTTTATATCGCCTTTAGTATTGGTAGTGTTCTCCACTTCCTGCCAGGTAAAAAATCCAAATATCACCAGTACGGTCAACACAATGGCGGGAATAATCGTCCATACCTTTTCAATGGTATTATTATGGGGCAAAAAGTAAGCCCTGCGTTTTTCTGAGTGCCTGTACCTGAACAGGAACGTGAATAACAATACCTGGGTAATAACAAACACTATAAAGGTAATAACGGTAGTTGTCCAGAACATATCGTCTATCTTAACTCCGTGTTTTGAAGCAGCTTCGGGCAATGACATAGCCCCCTGTACCGCGAATTCCCACCAGGCGCCTATACCGCCGACTATAAGGAACAGGATACAAACCACACCCATCACATTATTCCAATTGATGCCTTTTTTACCTTGTATTTGCTGGGTAAGGTCGTAAACCTTTAATATTTTACCTGCAATAGCTATTGATACTGCGAGCAAAAGAAAAAGTAATACGTAATAACTCACGTTTAACCAGTCTACACCGGGTTTAGCCGGATCGGCGGCAGTTGCAGTTTGCGCCATTAACAGGTTTGTGCCCAAAAGCATAAACGCGGCAAAGAACGCAGGTATTTTTTTAGAGGTTATTAATCGTTTGAATGCCATTATATTGGTGATTTGGTATTCTGTATGGTGTTGCAAATTTAACAATTATTATATGTGATGATGTAAACTCTCCTGCAGGAAAGGGTGATTTTTAGGCACCAGCGATTTCACTTTGCTTAACGCATTGAAAAACAAAAAGCTAAATAGCCCGGCAAATCCTATAAATGTACCCACTTCTATCCAGCCTATCTCGGTATACCAGTACGATTGCGGGCCTACCGTACCCGGCATAACCATCATAAAGTAATCCAACCAGTGGCCCAGTATTAAAATAACGCAGGCGGCCTGCAATACGCCAACGGCACGTTTCGAATCACGGGCCATTAGTACTAAAAATGGTGCAAGGAAGTTTATAACAATATTGAACCAGAACCAGGGTTGAAACTCGGGCTCCCATCTTTTATAAAAATAAGCGGCTTCTTCCGGTATGTTAGCATAATACATCAACAGGTATTGGGCAAACCATAGGTACGTCCAGAATATTGAGAAGCCGAACATGAACTGGCCCATGTTATGCAAATGGTCAGTGGTTATCCATGTAAAATATCCCTGTTTTTTTAGATAGATCATCAGCAGCGTCATTACTGATAAACCACTTACCCACATGGCCGCGAAATTATACCAGCCAAACATGGTAGAGAACCAATGCGCGTCTAACGACATGATGGTATCAAAAGCGAACAGGGGTACAGTAAAACCAAATACCGCTAAAAAGGCGCAGGCTATGGTAAAGCTCTTTTTGTAGTTAAACATTCCGCCCAACTCATCTTCATTGTTCGAGTATTTTACCAGCAGCAATCCAAATATGCTGTAGCCGCCCAAATAACCTAATAAGCGTATAAAGAAAAAAGGAATGTTCAGGTAGCCCGATTTACCCGCAATTTTAGCATCGTAAACATCGCTGCCCGGCGTGGTAATACCTTTTAGCGCCCACTCTTTATATAAATACGGGCCTGTTACATGCTTACTGGTTTCTTCGGTAATTATAGGATGCGTAAAATAAATACCTGCTGCAACGATCAGCAATAAGAGAACGGCAGCATAAGGCAACACTTTTATAAACGTTTGCGGAATCCGCAGCAACGAAGCCGACCACCCAGCCTGCGCGGCATATTGTATGGCGCAAAAAACTACACCCACTATACAAACACAGGTAAAATAATAACCCATTAGTAATAAGTTTGCAAAGGTGCGCTCGGCATAACCGGTAAAAAATCCAAGTGCAATCACTAAAACACCTATAGCTATAGCTACCAGGCTCCGGGTTTTTGCTTTACCGCTAAATTCAAATTGTTCGTTAAAACTATTAGGAGTTTCCATTAAATTTCAATTCTTATAAAGTTTGTAAATGGTGAACGTACATAACTACTTTCCAGCGTTCTATCGGTTCCAGCTGCGAAGCGTATGACCCCATAGCACCGTTACCGTAAGTTATTGTATGATATATTTTACCATCAGTAAGATCTTTCATCGCACCTCCGCGTGATGACTGCCCTTTTGAGTATGATGGCGGCGGCGGAAAGCCATGTTGTACAACCAAGCCATCCCCCTGCCCGGTCATGCCATGACACGGAGAGCAAAAATGTTCAAATAACACTTTTCCGTCAGCCAAATTTTGCGGGGTTTGCTCAAGCATGCTTTTTACTTCTATACTTGCCTGGTCATATCCTGCACGTGTGCCGGGGTAATCAAACCGTACAAATCCTACAGGGGTGGTGCCTGCCGGCGGAACCTGTGCTGTTTTACCATCCTTAAAATTCGGGTTTTTCTGATCCGGATCAAAGGCAATGTGTTCATACATATTGGGGGCATATTCCCAACCGGTACTACGCTTACTATCGCATGATGTAACTAACACCGATGCAGTAATAGTGATAACCGCTAAACCCAATATTCTAAATTTATTCATAGCTAACATATTTTCTGTCATTATGCTTAACTTCAACTGCTCCTGCTTCTTTTAGTAAATTAGTAATGTCGTCGTGAGGTATATTTCCTTTAGCGTCAATAGCTATCACAAAACGGTCGTTGGTTGCCCTGAAATCCATTACCCGCGGCGCACGGCCCGGGAACAGGTGTGTGGCATAAAAAAACGTGAAGCCCATTCCGAACGACGCAAATAATACCGACCATTCAAATGTAGCCGGGATAAAATCGGGTACGGCAAAGTGCGGCTTTCCGCCTATGTTCATTGGCCAGTCATGTACAAGGAAATAATAGATCAAAATAAATATGGTTGTTCCGCCTAAACACCCAAACATAAAGGCCGCATAGCCTAAGCGGGAATCTTTTATACCCAATTTTGCTTCAATGCCGTGAATAGGCATAGGTGTATACACATCATAAATAGGGATACTATTTTTTTGCAGTTTGTCAATCCCGTGCATCATATCATCCGGGTCGTCAAAAAGGCCTAATATAAATTTCGTGCTGCTCATAGTTTATGCGTTTTCGTATTCTGATACCTCAACACTATCAAATTTTATTAAATTTTTCTTGTAGAACGCCGTTTTCTCTGCCTCAAGGTGCCCTTCTTCCAGTTCCTTACGCTTGGCCTGTTCGCTTTGTTCTTTCAGCAATAGTTTTACTTCGGCCATCGCTATCGAAAGGAATACCCGTATAAACAACAGGAATAAAGTAAAGAATACGCCTATTGAACCAATAAATACGCTTACATCAACCCAGGTTGGATAAAACATGGCCCAGCTTGACGGAAGATAATCGCGGTGCAGCGAAGTAACAATGATAACAAAGCGCTCAAACCACATCCCGATATTTACGATAATGGATAACACCCATGACATTGGGATATTGGTACGCACCTTTTTGAACCACATTACCTGCGTCATGAGCACGTTACAGCCATACATCATACAGCCTGCCCACCAGTAGGGGCCAATAAACCTGTTCAGGAAAGTATATTGTTCATACTCTCCGCCCGAGTAATAAGCGATAAAAAATTCCGTAATATAAGCTACGCCTACAATTGATCCCGTTAACAAAATTATCTTGTTCATGGATTCAATATGGAACATGGTAATATAGTTCTCTAAGCCTAATACCTTACGTGTAACCAACAACAAGGTTTGCACCATGGCAAAACCTGAGAAAATGGCCCCGGCAACAAAGTATGGAGGGAAAATGGTAGTATGCCATCCCGGTTCAAGGGATGTTGCAAAGTCCATTGATACCACACTGTGAACTGATAATACAAGCGGGGTTGATATACCTGCTAATATTAACGATACCGTTTCAAAGCGCTGCCAGGTTTTTACCGAACCTGTCCATCCGAAGGAAAGTACAGAATATACTCGGCGGTACCAGCCTTTTCCGCGGTCGCGGATGGTAGCAATATCAGGCAATAATCCTGTGTACCAGAAGAGTAATGATACGGAAAAATAAGTGGAGATGGCAAACACGTCCCAGATCAACGGTGAGTTAAAGTTAACCCATAACGAACCGTATTGGTTAGGTAATGGTAAGCAATAAAGAGCCATCCAGGGGCGGCCCATGTGGCAAACCACATAAGTAGCCGCACAAATTACCGCGAAGATGGTCATCGCCTCTGCAGACCGGTTAATAGAGTTGCGCCATTTTTGACGGAACAATAAAAGCACGGCCGAAATAAGCGTTCCGGCGTGGCCTATACCTACCCACCACACGAAACCTGTAATATCCCAGGCCCAACCTACTGTTTTATTCAGTCCCCATGAGCCTATACCGTACCAAAACGTCCAGCTTACGGCAAACACCCAAAGGCACGCGCCCAATGATGCTACCGTAAAACCTATCCACCAGGCTTTATTAGGTTTATTTTCAACAGGGAACAGAACATCCTCTGTAACTTTGGCATAGGTGATGTCTTTACCCGTTACCAGTGGTTCCCTTATTATCGATTCTTTATGAGATGCCATATATAGCTATTGTAAATATTAAGCTTCTAATTCGGTTGTATTTCTAACTTTAACCTGGTAACCAATACCGGGCTGTACGTTTAACTCTTCCAGTACATAATAGGTTCTTTCGCTCCTTAATGCTTTTGACACTTCCGAGTTCGGGTCATTTCCGTTACCGAAAACGATCGCGTTGGCAGGGCATGTTTGCTGGCAAGCCACCTTAATATCGCCGTCTTTAACAGGGCGTTTTTCAATTTTAGCTTTTAATTTACCTGCCTGTATACGTTGTATACACATAGAACATTTTTCCATAACCCCACGGAAACGGGTAGTTACATCGGGGTTTAATACTAACTGGGTATGTTGCTCGGCCAGGTAGTTTTCAAAGCGCGAATCGTTCCAGTAGTTAAACCAGTTAAAGCGGCGAACTTTGTACGGACAGTTGTTAGCGCAATAACGTGTACCCACGCAACGGTTATAAGCCATGTGGTTCAACCCTTCTGACGAGTGAACGGTAGCTAATACCGGGCATACTGTTTCGCAGGGTGCATGTTCGCAATGCTGGCAAAGCATAGGCTGGTGAACAACCGATACATTATTTAAATTAGCCAGTTTATCAATTTCTCTTTCTTCGGTAATGCTTTTACCTTCTTCGTTAAAGCTGTAGTAACGGTCAATGCGTATCCAGTGCATTTCGCGGCGGCGGCGCACCTCATCACGGCCTACAACAGGCACGTTATTTTCGGCGTTACAGGCAACCACGCAGGCACCGCAACCGGTACAGGCGTTAAGGTCAATGGCCATTACCCAGTTGTACGGTGAGTTTTTATATTCTGTGTCGCTGTAATCTTCCCACAAACTCTTGTAATCTTTATGCGCGCCATCCTTACCGCTGTTTTTGTAAGGATTTTTCTTGTATTCGGTAAATGATGCTTCGCGGATATTGTTACGGCCTTCGTACGAATGGTGTGTTTGAGTTTGAGCCAAAATTATATTATCGCCCGTTGCCGAAACTGCGGCCACACCGGTTGTTTGGAAAGTACCGTTACGGAAGCTATGGAAAGGAAAGGCATTTTTACCCACACCCGATTCAATTACCACACCGCCTTTTGCACGGCCATAACCAACCGCCACTGATATGGCACCCTCGGCCTGGCCGGGTTGCAATAATACCGGTAAAGCAATAGAAGTTCCGTTTACATCAATAGTAATTATGTC
This sequence comes from Bacteroidota bacterium, assembly GCA_013288485.1. GTDB lineage: Bacteria > Bacteroidota > Bacteroidia > Sphingobacteriales > Sphingobacteriaceae > Mucilaginibacter. The sequence continues at coordinate 27,240 of JABDBW010000027.1, forward strand.
GCCTTCCTGCAGGTTTAATTTTTTAATATCGGTTAATGAAATAGCGGCAAAGTTATCCCATGTTACTTTGGATACCGGATCAGGCAATTCCTGTAACCACGGGTTGTTTGCACGTTTACCATCGCGCATGGCTACGGTTTGGTACAGGTGCAGTTCCATTTTACTATCGCCCGAAGCGGCCAACTGCGCGCTTTGCGCCAAAATGGTTTGCGCAACAGCATTCAGGTCGCGGCTAAACGAATAAGAACCCGCTGGCTTGCCGGCTGCTTTAATAAAGCCGGTTTGCAACAAGGTTTCCCAGCCTTTCTGGCCCGATAGGCCGCCTTGTGCTAAAATAGTCTTGTCCCAGTTATTTCTAACATAAGTATAATAAACAGGTACCGTATTACCCGACCATATTAGCAGGCTTTCTTCGGCCTGGCGCGTATTGTATACCGGGTTAATAGTTGGTTGTAATACTGTGTAATAACCTGCTACCGCATTATCATCGCCCCATGACTCTAAATAATGGTGATTTGGCGCTACAACATTGCAAACCGCGGCTGTTTCGTCCATGTGATCGGCAAAAGATATTTTCAACGGCACTTTAGCAAGCGCGCCTGTTAATTCTTTTGCATTATAATAATCATAAACGGGGTTAGCGTTCAGGAATAATACCGCGGCAACATCGCCTGTTTTGGCTTCATTAATAAACTCAACCAGGTCGGCATCGTTACCGGTATATTGGTTTGAGTTGTTATCCAGGTCGATGGTAGTTCCATAGCTGCCTAAAGCGGCGTTTATGGCATTAACCAATATTTGTGCAGCAACATCATTCGTACCGGCTACTACCAGCGCTTTGCCTTTTGCTTTCTGTAATTCTTTCGCGGCAAGTATAATAGCGTTGTTGGTAGCGTTATCGCTTAATTTTTTTGTACCCGACAGCGAAGTGCCTGTAATAGCGTTGTATAAATTAATTAAAGCTATGCCTTCTTCTGAAGGTTTAAGCGGAATACGCACGTCGGCATTGGTACCGGCCAAACTCATACCCGTTTCAAACTGGATATGACGCGACATTTTTTTGCCTTGCAGCGATTTGTTATTCCGGTTTTGTACGTATTGCGCGGTAAATTCAACCGGCGATATCCATGATCCCAGGAAATCAGCGCCGAAACTTACAATAACATCAGCCTTGTCAAAATGATAATGCGGCAATACGGCTTTACCAAAGCTATTTTGATTGGCCTGTATAATACCTGTATATGATACCGCGTCGTAAGTAACGTGTTTCGCACCAGGGAACTGGACCACAAAATCGGCAATTACCGCCAGTGTTGACGGGCTGGTAACAGTTGATGATACGATACGCACTTTTTTACCCGCATCCTTAATTTTAGCTAATTCTAATTTAACATAATCATCCAGGTCGCTCCATTCTTTTTCAGCACCATCTTGGATGGGCGTCTTTACACGGCTAACATCATACAGATCCAAAACAGATGCCTGGGCCTGAGCGCTTAAACCGCCCTTTGCTAAAGCGTCATTGGGATTGCCTTCAATTTTAATAGGACGGCCCTCGCGGGTTTTAACCAAAATGGCATGGCCCTCAAAAGTTGACGCGTAATAGTTGGCTACCCCGGGGGTTATCTCCTCAGGTTTAATTAAATAAGGTATAGATTTATGTACAGGTACTCTTTGGCAGGCAGCCAGCGTAACCGCTCCCACACCATAGCCTACCGCCTTTAAAAAGTCGCGCCGGGGCGTTTTGCCTAATAAACCTTCTCCGCTTAAAACATCTTCGATAGGAATAGGTTCCGCGAACTCATGTTTATTTTTCTCAACAAATTCTGGCGTGTTGTTTAGCTCTTCTAAACCTTTCCAGTATTTTTTATTGCTATCCATTTAAGCTGTACTATAAACTGTTATGCTAAGTTCTTTTAATTAATAATGGCACTTGCCGCATTCAATACCACCCAATTGCGCCGGGGTAACTTTTACGCCTCTTTTAATCAAGTCATGCACCTGTATCATATTTTCATAATAGGCATTGCCTTTCATATTAATGTCTGTGCGTTTATGGCACTGTATACACCATTTCATGGTAAGCGGCGAGTATTGGTAAACCTCTTTCATGGTTTGTACCGGCCCATGGCAGGTTTGACACTTTATGCCGCCAACTTTTACGTGCTGCGAGTGATTAAAATAGGCAAAATCAGGCAGGTTATGAACACGTATCCATTGTATGGGCCTTGCTTTGGAACTATCGTATTTTGTAGTTTGAGGGTCATAACCCAGCGCATCGTAAATTTTATGTATTTCGGGCGATTCGGTTTTAACTACCTTATGGCAGTTCATACAAACGTTTAATGAGGGTATAGACGCGTTTTTTGATTTATAAGCGCCCGAATGGCAATACTGGCAATCAATTTTCATGATGCCCGCGTGCAGATCGTGGGGGAATTTTATGGGCTGCACCGGCTGATAACCCTGGTGCACATTGGTATTCCATAAAGCAAACCAGGTCCAGCTACCTAAAGCAAACGTACCACAGAACAGGATAAAGAATACCAGTTTTTTATTTTTTGCCAGCTTTTTTACAGTGGCCCAACGGTCAACAGGAATAACATCTTCGCTAACTACTTCTTCAACTAACGATACGCCACCTTTCGATAATAACCGCTCTAAAGTGGCTATAACCCTATTTAATACCAGTATAATTATAAACGCCAGCACAATAACGCCTATCAGGCAAAAAACCACCAGGTCGCTCGGGCCTGTTTCTGCAGCAACGGCTCCTACGGCTGCTGCCGGTTTGGCGGCTTGCATAGTTTTCCAGTCGGCGCGTACATAGGCTATAATATTAGCCACATCGCCGTCTGACAGGCTGGGGAAGACAGACATTGCCCCCTGGCCATTATCATTGTAAACCTTCAACGCTTTCGGGTCCTTGGCCGCTATTAAAGCCTGGTTATTCTGTATCCAGTGCGTTAAGAATTTATCATCGGTTTCTTCCGTAATGACCGGGCCCAAGGCAGGGCCAGTCAACTTTACATCGATCTTATGACAACCGGTACAACCAACGGATTTAAATAAGGCCTCGCCTTTTGCAGGGTCGCCTTGTGCCTTAGCAGAAAATCCCCAAACAGTAAAACAGGCAAGCAGTAGAACCGATCCGGAAAATTGTTTAAAAATTAATGAGATGCTTCTCATAAAGTGTATTGATGCTAAATATTAATTGTATAAGTGTTTTTGAAACTGATTAAAGACTACAGCTTTTATCGGATTTTTCAGCCACAAAAGTATAATTTATTAAATAATCGCTGACAACTAAATGACAGTAATAACTAATTTATAATTATTCTAAATAAATAAGAAAAAGAACTTTGAGCACCGGTAATTTCCCTCTACAGGGGGAAATTTAGAGGAAGCTTATTGCCCTAACAGCCAGGCAAATATCAATGGAACAACAATAGTAGCATCTGATTCAACAATAAATTTGGGGGTATGGATGTCCAGTTTCCCCCAGGTAATTTTTTCGTTAGGTACGGCGCCTGAATAGGAACCATAAGAAGTTGTGGAGTCGGATACCTGGCAAAAATAACTCCAGAAAGGTATCTCGGGCATCTCCATATCCTGGTAAAGCATAGGCACTACGCATATCGGGAAATCGCCGGCTATACCACCTCCCACCTGGAAAAAACCAATACCCTTGCCTGCCGAGTTTTTTATATACCAATTGGCCAGCCAGGCCATGTATTCAATACCGCTTTTCATAGTAACAGCTTTTATCTGCCCTTTTATAACGTATGAGGCAAAGATGTTGCCCATGGTTGAATCTTCCCAGCCGGGTACAACTATCGGCAGGTTCTTTTCGGCGGCAGCCAGCATCCATGAATTTTTAGGATCAATTTCATAATACTGTTCCAAATCGCCGCTTAACAGCATCTTATACATATACTCGTGCGGAAAATAACGCTCACCGCTATCATCGGCGTCTTTCCATAATTTATGGATATGTTTTTGTAAACGTCTGAAAGCCTCTTCTTCGGGTATGCAGGTATCGGTTACGCGGTTATAATGATTTTCCAGCAGGTCCCATTCATCCTGCGGACTCAAATCGCGATAGTTAGGTACGCGCTTATAATGCGAGTGCGCCACCAAATTCATAATATCCTCTTCCAGGTTGGCGCCTGTACATGATATGATGGCTATTTTATCCTGCCGTATCATCTCGGCCAGCGAAATACCCAGTTCGGCGGTACTCATAGCCCCGGCAAGGGTTACCATCATTTTACCGCCTTCGGCTAAATGGGTTTCATAACCTTTTGCAGCATCCATTAACGCGGCGGCATTAAAATGCAGGTAATTTTTTTCGATAAATTGAGATACGGGTCCTTTGGGAATACTCATCTTTTATATAAATAGATACAGGCGCAAAAGTAGGTATTTTGATGAAAAGAGAATTTTAAATTTCTCAAACAATTTCTTAAAATTTATCTTCGTCCCTATATCATTCATGAGAAAAGTTTTAGCGTTCCTTATTATAATTAGTATTGCAGAAGGTTTACAGTCGGTTAACGGGCAAAACATTGTACCCAAATTTATCCGGCGCATGTATTTTAATAAGGATACCAGCAAGCGCAGCAGCTTTATCTACCTCCCTATTCTTACTTCAGCACCCGAAACCGGGATTGAGATAGGCGGCGCGGGTTTATACTCTTTTTATACTGATACGCTTCGGCATGATACCCGCGTTTCGAGCATATATGGCTATGCTACTTTAACCACAAAAGGCCAGAACCGCCTGAGTTTAAACACCAGCTACTGGACATCAGGAAACGAACTTCATT